>NZ_JBITIE010000007.1:0-394861 GCF_044458665.1 Streptomyces sp. NPDC050422
GATGCCCATCAGCGAACCGTCGACGTTGCGGCTGTACGACGTGCCGCCGTCGGACGCCACGTCGTTGCCGGCCCCGCTGTACGCGAAGTCGTACAGCGTGCCGCCCTGGCCGTCCGTGGCGGTCAGCGTCCGGTCCAGACCGTCGTACGTGTACGTCCGCTGGCCCTCGCTGATCACCCGGTTGAAGGCGTCCGCCTTCACCGAGGTCTGCACACCACCCTCGTCCGTAACCGAACTCATCGTGCCGCGCGCGGTGTACGTGTACGTGCTCTGCCCGTCCGAGCTGAGTCGGTTGCGGGCGTCGTACGTGTACGTGTCACCGCCCACGCGGGTCCGGTTGCCGGACGCGTCGTAGCCGTACTGCTCGGTCGCACTCCCGTTGTTCCAGGACGACAGGCGGTTCGCCCAGTCGTACGTGTACGTGTTCGTGGCCGCCCCGGCGACACCCGTCGTCGTCTTCGACGTCTCGTTGCCGTTCAGGTCGTAGCCGTACGTGAACGACGCCAGGGACTTGCCCGTCGGCGACGTCAGCCTGTCCGTCGTGAGCTGGCCCAGAGAGTCGTACGAGAAGTCACGCCTCCCCTTGCCCTGCCCGTACTCGATCGACGTCACATTCGACTCGGTGTCGTAGCCGTACGTCATCGACGTACCGCTCGCACCGTCCACCGCCGACTTCAGGCGGCCCGCCGTGTCGTACCCGAAGGTCGACGTGCCCGACGCGTCCTTGCGCGAGGTCATCGCCCCGTTGCCGTCGTAGGCGAAGGAGGAGCTGCCGGAAGGGCCGTTGGCGCTCAGGAGCAGGCCGCGGTCGTCGTAGGAGAAGGTGTTCTTCTCCTCGTCCGTGCCGGCCACCGAGGTGACCTGGTCGTCCTCGTCGTAGGTGTACGTGTGGTCGGTGGTCGCCGCTTCCGCGCCCGTGCCGTGCTGGCGGACCAGCCGGCTCCGGTCGTCGTACTCGTTGCTGACGACCACCCCGCCCGGGGAGCGCTGCTCCTGGGGGCGGCCCGCCGCGTCGTAGACCATCGTGAACGTACGGTCCACGAGGTCCGGATGCGCCGGGGTGGACGGCTCGATCTCCTTCTCCGCCATGCCCCACGTGTTGTACGTGGTGAGGAAGGCGTTGCCGCGGCCGTCGGTAAAGCGCGTGCGGTTGCCCGCCGCGTCGTAGCCGAAGGTCGTGGTGATCGACTCGGTCTCCGAGACCGGCTGGACGGCCTTGGTGATCAGGCCCGTCGCGTCGCTCGTGAGCGTGACCGTGTGGCCCCGGTAGTCCGTCACCGACGTCGGGTTGCCCGCACGGTCGTAGGTGGAGCTGCTGGTACGCAGCACCTTGCCCGTCGCGTCCAGGTCCTTCGTGGCGGTCAGCTGGCCGTAGCCGTCGTAGGTATTGGCGGTGCTGGTGCCGTCGGCGTCCACCGACGTGAGCGGCCGGCCGTCCATGTCGTACGTGAAGCGGCTGGTGGCGCCCGCGGCGTCGGTCACCTCCGTCGTCTCGCCGAGGACGTTGTACTTGTAGGACTCGCTCACCCCGGTCGGGCTGACCGTCCGGGAGAGTTCACCTCCCGGTGCCTTGTACTCGTTGATGGACGTGTACGCCCGCTCGGTCGGCTGGCGCACGATGTCCGTGTCCGTGACCGGGCGGCCGAGGTAGTCCCAGGTCGTCTCCTGGCGGGCGCCGCCGGGCCGGGTGGCCGACAGCTGGTCACCGTTGGCGGTGTACGTGTACCGCGTCGTGGCGCCGCCGGGCTCCTTGACCGAGGCCAGGTCGCCGAGCTGGGTGTAGGCGTACTCGGTGCGCTTGCCCAGCGGGTCGACCTCGGCGGTGACCTGGCCGAGCTTGTTGTACTCGTTCCAGGTCGCGGCCGTGATCGGGGCCGAGGCCCCCGGCGGGGTGTAGTCCGGCATCGTCGTCGAGGACTCCTGGCCCTCGGCGTCGTACGCCGTCGTCACCACGTTGCCCAGCGCGTCGGAGGACTCGGTGTCCTCGCCGAACGTGTTGTAGCCGATCATCGACACCGGCCGGACCGACACCGCCGTGCCGCCTCCGGTCTCGCTGTTGACTGCGGGCTCGGTGACGCTGGTCTGCTGACCGGCCTCGTCGTAGCCGTAGTCGGTGGTGACTCCGTTGTCGTCGGTCATGGACAGCGGCAGTCCGCGCTGGTCCAGCTTCCAGCTGTTGGTGCGGACGGAACTGCCCGCGGCCGGCAGGGTGCCGCCCTTGAGTGCGGTCACCTGGGCCGCGGTCAGTGCCTCGCCGTAGACCTGGATGTCGTTGAGCGAGCCGTTGGTCTCTTCGCCGTAGCTGCCGTCATACAGCCTCCGCCCGATCTGTAGGGGGCCGGTGGCGTCCCAGGGAGTGGTGAAGGCTGCGGGGGTCCCGGACAGTACGCCGTTGACGTACAGCCGGATCTGGGCGGCCTCCTTGTCGTACACACCCGCCAGGTGGGTCCACGTACCGGCGGTCGCGGCCGCGGTACCGGAGCTGGTCCGCACAATGGTGGGCTTCAATGCGTCCGTACTGTGCCGGTTGAAGGTCCACCCGAGGCCTGTCGAGTAGTACAGCTGGAAGCCGCTCGCGGTCTCACCGTCCTGCGCGAGGAACGTGCTGTTGGCCGCAGTGGAGTTCAGCTTGACCCACGTGGAGACGGTGAAGGAGCCGCCGGTGTTGACCGCCGCGCCCTTCGTCCGGCCGTAGGCGTTCGCCGTACCGTCGAAGACGGCCGAGCCGCCGCGTTCGGTGGAACGGGTGACCCCGCTGCCGAAGGTGGCGGTGTTGTTACCGCCGGAGGAGTCCGCGGCCGACGTACCGCTGGTCTCGGCCATCTTCCATCGGGCCACCGGTGCGGTGGTGCCGTCGTGCAGGGTGGATCCGGTGACGTTGCCGAGGTTGTCGTAGAGCGTGTCCTCGGTGCTCGTACGGCCGTTGGCCGGGTCGAGGTCGGTCTCGGATACGACGTTGTCGTCCGGGTCGTAGCTCACCTTCGTGGTCCGGGCGAGACCGCCCGGGTCCAGGACCGACGACGTGGTGCGGTCGGACGCGTCCACCGTGAACGTGGAGACGGTCTGGCCGTCGTTGGTGACCTGCTTGACCAGGTTGCCGGCCGCGTCGTAGGTGTTGGCCTCCTCGGTGAAGGAGAGCCCGTTGGCAGGGTCCTTGCGCACCACCGAGGCGGCGAGACCGTCGTCGGTGTACGTGTACGCCGTGACGTGGCCCATCGCGTCGGTGATCGACGCGAGGCGGCCCGCCGGGTCGTAGGCGCGGGACTCCTGCACGAGGGTCGTGGGCGACGAGGGGTTCGCCGGGTCGCCCGTGTAGTTCAGCAGGTTGGTGGTGAGGGGCCTGCCCTCTCCGTCGAAGGTGTAGGTGTTGACGTTGCCTGCCGGGTCGGTCTCCTTGACCTTGTTGCCGTACACGTCGTACTCGAACGACGTGGTGTCGCCGCCCGGGTCGGTCCTCGACGCCATGCGGTTGTACGCGTCGTACGTGATCGAGGTGGCGCGGGAGGCGTCACCGCCGGTCAGGTCGGCGATCGTCTGCGAGGAGACGTTGCCGTCGGCGTCGTACACCGTGCTGGTCCGCCCGGTGTGGACGGCGCCGGTGACCCGGTTGGTGACCGGCGGGTCGGTCTCGGTGAGGACCTGGTCGTCCTTGTCGTACGTCAGCGTCGTGGTGAGGCCGGCCGGCTGGGCGTCGGTCACCTCGGTCCTGGTCAGCTGACGGCCGAGGCTGTCGTAGGTGCTCTTCTCCTTGGCGCCGTTGGCGTCGGTCACCTCGGCGACGTCACCGTTGGCGAAGTAGGAGTACGCGGTCCTCCTGCCGCCCGGAGTGACCACTTCGGCGACCAGTCCGGCCGGCGCCTTCGCGGTGCCGCCCTCGGCCGCCGCGGTGGTGGCGGTCGTGTACGCGGTGGTGGCGGTCCGCCCGTCGGGGTGGCCCGGCACCGGTGGCGTCGTCACCGAGGTGAGGTTGCCCGCCGTGTCGTACGCGTAGCTGGTCAGGTAGGTGTTGTCCGTCGGCCCCGAGGAACGGCCGTCGCGCTCGGTGAGCACCAGGTCGTTGCGCGGGTCCATCGGCGGGAACGCCGTGGTCGAGTCCGGGTAGTACGTGTAGTAGTCGGTGGCGCACTTGTCCGCCGCCGTGTCCTGGCACATGGTCTGGGAGACCGTGTTGCCGCGGATGTCGTGGCCGGTGATCGAGCGGTTGCCGTTGGCGTCGGTCACGGTGCGCAGGAAGCCCGCCGTGTCGTATCCGTAGGTGGTCCGCTTGCCGTTGGTGTCGATCGCGGTCAGCAGACGGTTGCCCATCTCCGCGTCGTACACGTAGGTGAGTGTCTTCTCGGTGGGGTCGGTGAGCTTCACCGTCCGCACCGGGGCGACGCCCGAGGATGCCTTGTACGCCGACCAGTGCTGCTCGACCTGCTCCTCGGTGAGGCCGGCCGCGTGGACGGCGACCTCGGCTATGGAGCCGGTGAAGTAGCTGATGTCGGCCGGCGCGCTGAACCAGCCCTTGGCGTAACCCGCGCCGATGTAGGTGTGCTTGTTGTTCTCGTCTCCGGCCGCCCCCTTGAAGACGCCCTGCTTGACGCCGTCCAGGTACATGGTCTGTGTGCTGCCGGCGGCGGAGAGAACGGCGTGGTGCCAGCCGTTGTCCGTGACCGTCGACTTGGAGCCGAAGTCCGTCGCCGCACCGGCGCTCGCGCTCCACCAGTGGCCACGCAGCTTGCCGTCGGCACCGACGTACAGCACCGGGGACCGTGAGCCGCCGAGCCCTGCCGGATCATCGATCGCCTGGTCCTGCTCGGTGATCAGTACGCCGGGCTTCGCCGTCTTGAACCACAGCTCGACGGACCGGTCGCCCTTGGCGTGCCAAGACCCGTAGGGCACCTCCGCGTACGAGCTGGTGCCGTTGAACTGCGCCGCCGTGACATCACCGGCACCGAACGGCCCGGCCACGCCCTGGGTGACGCTGTTGTACGTACCGAAGCCCGTATGCAGCTCGTTGGCGGCCTGCGCGGCTCCCTGGGTGTCGTCCAGGCGCCAGTAGCCGGCCGGAGCCGAACCCATCACCGAGGAGCGGTAGACCTGGGACGAGCCGGTGACCGTGGCGGGGTTCAGCTTCCAGGTACCGCCGTCGCCGTCGGTGGCCTGGAGCACCAGGTCGTCCGTGGTGCCATAGGTGACGGCCGACTGGACCTTGCCATTCGGCGTGGTGATCTTGTTGAGCAGTCCCGCGGACCTCTTGGCGGCCTGGTACTGCGCGGCGATGGCGGACGGATCGAGCGCCTCGGTGTAGATCGCCACCTCGGCGATCTGACCCGTGTAGTGCCCCAGTGTGTCGTTGGGGTTCATGGCGGGCCAGCCCGCGGTGTTCTTCCCGGCGCCCAGAGAGAGGTAGGGCTGCTCCCAGTCGTTGATGGCGCCGGAAAGGGTGCCCTGCTTCGCGCCGTCCAGGTAGAGCGTCTGGCTGTTGCCCGCACCGGTCAGTGCGGCGTTGTGCCACTGGCCGTCCGTGACGGTGGGCGTGGAGACGATGGTCGTCGCGCATGACGCCATGGCCAGACAGCCTCGGAGCTTGCCGTCCGTGCCGACGTACACCGCCGGGGTGTTCTTCTTCGTGTTCGCGACCGGGTCGGCGTCACTGAGCGGCTTGTCCCCGTAGTAGAAGAGGACACCGCCCGCCTGCGTGGTCTTGAACCACAGCGACACCGTCGTGTACGAGGGCGTGGCGCCGGGGGCGCTCGGCATCTCGACGTACGACGTGGTGCCGTTGAACGTGGCGGCCTTCTGCGTGGAGCCGGCCAGCGGGCCGGTCCCGCCGAGGGTCACGTTGCGGTAGAGGCCGTTGAACTTGCCCTGGTTGAGGTCGACCGTGTCGCTCGCGACCGTGCCGCCGGTCTCCCCGAGCCGCCAGTACGCGAACGGGTCCGCGTCCATGACGGTCGTGCGGTAGTGGTTGCCCGTGGCGTAGCCGTAGACCGTGCACTTGGTGGGGTCGGCGGGCGGGCAGACCTTGGTGAGCTGGTCGCCGGTGTAGCCGTAGTTCCAGACCTGGGCGGTGCTCGCGTCCCCGGCCTTGGCGGGGTCCGTGGTCACGGTCGACACGTGCGGGGCGGTGGCCCCGGTGGGCGTCTGCCAGGCGAAGGTCAGCGACCTGTTGGACGTGGTGTTGGTGACCTTGCTGAGCTTGCCGCTCGTGTAGGTGAAGGTCTCCGCCCGGTTCGCGTAGTCCTTGATGGAGGAGATCGCGAACGTGCCGGTCCGGCCGGTCACCGCCTGCTGGAAGGCATAGGCGGTGAAGTCCTTGTCGGTCAGCGTGTAACCGCCGCCCGACGTGGCCGCTGCCAGTCGCGCATACCGTCCCATCGGCGGCACGAAGGTGCCGTCGCCGTTGCGGCCGAAGGCGACCTGCTCGCCGCCCGGGTAGGTGATCACGACGCTGGTGAGCGTGCCGGCGCCGTCCTTCACCTCCACGGCCGTCATGTCGGTGACCGTCGCCCAGCCGGCGCCGAAGGCTCCGTCGGTGCGCGGGTCACGGCTGTTGTACGAGCGCTCCACGGACAGGGACGGGCCGACGACCTCGATCTCGGCGTCGGTTTCCTCGGTGGTGTAGTTGGCGTCGCTCGGGTCGAACTCGTGGCCGTCGGTGTTCTGGGCGAGGCCCGAGGTGACCGGCGGCTGTGGCACCGCGGTGGCGAACCGGCTCGCCGAGTACATCACCGAGTCGTATCCGTCGGTGACGCTGACGTACCAGGCGTAGTTCTTGCTCCACTTGAGCTTGCCGGCGGGTATCTTCCAGCTGCTCTTGGTGATGATCCCGGAGGTGGCGACGGGCGTGGTGCTGTCGCTGTCCGCGTCGTACACCTCGAAGGCGTACGTCAGAGCGGCCATCGGCCACTTGTCGGCGTCGCTCGCGTAGACGAGCAGCTCCGGCTGGAGGGTGTTCGACTGGTGGTTCTCCGGCGGGTACTGGGCGTTGATCTGCGGCGCCTTGTTGGCCGTGTACGTCAGGTCCAGTGCGGGCCGGAAGGCCGCCGTGGTGCTGTTGTCGGAGTGGAACTTCTTCCAGTGCAGCCCGTCGGCGGTCGGCGCGGTCAGGGCCAGGCCGTAGTTGGCGCTGCCGGTGGCGATGCCGTCGAACCATCCGGTGGACAGCTTGACCGGCATCTTCGTGCCGACGCTCAGGGAGTTGGCGCTGTTGCTGCAGGAGGCTCCGGGGGCGACGGTCGCGGTGCCGATCGCGGCGCCGTACGCCGGGCCGGGGTAGGAGGTGACTCCGGCCGGGGTCCAGGACTTGGTGACCGGGTGCACCGAGAACGGCTCGGCGGTGCAGGTCGCGGACCAGATCGCGTACACGTTCAGGGTGGCGGCGGTGACCCGCTGGCCCTTGAGCGTGGTGCCCAGCGAGGAGAACTGGAGGAACGAGTTCGCCTTGTTGGTGCCGGAGTCGTAACTGCCGACCTTGATCTGGTTCTCGGTGGAGTGGTCACCGCCGATGGTGTTCTGCGCGTACGTCGTGTTGCCGGCGGTGACCGTCGGGTCCACGGTGACGGGATAGGCCCGGGCGGGATCGTCCAGCCAGTCGCGGTCGGCGGTCAGCCGCAGGGCGGGCTTGCCGTCGGCGGTGGTCAGTTCGTACGTCACCGCGCGGGACATCGCCGCGTCACCGGAGTGCGGGTCGATCCTGGAGTCCTCCATGAAGGCGTGGGGAATGGTGGCGGTCACCTCCCCGTCCCCGTCGGTGAACTCCACGTCGCCGTTGTCCGCGATGCGCGGGGTGAGCCCCTGGACATCGAGGGGGAACAGCCAGGAGTTGGGGGCGTCGGCCGACCGCAGGACCAGCCGCTCCTTGAATCCCTCGGCGAGCGGGGACAGCAGCAGGTCGGTGTCCGGCAGGACGTCGGCGTACGTGGCCGTGTTGTCGGCGTCGACGGTGACGGCGGCCTTCTTCGCGCCGCGGAGCGAGTAGGCGAGGCTGCGGCCCGCACCGAAGTCGACCGAGGCGAGCTGCTGGTCGGCTCCGTCCGGGGCGAACTCGACGTCGAGGGAGTTGGCGGCCTGCTGGAGCCTGCCGTCCTTGTCCTGCGTCAGGTCGGTGTCGATCGGCTTCCAGGTGCCGTCGGCGCCCTTGAAGTTGGACCGGCCGGCGTAGTGCCGGACGGTGGTCGATCCGTCGGTGTTGACGAAGTAGTCGGAGGTCGCCGTGGACTTCTTCGCGTTCCGCTTGCTGGTCTTCGCGTCGAAGCTCTTGGCGTTGCCCGCGACGGAGTCGGTGACCGACGTGCCGGGGCGGTCGTCGGCCCGGGTGTAGGCGTCGAGTTCGCCCTTGCCCTTGCCTGCCTTGTGACCGACCGCGAGATCGCTGCTGGTCTGGTCCGCGGTGGCGGTGTGGCTCTTGCCGCGCGCGGTGCCGCTCTCCTGGTCGGGGGTGTGCAGGGGCGACTCGTCGAGCCACTTCCACAGCCCGGACAGGGACATCTTCGGCATCGAGAGCGCCGGAAGGGTCTGGCCCGTGGCGGACGCCGTCTCGGTCGTGAGCATGCAGGAGAGCGAGACGAGTACGGCGATGGCCGTGCCTCGCGCCCTGCGTCGTCCGACGGGGCCTGGGGGGAACAACGATGATGGTCTTCGCCATCGAGCACGCATCGGGGCTGCTTTCTCTTCACAAGGCCTACATATGGCCTCGCGAGATTGCCCCATACACGGACACAGGATCTACTTATTCCTGGGTGATCTTATGCGATGTTTATCTCACCGCTCGTGTGCCGCCACCTCGCCTACTGCTGAACGGCCTTGACTGCCCGTCGGACCGCCTCCGCGACCTCGTCGGCCACCCGGTCGCCCGGCGCGACCACCGTGAGGTTGCCGGTGTCCGCGGTCCGGTCCCCCGCCTCGGATCCGACCACCACGAACCGCACCTGCGGATGACCGCCCGCCGCCTTGCGCACGGTCTCCGTCTGGGCCCGGCCGGTGGCCAGCACGACCTCGCAGTCCCGCTGGATCAGACCGTTCAGGTGCGGCAACGCGTTCGCCGCCGACTGCTCGCCCATGACCGGGACATGAGTGACCCGGGCCCGCGTGTCTCCGGAGGCCGCCTCCATGCCCTGCCAGACAGCGGCGGCGGGGCCGCCCGCCTCGATGCCGTCCTCGCCGGTGAGCAGGCACGCATCCACGTCCTGGTACTGGCGCGCCCTGGCATCCGGCGGCCCGGCCGCTTCGTCGTCGCCGCCGAACACCCACACGGCGACGAGAGCGCAGACCACCAGCAGTACGCCTCCGGCCGCCCAGGCGCCACGCCGCCCGCGCAACAGGGCCGCCGTCCGCTCAAGGAGCAGCCGCACACGAGGCATTCGGCGCCGCGGCGCGGGCGTCCTGCCCCGCCAGGTCCGCCGCGTCCTCACGCTGCGCCCTCGGCACCGGCACGGGACATCCGCCACGGGGCCCCGGCGAACAGGGCGTGCGCCGCGGCCCCCAGCGTGGTGACCAGCACCAGCAGCAGATCCGCCGCGAACTCCGCCCCCTGCGTCTCCTCCGGGGTCAGCGCCGCCCAGATCACCCAGGCCACGTTGGCGGCCGCGAAGCCGGCGAACGCCGCCCAGTCGCCTGTCCGTCGCCGCCGGGCGGCGATGACGAGGGACGGCACGAAGGACAGCATGCCCAGCGTGACCACGGGGACCGCGGCCAGCAGGACGCGGGGCGTCGCCGTCATCACCATCGCGAGCGGTGAACGCGGACCTGCCTCGACGGCGTGGGGCACAGCAGGCTTCACGCTTTGTTCCTTAGGGGAGCGACGCGGGCGGCCCGGCATGGAGCGGCCCGGACCGTTCGCACAGACGCCCGATGGATTCGGACGCCGTAGAGTACACCGCTCCTTCACAGGTCAGACACAGGGCATCCTCCGGGCATCCCCCGGGCATCCCCCGGGCATCCTGGGAGAGCGCATCCGACCGCCGCACGATCAACCGTCGCGCAGCTCCCGCACGGTCTCCCCGCCGGCCGCGGCCACCGGCGATCCGTACGTCAGCGGCCCCCCGGTCACCTCGGCGATCCGGACCCCCGCGGCTGCGGCCACCGGCGATCCGTACGTCAGCGGCCCCCCGGCCAGGCCGCCAGGGCCAGCTCGGCGATCTCCGCCAGTTCGGCCGCGTCGGCCCCGTCGCAGGACCGCTGCGACATGCCCTGGATGACCGCCGCGAAATACCCGGCCAGAACCTGCGGGTTCGCCTCCGGGGGCAGCTCACCCTCCCGCTGCGCGGCCCGCAGCCGTGCTTCCCAGGCGACGAGGTTGGCGTTGCGCAGGCCCCTCAGGCGAACGCCCACCTCGGCGTCCTGCGGGGTGACGTTGGTGGCGGCCCTGATCGTCAGACAGCCCGCCGGATGGGAGGGGTCCGCGTAGATCTGCGCGGCCTCCCGCAGGATCCGCGCGAACGCGCCGTAGGCCGTGGGCTCCTCCAGTGCCTCGCCCATGAAGGACCCGGCCGGCGTCCTCCCGTACGCAATGACCGACTCCTCGAAGAGTGACCGCTTGTCGCCGAACGCGGCGTAGAGGCTCGCGGGCCTGATGCCCATCGCCTCCGTCAGTTCGCCGATCGAGGTCGCGCCGTACCCGCGCTCCCAGAACAGCCGGGTGGCGGCCGCGAGCGCCGCGTCCCGATCGAAGGAACGCGGTCGACCGCGCGTCGCACCCGTCTCACCCATGCGCACATTCTAGAGCGCCCGCTCAAGAAGTCGTGCTAGCTTCTTTCTTGAACGATCACTCAACAAACAGGGGTGGGCAACAGCCATGCGTACGAACGGACTTGAGGGCAAGGTCGCACTGGTCACCGGCGGAAGCCGGGGCATCGGACGCGGCATCGCGGAACGACTCGGACGGGACGGCGCCGTCGTGGCCGTCGCCTACGCCCGCGACACGAACGCGGCGGACGAGGTCGTCGAGGTCATCCGCAAGAACGGCGGCACGGCGTTCGCGGTCCGCGCCGAGCTGGGCGCCCATGGCGACGCGGCCGCCCTGTGGGAGGCGTTCGACGCGCAGATCGCGGAACACGCACCGGGCGGCGGGGTGGACATCATCGTGAACAACGCCGCCTCGGGGCTCTTCTCCGGCCTGAGCTCCCTCACGGAGGATGCCTTCGACGACGTCTTCGCCGTCAACGTACGGGCACCGTTCTTCATCGTCCGGCACGGTCTCGAACGGCTGCGCGACGGCGGCCGGATCATCAACATCTCCAGCGGCGCGGTCCGGGTCGCCATGCCGGAGATCATCGCCTACAGCGCGACGAAGGGCGCGCTGGACACCTTCACGCTGACCCTCGCCAAGGAGCTGGGCCCGCGCGGCATCACGGTCAACTCGGTGGCCCCCGGCATCACCGACACCGACATCAACGCGGACTGGCTGCGCGGCAACGCCGAGGCCGAGGAACAGGCCGCCTCTCTGGCCGCCCTCGGCCGGGTCGGGCAGCCGGAGGACATCGCGGGCGTCGTGGCATTCCTCGCCTCGGACGACGCCCGCTGGGTGACCGGCAGGGTGATCGACGCGACCGGTGGCTCAGGCCTCTGACCACGCGGACCGGCCCCGGGGGACGAGCATCCGACCACCAGGACCGGACCCGGGGCTCGGGCCTCCGAACGCCCCGGCCGGCCGGCCGGGGGGCGGGGCCGGCCGTCAGCCTCCGCACAGCTCCAGCATGACCTTCTTGTCCGCGGTGGTGACCGGAAGTTCGTACTTCAGCGAGACCTGGGCGAACCGCAGCGCGTACGAGCAGCGCACCGGCTTGTACGGCGGCAGCCAGGACGCGGGGCCCGAGTCGCGCTTGGCGTTGTTGGCCGGGCCGTCCACGGGCAGCAGATTCAGCGGATCATTCGCGATCTGCTGACGCTTGGCCTCGTTCCAGCGGGCCGCGCCCATCTGCCAGTCGTACGAGAGCGGCATGACGTGGTCGATCTGGACCTTGGTGGCCTGCTGCTTGCGCCAATCGATGGCCGAGCCGGTGTACGGGTCCATGAGCGTCATGGCGACGACCACGCAGTCCGAACCGTCCCGGAACTTCACCTTCTGCCCATCGCGATTCAGCAAATCGTTCCGTGTGTCGCAGCCGTTCCGCGAGAGCGGGATGCCGTCGACCGAGTCCTTCCAGGCGTACCCGAACTTGTCGCGCTCATAGCCGGTCTTGGGGCCGCGGCCCTTGGTCGCCACCTTCTCGATGACCTTGCGGGCCGCCGCGCGGTCCGCGTCGGAGGTGAGGGGGGCGAGACCCGGCTTCGTACCGTCCGGGTTGTCCAGCGGGCTGGCGCCGAAGCCGGTGGCGGACCGGCCGCCGCCGTTCGCGCTGCCGCTCGACCGGTCGGAGCCGGAAGCCACCTTTTCCGGGTCGCAGCCGGCCAGGGCCAGCACAGCCACCACGCCCAGGGCGGGCACGATCACTCGACAAACGCGGGGAGATATCACTCGTAGCCGTCCTGACGGGGAGAAAGCCGAACCAACCCGGGAATCCTACGGATGTCTTCCCCGCGAGGACGTGTTCATGGCATCCGTTCGCTCCGGATGCGGCCCGAATCACACCTTGCCGATACCCAGCGTCGTCTCCATCGGCAGCAGCCCTGAGCCGATCGCCGCCACCCACAACGGGCCCAGCAGCTCCACGAGCCGTTCCCGTTCCTGATCGGTGAGGACCTGCCAGGGAGCGGCCGCCGCCTCGTCCGTGCGCCGCTCAACCTCGGCGCGCAACGCCCGGCCCGCCTCCGTCGCCGTACCGTCGTCCGCCAACAGGCCGCGCTTCACCAGCCGTTCGCCGGCCTGCGACCACTCCTCGTCGCTCCACCGCCGGCTCGCGAACACCTCCCGGCGCGCCGCACCGATCGCGGCGAACGAGACCAGCGCCTCGACCGGATCGAGCTCCGCGCCGGCGAGCGCCGCGAGGTGGCCGTCGCCGCGGTGTTCGCGCAGGACGGTCGCCGCCTGCCAGAGCACGAGGTGCGGCTCGTCCGGCCAGGGCAGGGCGGCGTTGGCGGCGGCGAGCGGGCGGCCGGTCGTGTCGGCGGCCTCCGCGACGCGACGTACGAGCGCGGCGGCCTCGGCCGTCTCCGGAGTGGTGGCCGCCTCCCCCAGCAGCGTCCGGTACGCACGGTCGACGGCGCGGCCGCGGGCTTCGAGCACGGCGGCGGGCGAGGCGACGGACCAGACGGCGGGAACGTACGCGTCCACCATCGCCGGGCTGAAGCTGTAGAAGGCCTCCGCGACCCTGTCCGCACCGGCCCCGACCCCTTCCTCCCCGAGGGGCGCCGCCCGCCAGGCGAAGTAGCTCGGCCACCGCTCGTCGACGGCGTATCCGAGCGCGGCGGCCTCCTCGAAGGCCTCCGGCGCGTAGTAGAGAACAGCGTGCAGGGGCTCCAGCAGGTGCCACATCTGCCGTACGCGACCCAACTCGTCGGACATGTCTCCGCCTTCCGCGATCGCTTCGATCTAGTCACCGACTAGATCCCCGATGGCAGCCAGAGTGCACCTCACCCCGCGAACTTGTCAATGCCTAGATTCTGCGTACTGTGCTGTCCATGAGCAGTGACCGCACCTACCACCACGGCGACCTGCGACGGGCCGTCCTCACCGCCGCCCTCGACGTGATCCGCACCGAGGGTCCAGCCGCGCTGAGCCTGCGCGATCTTGCCCGGCGGGCCGGCGTCTCCCACGCCGCCCCCGCCCACCACTTCAAGGACCGCACGGGCCTGCTCACCGCCATCGCCACCGAGGGCTACGCCCTCTTCGCCGACGCCCTCGCCGACGCCCCCGACCTGAGGGAGCGGGGCGTACGGTACGTACGGTTCGCCGCCGAACACCCGGCCCACTTCCAGGTGATGTTCCAGCCCGACCTTCACCGCGCCGACGATCCGGACCTGATCGCCGCGAAGGAGCGGGCGACGGTGGAGCTGCGCGCGGGCGTCACGGCGCTCCCCTCCGGCGGCGGGGAAGACGCCCGGCTCACCGGCGTGGCCGCCTGGTCCCTGGCCCATGGCTTCGCCACGCTGCTGCTCAGCGGCAACCTGAGCGCGGCGTTGGGCGACCGGGACCCGGAGGAGGTGTTCCGGGCACTCGCCACGCCGGTCTTCGCGCCGGAGGGACCTGCAGGCGAGTGACCCGCCGGAGCGAAGAGGCGCGCGGCCGTCGAAGACGCAGGCCACCGCCCCGGTCCCGCGCCGGGGAAACGCACCCGCAGCCACGACGAACCCCAGGCGAATCGGGCAACGGGGCGCCTTCTCGCACCACCTCCACCGCCTCCGGAAAACGCCCACATCACTCCCGACTTCCCGAGCTACCCACCCCCGCGGCACCCATAAGGGGACAAGGCGCCCAGTCGGCTTGAGTGGAGAGCGATATGGGCGGATCACCCCCGCCGTCAACGCACCACCGGCCGGTCGACGCCATCCGTATCCCCGGCCTCCGCCGCGACCGCGTCCAGGGAGCGGGTGCGGGGCACCGGCGAGGGAAGGAGCCACAGCACCGAAAGAGCTCCGCCGACCGCGGCGACGAGGAGCGTCGGCCGCAGGCCGACGAGCGTGGCCAGCACGCCGCCGACGACGGCTCCGACGGGGCGTACGCCGTAGTTGACCGTGCTGTACGCACCCGCGACGCGACTGCGCATCCCGTCGGGGATCACTGCCGCCTGGAGCGAGTTGAGGTTGACGTCGAACAGCATGACGCCGAAGCCGGAGGCGAACTGTGACGCCGCCAGCACCCCGGCGCGGAGCCAGAGCGGACCGTCCGCCGCGGCAGCGATGGCGATCGGCGCGGGGAACAGCACCGCGCCCACGACGATGCTGCGGCCCACCCCGTGCCGGCGCGAGAGCGCGGGGGCGGCCACCGCACCGAGCAGGGCGCCTGTCGCACCGGCCCCCAGCGCGGCGCCGATCACCCCTGCGGGCAGGCCGAGGCTCCGGCTCGCGAAGAGCACGAGCAGGCCGCTGCCCGCGACGAAGGTGAAGAAGTTGACGGTGGCCGCGCAGCCGAGCGTGGCCCGCAGCACCGGGTGACGGACGACGAACGCGAGGCCCTCCCTGGCGCGCCGCAGCAGCGAGGGTGCGGTGGCCACGGCGGCCGCCGGTGGTTCCTCGACCCGGATCCGGCCGATCAGGACCGCTGAGACCAGGAACGTCAGGGCGTCCACCACGATCGCCACCGGTGCGGTGAGCGCCTGGACCAGCGCGCCGCCGATCGCAGGGCCCGCCACCTGGGAGACCGAACGGCTCGCGCTGAGCTTGCTGTTCGCGTCGATGTAGGAAGCACGCGGAACAAGGCGTACGAAGAACGGCGGGTAGGCGGTGTTGAACAGCACGCCGGCCGCACCCGCCAGGATCGCCACGACGTACAGATGTGTCAGCGTCACCGCGCCGAGTACGTACGCCACCGGCAGGCTCAGCAGGACCGCGGTGCGCAGGAGGTCGGCGAGGATCATCAGGCGCCGTTTGCCGGCCTGTTGATCGACCCAGGCCCCCAGAACGATCGCGAGCAGGTTGGGGGTCCAGACGAGTGCGGTCAGCCATGCCACCTGGTTGGCCGAGGCGTTCAGTGCGCCGACGGCGATCAGGGGCAGGGCCAGTTCGGTGATCCGGTCGCCGAACTGGGACACCGATTGTCCGGCCCAGAAGCGGGCGAACCGCCGGTCCCGCCACAGCGATATGGCGGGCGGCCGGCCCCGCCCACCGTTCATGACGGCTGCCCTGCCCGCTCGTCACCCTGTTCCCCGTCGCCCTCCGGCAGGACGTACCGCATCAGCCGGACGCCACGGCTGCCCGCAGGGCGGTCGGCCGCGTCCCGGGTGACGTACGGAGCGAGCACACGCTCCATCTCGTCCTGGATCGCGGCGAGTTCGGCGGCGGAGACCGTGACGCGGGTGTACGCCAGCCCGGCCGGGCCGCCCCATGCCGGATCGAGTCCGGGCTCCACCTCGGCGGCCCAGCGGCCGGGGACGTCCGCGTAGCGCAGAAACATCTGCCGCGAGAGCTCGCGCGCGGCCGACCGGCCTTCCTCGTCCGCCGGGTCCTGTGGCGCCTCGAACCTGAAGCCGCGCGCCACCGCCTCCCACCGCCGGCTGCGACGGTCGGGGCCGGGCTCACTGTCGCGGACCAGTCCGAAGGTCGCCAGGTGGCGCAGGTGCCAGCTCGTCACCGAAGGGGTGGCCCCCACATCCGGCGCGAGCTCGGTCGCGGTCGCCGGGCCGTTCCGGTTCAGGTGGTCGAGGATCGCCAGCCGCACCGGATGAGCCAGAGCACGCATCGCCTGCGGATCGGTGACCTCGACATCGCCCATGCGGTTACTGGAGTCCATGACGTGAGAGCATCCTCTCACAATTCGTGAGAGTCAACTCTCATATCGGCCGTCGCCCGTCCGCCGCACCCGCGGCCCCCGTCACGACCCCAGGATCGTCGTAAGGAACTCCCCCGTCCACGCCAGCAGTTCACGCCCCACGACCGGCTTGCCGCCGATCTTGCCCGCAGTGGGGCGCGGCACCAGGATCTGGTGCAGGGCCGGCTTGATGATCGTCTTCGGGTACAGACGCTTCAGGCGCAGCTCCTGCGACTCGCGCAGCTCCACCGGCGCGAAGCGGATGTTCGACCCCTGGAGCACGATGTCGCCGACTCCGCAGGCGCGGGCCAGCATGCGCAGGCCGGCCACCAGGAGGAGGTTCTCGACCGGCTCCGGGAGCTTGCCGTAGCGGTCGGTGAGCTCCTCGCGCACCGCCCTGATGTCGTCCTCCGAGTTGGCCGAGGCGATGGAGCGGTACGCCTGGAGGCGCAGCCGCTCGCCGGGGGCGTAGTCGTGCGGGACGTGCGCGTCGACCGGGAGCTCGATCTTGACCTCCAGCGGCGGCTCCTCCTCCACTTCCCCTTCGAGGGAGGCCCGGTAGCCGGCGACCGCCTCGCCGACCATGCGGATGTACAGGTCGAAGCCGACGCCCGCGATGTGGCCGGACTGTTCACCGCCCAGAAGATTTCCGGCGCCGCGGATTTCGAGGTCCTTCATCGCCACGTACATGCCCGCGCCCATCTCCGTGTGCTGGGCGATCGTGGCTAGGCGCTCGTGGGCCGTCTCGGTGAGCGGCTTCTCCGGCGGGTACAGGAAGTAGGCGTAGCCGCGGTCGCGGCCACGGCCGACGCGGCCGCGCAGCTGATGGAGCTGGGAGAGACCGAAGTTGTCGCCGCGCTCCACGATGAGGGTGTTGGCGTTGGAGATGTCGATGCCGGACTCGACGATCGTCGTGGAGACCAGGACGTCGAACTTCTTCTCCCAGAAGTCCACCACCACCTGTTCCAGGGCCTGTTCGGACATCTGGCCGTGGGCGGTGGCGATCCTCGCCTCGGGGACGATCTCGCGCAGCCGGGCGGCGGCGCGGTCGATGGACTCGACGCGGTTGTGGATGTAGAACGCCTGACCCTCGCGGAGCAGTTCGCGGCGGATGGCCGCGCCGATCTGCTTCTCCTCGTACGGGCCGACGAAGGTGAGGACCGGGTGGCGCTCCTCGGGCGGGGTGGTGATCGTCGACATCTCGCGGATGCCGGTGACCGCCATTTCGAGCGTACGGGGAATGGGCGTCGCGGACATGGTGAGGACGTCCACGTTGGCGCGGAGCTTCTTCAGCTGCTCCTTGTGCTCCACACCGAAGCGCTGCTCCTCGTCGACGATGACCAGACCCAGGTCCTTGAACTTCGTCTCGGAGGAGAACAGGCGGTGGGTGCCGATGACCAGGTCGACGGCGCCCTCGCGGAGCCCTTCGAGCGTCGCCTTGGAATCGGACTCCGACTGGAAGCGGCTCAGCGCCCTTACCTTGACGGGGAACTGGGCGTAGCGCTCGGTGAACGTATTGAAGTGCTGCTGGACGAGAAGCGTCGTCGGGACGAGGACGGCGACCTGCTTGCCGTCCTGGACCGCCTTGAAGGCCGCCCGCACGGCGATCTCCGTCTTGCCGTAGCCGACGTCGCCGCAGATCAGCCGGTCCATGGGGACGGACTTCTCCATGTCCTCCTTGACCTCGGCGATGGTGGTGAGCTGGTCGGGCGTCTCCGCGTGCGGGAAGGCGTCCTCCAGTTCGCGCTGCCAGGGGGTGTCCGGGCCGAAGACATGGCCGGGGGCCGCCATCCGGGCCGCGTAGAGCTTGATCAGGTCGCCGGCGATCTCCTTGACGGCCTTCTTGGCGCGGGCCTTCGTCTTGGTCCAGTCGGCGCCGCCGAGCCGGTGCAGGGTGGGCGCCTCGCCGCCGACGTACTTGGTGACCTGCTCCAGCTGGTCGGTCGGGATGTAGAGCCGGTCACCGGGCTGGCCGCGCTTGGCGGGGGCGTACTCGACGAGGAGGTACTCGCGGGTGGCGCCCTGCACCGTGCGCTGCACCATCTCGATGTAGCGGCCCACACCGTGCTGCTCGTGGACGATGTAGTCGCCCGTCTCCAGCGTCAGCGGGTCGATGCTCTTGCGGCGGCGGGCCGGCATCCGGCCCAGGTCCTTGATGGCGGTGCGCTGGCCGGTCAGGTCCGTCTCGGTGAGGACGGCGAGCCTGAGCTCGGGGTCCACGAAGCCGTGTTCGATCGCTCCGCAGGAGACGTGGACGAGGGACGGGGTGATCTCGGCGAGGTCCGCGTCCAGCCGGGCCGCGATGCCTTCGCCGCCGAGCACCTCGACGGTACGGGAGGCGAGCCCCTGGCCCTCCGTGACGTACACCGTGCGCCAGCCGTCGGCCAGCCACCCCTTGGTGTCGGCGAGCGCCCGGGCGGTGTCGCCGCGGTACGCCTCCGGGGCGTGCATGCGGAGCTTGAGGGTGTCCTCGTCCAGCTCGTCGTCGGCGGCGAACGGGGAGATGGACCACCACATCATGTTCAGCTCGCGGGCCCGGTCGCGTACGTCCGCGATGCCGCGCAGCGAGGCCGCACCGACGTCGATCGGGGCCTCGCCGCCGCCCGCCGTGGCCGCCCAGGACGCCTCCAGGAACTCCTGGCTGGTCGCTACCAGGTCCGCGGCCCGGGCACGGACCCGCTCGGGGTCGCAGACGACGGCCATGGAGCCCTTGGGCAGTACGTCGATCAGCAGTTCCATGTCGTCGACGAGGACCGGGGCGAGGGACTCCATGCCCTCGACCGCGATGCCCTCGGCGATCTTGTCGAGGAGTTCGCCCAGCTCGGGGTGGGCCTCGGCGAGCGCGGCGGCCCGCTCGCGGACCTCGTCGGTCAGCAGCAGCTCCCGGCAGGGCGGCGCCCACAGCCCGTGCTCGGCGATCTCCAGCGACCGCTGGTCGGCGATCTTGAAGTAGCGGATCTCCTCGACGTCGTCGCCCCAGAACTCCACCCGCAGCGGGTGCTCCTCGGTCGGCGGGAAGACGTCCAGGATGCCGCCGCGCACGGCGAACTCGCCGCGCTTCTCTACCAGTTCGACCCGGGCGTACGCGGCTGCCGCGAGCGCCTCGACGGTCCTGCCGAGATCCGCGCTCTGCCCGATCCGCAACGCCACCGGTTCCAGGTCTCCCAGCCCCTTGACCTGCGGCTGGAGCACGGACCGGATCGGCGCGACGACGACGGAGACCGGCCCGGTCTCCGGGTCGTCCTCCCTCGGGTGCGCCAGGCGCCGCAGCACGGCCAGCCGGCGGCCCACGGTGTCGGATCGGGGCGAGAGCCGCTCGTGCGGCAGGGTCTCCCAGGACGGGTACTCCGCGATCGTGTCCGGCGGCAGCAACGTGCGCAGCGCGGCCGCCAGCTCCTCGGCCTCGCGCCCGGTCGCGGTGACGGCGAGCACGGTCCGCCCGGTGTCCCGGGCGAGCGCCGCCACGGAGAAGGGCCGCGCGGCGGGCGGGCCCACCAGGTCGATGTGCATCCGGTGGCCGTCCCCGGCGGCCCTCACCGCTTCGTCGAGCGCCGGATCACGTACGACGACATCCAGCAGACCGTGCAGGCTCATGAAGGGCTTCCGTCCGGGTAACGAGGGTGGGGTCCGACAGCCGGCTGCTGTCGGGGGCGACGCTGCCCCCAAGGGCAACGCGAAGGGCCCGACACGTCAGACGGGCCGGGGGTATCCCCAGCGTACGACTCCGGGGTGACAGTCGCCCCCGCAACAGGGCTGAGCCGCGCGAGGGAGAGCGGAGGGAGGACGGAACCGCACGCGTCGCGGGCAAACGGAAAGCGGCAACCGGGCGGGCCCGTACACACGCGGCAGCGGACCGTACGGAGGCAATCCGGCCTCCGGGGCGTTTGGAGGAACGCCCCGGAGGCCGGAGCCGTCAGTCTACGACGGCCACCGCGTCCCCGGCCCGTGACGGCCAGGTGCGCCCCACCGCCTCCACGGCCCCCGGAACACACGCCCGGAAACGGACGACCACCCGGCGGCTGGGCTCGATCGCCACCAGAAGGACCGAGTCCAGCGCATCCGCCACCCGCTCCAGCAGATGAAGGGTCGGCAGACACCTTCCCCGCTCCAGCCGGGAGATCGCCGCCTGGGACATCCCGGCGAGTTCGGCCAGCCTGGCCTGGGTCATTCCGACCTCACGACGCCGGTCGCGCACCGCACGGCCGAAGAACTCCTCCAACGCCGGCTTGCGCCGTCCGCTGCCCACCGTCCCCATCCGTCCCCGACTCCCACCACTGTCCACGCGTGCGCTGCACCGCGCCCGCTTCCCCGAGTCCGACCGGGCCCGAGCGTATCCGCGCTCCACGCCCCCATCCTTTGCTTGAGCGAAATATGAGCTTGCCGCCGACGGCTCCCCCTCGCATACCAGAAGTGGCATATTTTCCGCCCCTTCGGAAAAGCTCCTGGCCAGGGCCCCGGAATTGAAGTCTCCGTTTCGGACCACCTCTCGCCTGCCTCTGAAAAGGGTTGCTCACCAGGACTTCACATGTCACGGTTTCCCCTCCAACGAACGGGAAGGAAACGCAACCTTGACCACCTTGCGTCAGTCGATTTCCGCATTAGCCGTCACCGGCACGCTCGTTCTCGGGGTGGGCGCCCCCGCGCTCGCCCAGTCTCCGCAGGCCGCCGCCACTGCGACGGCGAAGGTGACGACATCGCAGAAGCTCAAGAAGATGTCCTCCATCACCGGGGATTCGGCGGCCTCCCAGGACCGCTGGTTCGCAGCCCTGGGGGCGCGCAAGAAGGCGTCCATCACGAAATACAAGTTCAACTGGAACACCGACGGCTGTTCCTGGGCGTCCGACAAGATCCCGGGAGGGTACGACTTTCATCACGCGTGCTGGCGTCATGACTTCGGCTATCGCAATTACAAGAAGACCGTGGGTGTGACGAAGTTCCGGTCCGCACACAAGAAGCGCATCGACAAGGCGTTCCTGCACGACATGAACCGTGCGTGCTCGCGGTTCTTCTGGGCCGACCCGGTGGGCAAGGCCATGCGCAAGAAGCTGAAGGCGGCCTGCAACAAGACCGCCACGAAGTACTACGACACCGTCCGGTCCTTCAAGTGACGCACCGCTGACGATCCGCCGCTCCGAACGAAGGCACGCAGCCGACGGCCCGAAGGGGCTGCCGGCTGCGTGCTCCTCGTTCCCGGGCCCGCGGACGGGCCCCGCCTCACCCGTCCGCGGCGATGGCGTTCAGGACGTTCATCCGTCCGGCCCGGAAGGCGGGGACCAGCGCCGCGAACAGTCCGACGAAGGCCGAGGCGACGAACACCGTGATGATCGTCGGCCACGGGATCTCCAGGACACCAAGGCCCTCCAGCGCCAGCAGCTTCTGGGCCGAGGTGCCCCAGCCCATGCCCAGGCCGAGGCCGAGCAGGGCGCCGAACAAGGCGATGACGACCGACTCCAGCCGGATCATCCGGCGCAGTTGGCGGCGGGAGAGACCGATGGCGCGCATCAGGCCGATCTCGCGGGTCCGCTCGACGACAGAGAGGGCCAGGGTGTTCACGACCCCGAGCACCGCGACGATGATCGCCAGGGCGAGCAGACCGTAGACGATGTTCAGCAACTGGCCGATCTGGTCCTTCAGCTCCTGCTTGAAGTCGGTCTGGTCGAACACCTTGACCGTCGGATCGGAGGCCACGGCGGCCTTGAGCGACTCGTACGCCTGATCCTGCTCATCCGCAGCCGCCTTCGCGAAAACGATCGAGTCGAGAGGCATGTGGTCGGCCGGAACGTACCGCGCGGCCGTGGTGAGGTTGGTGTACATCGCCCCGGAGTCGAGCGCGGAGTCGTCGGAGGTGATGGCGGCGATCTTGAGCCGGGCCGTCCTGCCGTGGTCGAAGGCGGCTGTCAGCTCGTCACCGACCTTGACGCCGTGACGCTCGGCAAACTTCGAACCGACGGACATCGCGTCCTTGCCGTAGGCGGCGGAGAGGTCTCCCGAGAGCGTGTCGCGTGACAGATCATCCGTGTACGTCGGATCGGTGGCGCTCAGGCCCACCTTCGCAGTGGAGCCGTCCGGCAGGGTCAGCCTGGCCGGTACTTCCTTCGCGTGCGTGACATGCGCCAGGTGCGGGGCTCCTTCGACCGCCGCGCTGGTCTGCTTGGTGAGCGGCCTCCCGTCACCGCCGCCCACCTGCACGATGAAGTCCGCGCCCACCGACTTGTCCAGTTCCTCCGTGGCCGAGGCGACCATGGAGGAACCCACCACCGAGAGGCAGGCCACCAGGGCCAGGCCGATCATCAGGGCCGCACCGGTCGCACCCGTGCGGCGCGGGTTGCGCAGCGCGTTGCGCTCGGCCAGCCGGCCGACCGGGCCGAAGAACCTGAGGACGACGACGCTGAGTGCCCGTACGACGATCCTGGCGAGCAGCGGGCCGATCACGATGAAGCCGATGAGGGTGAGAACCACGCCCAGGCCGAGGTAGAGGGAGCCTTCGCTCGCCTTGTCCACCTGCGTCGTCACCCACAGGGCTGCCGCGCCGCCGCCGGTGAGGACCAGGCCGATCCCGGCCCGGATCCATCCGGACTTGGCGTCCGCCGGCGTTCCGGCATCGCGCAGGGCGGCCATCGGGGAGACCTTGCCGGCCCGGCGGGCCGGGACGTAGGCGGCGAGGACGGTCACGATGATGCCGAGCGCGAGACCGATCGCCGGGGTCGTCCAGGCGACGGTGAGGTCGCCGGTGGACAGCTCCATGCCGATGGCGCCCATGACCTTCATCAGGCCGACGGCCAGGCCGACGCCGGCGGCGACGCCGAGGACCGATCCGACGATGCCGAGGAGCACCGCTTCGAGCAGCACGGACCGGTTGACCTGCTTGCGGCTGGAGCCGATGGCCCGCATCAGGCCGATCTCGCGGGTCCGCTGGGCGACCAGCATCGAGAAGGTGTTCACGATGAGGAAGATGCCGACGAGGAAGGCGATCCCGGCGAAGCCGAGCATCGCGTACTTCATCACGTCGAGGAAGGAGCCCATCGAGTCCTTGTTGGCCTCCGCGGCCTCCTTCTGGGTCTGCACCTTGTACGTGGCCGGGTCGGCCAGCGCCGCGGTGACGCTCTGCTTCAACCGGGCGTCGCTGACGCCCGGTTCGGCGGTGATGGAGATCTGGGTGAAGACGTCGGCGCTGCCGAGGAGCTTCTGCTGGGCGGTGGCCGTGTCGAGGTAGACGATGGCCGCGCCCGGGTTGGTGACCTTGAAGGTGGCGATGCCGCTGATGCGCGCCCTGATGTCGCCGGTGACCGCGATGGTGCGCAGCTCGTCACCGATCTTCAGGTCGTGCTTGTCCGCGGTGTCGGCGTCGACCATGACCTCGGTCGGGCCGCGCGGGGCGTGTCCGGAGGTGATCTCCATGGAACGCAGGTCGTTCTGCGTCCAGTTGCCGGCGAGCGTGGGGGCTCCGGAGTCGGAGCCCATGTTCTTGTTGTGGCTGTCGACGACCGTGACCGACGAGCTGGAGACGGCACCCTCGGCCTTCTTCACCCCGTCGGCCTTCTCGACCCGGTCGATCACGGAGGCGGGCAGCGACTGGGGCTTGCCGTTCTCGGGGGTGTCGTCGACCTTCGCCGTCTTCGGACTGACGGTGACATCGGCCGACGTCGCGGCGAAGAGCTTGTCGAACGTGGTGTTCATCGTGTCGGTGAAGACGAGCGTGCCGCACACGAACGCCACCGACAGCAGGACGGCGACGGCGGACAGTGCCATGCGTCCCTTGTGCGCGAAGAAGTTGCGCATCGAGGTCTTCCAGACAGTCATGACGTCCGCCCGCGCGCGTCGAAGTCCTTCATGCGGTCCAGCACCTGGTCGGCGGTCGGGTTGAGCATCTCGTCGACGATGCGCCCGTCCGCGAGATACAGCACGCGGTCGGCGTAGGAGGCGGCGACCGGGTCGTGGGTGACCATGACGATGGTCTGGCCCAGCTCGTCGACGGACTTGCGCAGGAAGTTCAGCACCTCGGCGCCGGCCCGCGAGTCCAGGTTCCCGGTCGGCTCGTCACCGAAGATGATCTCCGGCTGGGCGGCGAGTGCCCGCGCCACCGCGACGCGCTGCTGCTGGCCACCGGAGAGCTCGGTCGGCCGGTGCCCCAGCCGCTCGGCGAGGCCGACGGTCTCGACGACCTGCCGCAGCCAGGCGGCGTCCGGCTTACGGCCCGCGATGTCCATCGGCAGCGTGATGTTCTCCAGCGCGTTCAGCGTCGGCAGGAGGTTGAACGCCTGGAAGATGAACCCGATGCGGTCGCGGCGCAGTTGGGTGAGCTTCTTGTCCTTGAGGCCGGTGATCTCGGTCTCGGCGAGGTGGATCTGCCCGGAGGTCACGGTGTCCAGACCGGCGAGGCAGTGCATCAGCGTCGACTTGCCGGAGCCGGACGGGCCCATGATGGCCGTGAACTGCCCGCGGGCGATGTCGACGTCGACGTGGTCGAGTGCGACGACCCGGGTCTCCCCGACCCCGTACGCCTTGACGACCTGTCGCGCCCGCGCAGCGACGGCCGTACGCCCTCCAGTGCCCCCGTGCCTGGGAATGGTTACAGCCGTTGTCACGGTTTATCTCCTATGTCGGTCGGCGACGGAGCGTCGCCGTCTGCTGTGAAGTCTGGTTGCTGGAGGGGGTCGGGCGCGCTGGTGCCCAGCGCAGTCTTCGGGTGGGGTTTTCCCCACCCCGCCCCCTGTGGCCTGCCGCAATCGCGGTGCGATCGCGGTACATGACCACGCTACGGAGCGGGCGGGGCCGGGCACGTCCTCCGGCGGGAGGAACGGCCCCTGGCCCGAAGTAAGGAGCTACCCCTAGGGGTCTGCGCCCGGGGGCGGACATGTATCTCAGGGACTGCGCCCTTGGGTCCACACCGCCGGGTGGAGCGGCAAGCCCCACCGGGGGCTTCAGGGCCTGCGGCCCGCTCCGGCTCTCGGGGCCAGCGCCGCGCGCAGGGCCGGGGTGAGGACGGTGCGCGCCTCGGCCGGGGTCAGGGCGGCGGGGGTCGCGAGCGGATTGAGGTAGCGGGTGTAGATGAGCCCGCCGAGGATCGTCACGACGGCGGTGGCGCGGGCGGTCGCGTCCCGGCCGCCGAGGAATTCAACAAGGCGGCCCAGCAGCTCGCGCTCCAGGTACTCGCGGATCACGTCGGCGGCCTCGTCGCCCCGCTTGGTCAGCCGGCGGAAGTCGGCGTCCTCCCACAGGTCCGTCACCGCGTCGATCAGCCGGCCGGGAAGCGTGGCCGGGTCACCGCCCAGGACCTCGTCCACCGCCAGCGCGTCGGCGCACTGGAACTGCATCACGTCCGCGAACAGGCCCTTCTTCGAGCCGAAGTGGTACGCGATCAGCGCCGGGTCGACCCCGGCGGCCCCGGCCACCGCGCGCAGGGTCGTGGCCCGGTAGCCGCGCTCCAGGAACAGCGCACGGGCCACCGGAACGATCGACTCGCGGGTCGGCGGATTGCCGCGGGGCCGGCCTCGGTTGCGCGCGGGGGCGGGGGCGGCGTTATTCATCAGCGTTGAGCGTGCGTTGCGTGATCGGCACAGTCAAGGGCGTTCCGGCCACCACACGAAGGAATGACCGACACCATGCGTATCGCAGTCTTCGGCGCCAACGGACCGACCGGCCGCCACCTCATCGAACAGGCCCTCGCCGCCGGTCACGAGGTCGTCGCCGTGACCCGACGCCCCGGCTCCCTGCCGGCCCGCCCCGGCCTCACCGCGGCCGTCGCCGACGCCACCGACCCGGCGGCCGTCGACTCCGCGATCGGCGGCACGGACGCGGTCCTCTCCGCGCTGGGCGCCCGCTTCAGCAAGGAGACCGTCACCACGTACTCGGCGAGCGCCTGCGCCATCACCGAAGCCATGGGCCGCCACGGGATCAAGCGACTCCTCGCCATCAGTTCCAGCATCGCCGACCCCGGCTGGCGTCCCACCGGCGCGCACTTCTTCAACCATGTGCTCGACCCGCTGGTGAACCGGCGCCTCGGCCGCACCCTCCACCAGGACATGCGCCGCATGGAGGACCGGATCCGTGAAACCGGCCTCGACTGGACCCTGGTCCGGCCCTCGGGCCTCTTCGAACACCCCGTCGTCACGGACTACCGCACCGCGCCGGTCAGCGCCGACGGGGTCTTCACCGCCCGTGCCGACCTCGCTGCGAGCATGCTGCGCGAACTGGAGGAGCGGCGCTATGTCCGTACCGCCATGGGCGTCATCACCACCGCCGTGAAGCCGAACATCGCCAAGCTGATCTGGAACGAGGGCGTGAGGAAGAGGTGAGCCGGCCGGCCATCGGACTACCCGCTGCCGACCGGCAGTTCCTCACCCTTCCCCGCCCGGCCACCCTCACCACGCTGCGCCCCGACGGCACCCCGCACGTCGCGCCCGTCCGCTTCACCTTCGACGCGTCCACGGGTCCGGCCCGGGTGACCACCAGGGCGGGGGCCCGCAAGGCCCGCAACGTGACGGCGGCCGGCTCGGCGGCCCGTGTCGCGCTCTGCCAGGCGGACGGCTTCCGCCGGATCACCCTCGAAGGCCGGGCCGAGGTCAGTGACGACCCCGTACGCCTGGGCGAGGCGGTCTCCCGGGAGGAGGCCCGACTCAGGGTCGGCGAAGAAGCAGGAACCCGCCGAGACGGTCAGCCGGCCGTGGCAGGAGTCCCCGCCCTCCGGGGCGAGGAGCGGAAGTCAGTCCGGCAGCCGGGTCCAGAAGTGGTCGACGATCTCCTCGACGTAGCGTCGCCCGTCCTCGCCCGAGGCGGTGCTGCCGCTGGCCCGGCTGAGGGTGGCCGCCATGAGGGCCTGGTACTCGTGGTACATGGAGTCCAGCGGCTCGTGCAGCAGTTTGCGGTCCACGGAGATGAGCTTGGCGATGGCGCGAACATGCGCCTGCCACCGGGTGCTGACGGCTTCGGTGAGCAGGCGGGCGAGTTCCTCCTCGAGCCCGGTGATGGCGATGTGGTCGCGCGGCGGGAGGCCGAGCAGGCTGCCGAGTTTCGCGGACTGCCTCTGGTCACCGGTCCACCGCCCGGTCTCCTCCATGCGGACGTAGGCGTCCAGGGACAGGCCCGTCGCGCGAGCAACGTCCTCGGCCGGTATCCCGCAGGAGACACGGTGCTCGCGCAACGTACGCGGGTGTCCCATGATCTCGCTGGGGTGGCACCACAACGCGCCTGCCAGCGCCGCGAGTTCATGCGGCTCGGGCAGCGCGGTGCCGCGTTCCCACGCCGCGATGTGATCAGCGGTGACGTGAGCCGTCCCGAAGGACGATCTCATTGCGTACGCGACGTGGCCGGGGGCCATTCCGAGCTTTTCGCGCAGGGCCCGGGCAGCGCGCGCGTTGAAGGGGGGTGGAGGGTGCACGCACAGAACGTATGGGCATCGTCACCAGAAAATCCATGACCCCTGTCGCCTGAATCACGGTTTGGCTCTATAGATCACCGGTGATTCCGTAGGAACCGACAGACGTTTTCGAGTCAGCAACGGCGTTATGCGGCAAGGCCCTTGAGGCCTGAGCCATGGCACGTATGATCCGCTCGCAAGGCGCCGCATGTGTGTTCGCACGACTGCCTGTCACCTGTGCCGGGCAGCAGCGGCTCCACCTCTTTGCCCCCTTCCCCCTTGTCCGTTGCAGGCCCAGGAGACGTCCCCATGCACCCCAGCAAGACCAGCCCGGCCGACATACCGCCGACCAGATCCGGTGGTGGTGCCCTCGACCGGTTCTTCCGCATCACCGAACGCGGATCGACCTACGGCCGGGAAGTTCGCGGTGGCTTCGCCACCTTCTTCACCATGGCGTACATCCTCGTGCTCAACCCGATCATCCTCGGTGGCGCGAAGGACAAGTTCGGCGACCAGCTGGACACCGTCCAGCTGGTGACCGCCACCGCCCTCGTCGCCGCGGTGATGACCCTCATCATGGGCGTGGGCGGCAATCTGCCGCTCGCCCTGGCCGCGGGCCTGGGCATCAACGCCGTCGTCGCCTACCAGGTCGCCCCACTCATGGCCTGGGACGACGCGATGGGCCTCATCGTGCTCGAGGGCCTGCTGATCTGTGTGTTCGTGGCGACGGGTCTGCGCGAAGCGATCATGCACGCCATCCCGCAGGCCCTCAAACAAGCCATCAGCGTCGGCATCGGCCTGTTCATCGCGTTCATCGGCTTCGTCGACGCCGGGTTCGTCACGCGCATCCCGGACGTCGCGAGCACCACCGTTCCCGTCCAGCTGGGCTCCGGCACCCTCTCGGGCTGGCCGATGCTCGTCTTCTGCCTCGGCGTGATCATGACGATCGTGCTCCTCGCCCGCAAGGTCAAGGGTGCCATCCTCATCAGCATCGTCGTGATGACCGTGATCTCCGTCGTCATCAACTCGCTGGCCGACGTGAAGTCCTGGGGTCTGACCGTCCCCTCCATGCCCGACAAGCCGGTCGCCGCACCCGACTTCGGGCTGCTCGGCCAGTTCGACCTGCTCGGCTCGTTCGGTCAGATCAGCGTCCTTACCGTCATCCTGCTCATCTTCACCCTCATCCTGTCGGACTTCTTCGACACGATGGGCACCGTCGTCGGCGTCACCGCCGAAGCCGGACTCCTCGACGAGCGCGGGCAGGTGCCGGGCCTGGGCCGGGTCCTGCTCATCGACGGCGCGGCCGCGGTCGCCGGTGGTGTCGCGTCCTCGTCGTCCGCCACCACCTATGTCGAGTCCGCCGCAGGTGTCGGCGAAGGCGCCCGTACCGGCTTCGCCAACCTCGTCACGGGCGGCATGTTCGCCCTGGCGCTCTTCTTCTCCCCCGTGCTGACCATCGTGCCCATGCAGGCCGCGTCGCCCGCACTCGTCGCGGTCGGGTTCCTGATGATGACCCAGGTCAAGCACATCGACTGGGACCGCTACGACCTCGCCATCCCGGCGTTCCTCACCATCACCGTCATGCCGTTCACCTACTCCATCACCAACGGCATCGGTGCCGGCTTCGTCACCTACGTCATCATCAAGGCGTGCCTGGGCAAGGCCCGTGAGGTCCACTGGCTGCTCTGGGTCACCGCGACACTCTTCCTCGTCTACTTCGCGATCGACCCGCTGGAACAGCTCCTCGGCCTCAAGTAGGCGCGCCGGCCGCCGCCTCGGCGGCCAGGACACGCAACTGCCCGGCTCCGACCCCGTCGAAGGGGTGCGGAGCCGGGCAGTCCGGCGTGCGGGGTCCGGGTCAGCCCTTGGCCGCGGCCACCTCCGGCGAGGCGGCCGCTTCGGCCTTCTCGCCGGCGTCACCCGAACCGCGTACGGCCGGGATGAACGTCGCGATCACCAGGGCGATGAGGGCGACACCGCAGCCGAACATCAGGCCGGTACGGAACCCGGCCTCGGAGGTGAAGCTGTAGCCGGCCGTCTCCGTGGTCATCTGCGCGAGGACCGCACCGATGACAGCGGCGCCGATCGACGTGCCCAGCGCGCGCATGAGGGTGTTGAACCCGTTGGCTGCGGCCGTCTCGGACGCCGGGACCGCGCTCATGATCAGGGCGGGCATCGCCCCGTACGCGAGGCCCACACCACTGCTGCTGACCATGAGGAACAGCATCAGGCCCCAGGCGGATCCCATCAGGAGAATCCCGATCCCGTAGGCCGCGGCGATGACCAGCACACCGGAGATCAGCGTGAACTTCGGGCCGCGGGCGTCGGTGAGCTTTCCGCCGAACGGGGAGACGATCATCATCATGATGCCGCCGGGGGCCATCCACAGACCGGCCTGCAGCATCGACTGACCCAGGCCGTAACCGGTGGCCTCGGGGAACTGCAGCAGCTGCGGCGCGATCAGCATGCCGGCGTACATGCCGAAGCCGACGAAGAGCGACGCGAGGTTGGTGATCAGCACGCGGGGGCGGGCCGTGGTGCGCAGGTCGACCAGCGGGTCCTTGGTGCGCAGTTCCCAGAAGCCCCAGCCGATGAGCACCACGACGGAGGCGGCGAACAGGCCGATCGTCGTCGCGGAGGCCCAGCCCCACTCGGCGCCCTTGGAGACGGCGAGCAGCAGGCAGACCAGACCGACGGCCAGGCCGAGTGCGCCGGGCATGTCGAAACGCTGCCCCTTGGCGGCGGCCGGCACATCCGGGATCAGGAACCAGATCAGCGCGGAGATGGTGAGGGCCAGCACCGCCGAACCCCAGAACAGCACCCGCCAGTTCGCGTACTGGGCGACCGCCGAGGCGATCGGCAGGCCGAGGGCGCCACCGATACCGAGGGAGGCGCTGACGAGCGCGATGGAGGAGCTCAGCTTCTCGCGCGGCACCACGTCACGCAGCAGCGCGATGCCGAGCGGCACCATGCCCATACCCATGCCCTGCAGACCGCGTCCGACGATCATGGGGACGACGGTGGACGAGAGCGCGCACACCACCGAGCCGGCGAACAGCGGCACCGAACAGACGAGCAGCATCCGTCGCTTGCCCAGGAGGTCACCCAGCCGACCGGAGACCGGCACGCACACCGCGGAGACCAGCAGGGTGACGGTGATCACCCAGGCGGCGTTGGACGACGACGTGTCGAGGAGTTTCGGCAGCTCGGCGATGAGCGGCGTGACCAGGGTCTGCATGACCGCCGCCACGGTGCCGGCGAAGGCGAGCGTGGCGACCACACCGCCTGATCTGGCTGTCGGCTGGGGGGCATCCATGAAGAGGAACTCCTTGGGGTCGTGGTCCCGTCTACCGGGATAGCGACGTGCATCGTACATGCCTGATGTGTCATACACACCACGTGTCCAATACACACCCCGTGAGAGCATGAGCCGCCGCTCAGAACCCGACGCACGCCGCTCAGAACCCGACGCACGACCGACCCCGGCGCAGAAGCAGGAGGCCGCAGACATGCCCAGGCCCACAGAAGAGGTGGAGTACGAGCAGATGCTGCTCGGACGCCACAGCCTCGCCGACCACCGGGGCGGACGCCACAAGTACGCCCTCCTGGACCGCAGCGCCTACATCCTGCTGAGCCGCCTCCGCGTCCAGGGCCCCATGTCCAACGGCGAACTGAGCGACGCCTTCGGCCTCGACGCCTCCACCCTCAACCGCCAGACCGCCGCGGTGACCCGCGCCGGACTCGCCGAACGCATCCCCGACCCCGACGGCGGCATGGCCCGCAAGTTCCGCATCACCGAGCAGGGCACCAAACTCCTCGACACGGAACGCGAACGCGTCGTCCAGTCCCTGGACCAGGTCATGCACGACTGGCCGGACGACGACATCGCGGCCTTCGCGGCCTACCTCAAGCGCTTCAACAGCAGCATCGAACAACTCTCCAAGCGCCCCTGGCCGCGCCCCTGACCCGCCGTCGGGCGTGACGGCCCCCTGGGGCCTGGTGACCCCTGGCCGGGCGGCCCTCAGTCCTCCGCCGGAGCCACCCGCCCGGTCAGCGCCGCCAGCGAGTTACGCACGTGCGCCATGTGCGCCTGCACGTCCTCGCGCCCCTCCTCGTGCTCCCGCAGGATCCGCTCCGTCTCCCGCACCACCCGCTCCTCCCGCACCCGGGCCCCCGCGATCAGCTCGGCCCCCTGCGCCTGGGCGTCCTCCTGGCCGTGCCGCGCGGCCTCCTCGGTCTCGGCCAGCGCACGCCGCGCCCCGGCGAGACCGGCCTCCGCCCGCTCCGTCAGCGCCTCGTGCTCCGCCGACTGCGCCGCCTCGGCGTCCGCCAGCTCCTGCCCGGCCGCCTTCCGGCGCTCGCCGTGCTCCTGCTCCTGATGCGCCAGCACACTCGCCGTACGGCTCACGGTCGCCGCCATCGCGGCCTCCGCCTCCTCACGCACCTGCGCCACCTCCAGCCGGGCCGCGGCCAGCGACTCACCGGCCGCACCCTCGGCGGCCGCCAGCACCTGCTCCGCATGACCCGTCGCCGCCGCACGCATCGCCTCCGCATCGGCCCTCGCCGACTCGCGCAAGGCCCGCGCCGCCGCGTCCACCTCGTCGCGCAGCGCCTGCGACTCCTCCGCCGCAGCGGCCAGGACAGCTTCCGCCTCGCCCTCGGCCAGCGCCAGAATCTGCTGCGCCCGCTCCCCCAGCGACGCGTAGTCCTGCGGCGCCAGCGCGGCGACGACCTCGTCCAGCCGCGCCGACTCGGCCACCAGCGTCTCCGCCAGGGCCGTCAGCCGCGCCACCTGCTCCCGCGCCCCGTCCCGCTCCGCCGACAGCGCGGCCACCGTCCGGTCCACCTGCTCCGGACGGTAACCACGGCCGCGCACCCCGACGAAGCCATGCGCGGACACCGGTGCAGAACTCATCCTTGACGCCTCTTTCCGACTCTCCGACCACCGAGCAATACGTCAAGGATGCGGCAATTGGCCAAGAAGTCGGAATCGTTTCGATGCTTTCAGGACGGAAGCGACAGGCATCACAACCCACAGAAGGGGGGTGGGGGGCCCCCCCCCCCCCCGGGGGGGGGGCCCCCCCCCCCCCCCCCCCCCCCCCCCCCCCCCCCCCCCCGGCACTACCGCACGGACCGGCCCGTCAGATCAGCCCGTCCCACATCTGCTCCAGCAGCACCGACCACCAGCTCTCCGGCGACGCCAGGGCCGCCGGGTCCACCGCCGCCAACTGCGCCTGGAAGTCGACCGTCCAGCGACCCGCCTGCTCAGGGTTCAACCCGAACCGCAGCCGCCACATCCGGCCCAGCAACGCCATGGAACGCGCGAACTCCGGCAGCCCCGTGTTCACGAACTGCGGCGGCACCGACTGGCCGCCCGGACCCGCCTCCACCGGCACGGCCACGATGTTCGCCGTCCCGTACTGCACACAGATCGCCCGGCCGAAGTCCGACCCCATCACCAGGTACGACCCCGCGTCGGGAGCCGCCTGCACCTGCCGCTGCGCCGCCAGCTCCGCCAGCGTCGGCACCACCGGCTGACCCGGCTGCGCCCAGAAGAACGGCCCGAAGTCGGCGGGCAGCCCCGCCCACACCAGCGTCAGCGCCACGATCTCCGGCACACCCTGCCGGGACACCGCACGCTGATCGAAGCGCAGCACCCCCTGCGGACCGAACGTCTGCAGCATCTCCTCCGCGATCGCCTCCGGCGGCACCGGCATCGCCGGCGGCACCTGCGGCACCTGCGGCAACGGAGCCCGCACCGGCGCCGGACGCGCCGGACCGTCCGCGACCTGGTGCAGCTCGCCCTGATGCGTGAGCAGGTGCTGCATGCCCTGCTGCCTGCTCGCGTGATCCGTCCCGTACGGGGCGACGCTGGTGATCCGCACCTGCGGCCACGTCTCACGGATCATCCGGGCGCAGTAACCACCCGGCAGCTCACACGACTCCAGCTCCGTGTGCAGCTCGATGACCTGCTGCGGCGGCACGTTCATCGCCCGCAGCTCGTGCAGCATCTGCCACTCGGGGTGCGGGGTGCCCGGCGCCGAACGGCGGATCAGCTGCTGCTCGCTGCCGTCCGGCCCGCGGTACCGCAGCACGGCCTGGTAGCCGGGTCCGACGGTCGGCTGACCCGTCGGCGCCTGCGGATACCCGTACGAGGGCGGCGGGGTGTGACCGGGCGGCGGTACGGGACCCGGGGCCCCGCCCAGCGACGCGCCCGGGCCCATCGGCGCACCCGGCGGACCGGGCGGACCGGGCGGCTGCGGAGCCGATGGACCCACCGGACCCGGACCCGGGCCCGCGAGCATCGTCGCCGCATGGTGGACACCGCCCCCACCGGGCGGCGGCGTGGAACCGGGCGGCGCGGGCGGCTGCGGCGCACCAGGAGCACCGGGCGGACCCGGCGGCCTCGGTGCCGACGGCCCCACCGAACCCGGCTCGGCGAACATCGTCGCCGCATGATGCACGCTGCCCCCACCGGGCGGCGGCGTCGAACCGGGCGGCGCGGGCGGACCGGGCGGCGCGGGCGGACCGGGCGGCTGCGGCGCACCGGGCGGACCCAGCTGCGACACGAGCTGCGTCGGCACGTACCCACCCGCCGGAGCACCCGGCGTACCCGGCCCCGAAGGCGGCGGCAGGGGCGCGCCCGGCCTGGCACCCGGCGTACCCGGGGCACCGGGCGGCGGCGGAGTCGTCGAGCCACCGCCACGCGCACCGCGCGGCGGGACGACGGCCTTGCTGGTCGCCTCGTCCGAGATGTCACCGGCACCGGGGCCCCGGCCCGGGCCTGCCGGACGGCTCGGCGCGGGAGCCGGCGGAGCACCGGGACCGCCGTGCACGGGCGCGGGCGGGCCCGCGGGCCCGCCCTGCGGGGGCAGTCCCGGAGCGATCGCCGTCGGCGGCAGCTGGCTGCCGCCCGACATCAACGCCGTCGGGGCGTCGGCCGCCACCACCCGGGGCGGCGCGCCCTCGTCGTCCGCACCCGAGAGCGGCGGCGCGAACACCGTGGCCGGCAACCCGACCTCGCCCTCGTCGGACCCCGCGTGGGTATTGGTATCGGTCCCCGCCCACGGAGTGGCCCCGACCGGCGGCTGCGGCGCGGACGCCTGGACACCCGCCGTCGGCTCGTACCCAGCGGCCGCGGGAGCCGGCGCAGGTGTCTGCCCCGCCGCTTCCGCCCGCCGGTCCGGGATGCCCAGCTTGTCCGCCGCCTCCTGGAGCCACTCCGGCGGGCTCAACAGGAACGACGTCTGATTCAGATCGATGCGCTGCGGCGGCTCGGGCGCCGACGGCGCACCGGCCGGGGAGCCGTACTCCTCCTCGTACCGCCGGATCACCTCACCCACCGGCAGGCCGGGCCACAACGTCGCCTCGCCACTGTCCCGGGCGATCACCAGGCGCTGCCGCCCGCCGTCCGACACCGGGCCCTCGGCGCGGTCCTCGGCCCACACCACGAAACCCAGCTCGAACTCACGCACTCGCACCTCCCGGTGCTGGTACGCCGGAACGTCGCCGTTGACCCACTCGTCCGCGCGCTCCTGCGCCTGCGCAAAGGTCACCATCGCGCTCACCCCTCCACCGGGACGGCGCGCGCGAAGCCACCGTCCACCATCAGGTTCGCCACCGTCTCCAGCTCCGGCGGGTTACCCGCGAGCCGCTGGAGGAACGCGTCGAAGTCGGCGCCGCACGGCAACAGCAGCCGCTCCACCCGCTCCTGCACGCTCCAGCCGTCCTGGTCGCGCGCATCGTCGTACGCACAGAACCAGACCGAACCGACGCCGTCCCCACGGACCTTCACCGCGAGGATGCCGCCCTGGACGAAACCGACGCCCAGGTAGTCCTTGGTCAGGTGGTCCCGCAGGCACTTGTTCACGTACACCAGGTCGTTCACGCCGGCTTCCTCGCGCACCGTGAAGAACGGCTGGTCGACCAGCAGGCCGAGCTCCGCGTCGAGCGCCGCGCCGACCGGGGCCGAGCCGCCCGCCGCCTTCAGGAACGAGCGGTACGCACCCGGCAGCCGGTAACCGAGATCCTCCTCGACACCCTGGATCTGCTGCTCGCTCACCGCCACGGCACCCTTCGGCAGCCGGAAGTGCGCGGGCCGGGTCTCCTGGAGCGGACGCGTGCCCCGCTTGTTCTGATCGACCGCGGTCGTCGCCAGACCACCGTGGTGCCGGAGCAACGCCTTCACCTCGACCGGAACGAGCTCCATCCGCCGGCCACCCGGCACGTGGTGCCAGGTCCAGCCGTGCGGAGTGGCGACCGCGGGAATCGTGCCCCACAGATCGTGCCCGCTCGCCGCCAGCGCCGCGTTCGCCGACACATAGTCCGTGAGCCGCAGTTCGTCCACGCCGAACCCCTGCGGGGGCTCGGCGATCTCCGCGGCGGCACGCGCGTACGGCGCGAAGTCCGGACAGCCGTTCCCGTCCATACGCACACCTCTGGGGTGGCGGGACGCCCGGACCGGGTCCGGGAAGTGCACGAGCTGCCCGGCGTAGGCCGCGTTCGGTGGCGCGGCTTGCTGCCCGAGCCGACCTGTCGTCATGGCGGTTGCCCCCTGCTGCGTCTGGCTGATGAGGACCGACCTGCCCATGGGGGCGGTCCAGGCACAGCCTATGCGGTGAGCCCGTGACAGGCCCCGCCCCTCCGCCCCACGGCCACATCCGTCACCAACCGTCACAACGGGGTGACGGACGAGCGACGAACAGGCCACCGAATCGCGACACGCGGACACGTTTCACCGACCCAGCTTTCACAGGACCCGACACATTTGGCAGGCTGTCACCCGCATACACGGGGGCGTGCACATTCGGCAGCAGCCGCTGCGGGCACGGGAGGGACACAGCACCATGCACACCGCACACTCTGCACAGACCGTCACGACCGGGGACCCCCGACTCAGCTGGAGCAGCAGCGAGAACGGCCACGCCCCCCGTCTGACCCACCGCCGCGACGGCATCCTGCCCGCGGTGGCCGCAGCGCTGTCCGTACGCGGGGAAACGCTCACCTGCACCGCGGGCAAGGGCGACCAGCCACCCGTACTCCACCACCTCGTCCAGGACTTCCTCGACACTCTCCCCACCGGACAGCGCGAACGCTTCACCGGCCGCTGCCCCGAAGCCATACTCCTCTCCCGGCACCTCACCGCCGCCGAGACCGGCCGCTCCAAACGAGCCCAGCGCAAGCCCCTCACCAACGGCGAGGCCCGGCGCGCGCTCAAGCACGCCCGGCTCACCGCACGCCGCATCCGGGAGGACGGCGACCCTCTCCACGGCAGCTACGCGGCACCCTGCCGCTCCTGCTCCGTCATGCTCGCCCACTTCGGCGTACGTCCCGTCGACCTCACCACGACCGGAGCGGCGACGACCGCCGAGAAGGGCTGACCGCGCCCCCATGCACGACCGCACCGACCTCCCCGCGCAAGCGGGCCCGTCGAACCACGACCGCCACAGCTCCACCCGCTTCCCCGTCGCCGTCGACGCCGCCCTGCGCACCGCCGGCTGGCAGCCGGGCCGCTGGGACATCCGCCAGGCGGAGGAGTGGGCCGACGCCCTGCGCTCGCACGCCTCGCCCGCCGGACACCAGCACGCCGTCTTCCCCGCCGCCGTGGAGGCCTGGGCCGAGTTCGGCGGACTCCACATCACCGCCACCGCACCCGGGCGGCAGATCGCCCCGCCGGCCGTCCGGATCGACCCGCTGAGCGGACTCCACCTCGCGCGGACCCTGGGAGACCTCGGCCGCGCCCTGGAAACCGAGGTCGCGCCCCTGGGCGAAGAAGGGGACGGACAGGCCGTCCTCGCCATCGACGCGGAGGGACGGGTCTACAGCGTCGACCACACCGGCGACTGGTACCTCGGACCCGACATCGACAGCGCTCTCGCCACACTCGTCACCGGCATCCAGCCGGAACGCCTGGTCTCGGGCTGAGGACGCGGCCCGATCCACACAGGCCCCAAGGGCCTTTCGTTTGGATCAGGCCGGATCAGGGAGCGGGGTCCGGTGCGTGCAGCGGCAAGGCGGAGGAGGGAGTCACTGCGGAGCATTGGCGACCGACGACAACGCCGCAGATGCGCGTGCCGGACCCCGCGAGCCCGGCATGATCCAAACGAAAGGCCCTAGGCCGCTTCGACGTCCGGCAGGACCGCCGACACCCGGAAGCCACCCGCGTCCGTCGGACCGGACACGAAGACACCGCCCAGCCCGAGCACCCGCTCCCGCATCCCGACCAGTCCGTTGCCCCCGCTGGGCAGCCCCGCGTCCGCCGTCGCCGCGTCCGACGGGCCGTTCTCCACCTGCATGGCGACCTCGGCGCCGCGGTGCGCGAGGCGCACCCACGTCCTGGCGCCCGCCGCGTGCTTGTGCACGTTCGTCAGGGCCTCCTGCACCACCCGGTACGCCGTCTGCTCGACCTCGGGCGCGTACGAACGCGCCTCGCCCTCCACCGACAGCTCCACCGTCATCCCCGCCGCCCGCGACTCCCCCACGAGCGTCTCCATCTCGTCCAGCCGCGGCCCGTCCTCCGTCACCATCGGCACCGAGCGCCCCACGGAGGCCAGCGGCACCTTCGTCACCCGCGTCACCATCGGCTCCCCCGTACGCAGCACCCCGAGCATCTCGCGCAACTCCGTCAGCGCCTGCCGCCCCATGTCGCCCACCAGCGCGGCATTGCGCACCGCCTTCGCCGGATCCTTCGGCGCCACCGCCTGCAGAGCCGCCGCGTGGACCACCATCAGGCTCACCCGGTGCGCGACCACGTCGTGCATCTCACGGGCGATCCGGTTCCGCTCCTCCGTACGCGCCCACTCGGCGCGCTCCTCCGCCCGGTCCGCGAGCAGGGACAACTCCCGCTCCAGCGAGTCCGCCCGCTCCCGCAGGCTCTCCATCAGCCGGCGCCGCGCCCCTATGTAGAGGCCGAACAGCACCGGCGGCGCGCTCAGGCCGAGCGCCATGAAGAGGGACAACATCGGCACGTACCAGTCGCCGGGCCCGAAGTCCGCGTCGGCGTCGACGCCCTGCCGCAGCCGCACGTACGTGACGATGAACGTCCCCACCAGCGACATGCCCGTCAGCACCGCGGTGATCCGCCGCGGCACGTCGGACGCGGCCAGCGTGTACAGGCCGACCAGGCCCATCAGGAAGCCCATCTCGGCCGGCGTCGTCGCGATCGACACGAGCACCACGGCGATCGGCCACTTCCGGCGCACCAGCAGCACGGCCCCGGCGAGCAGCCCGAACAACACCCCCAGCGGCACCGGCAGCCCGGTGTCCCCCGCGAACACCACCCCTTCCAACGCGCACTCCAGCGCCGAAACCAGCGCCAGTCCTCCATCCAGTGCGACACTCCGTCGCCGTTCCCACCACCAGTAGCCGCGGGTGGTCGGTCCCGCCGCCTCCCGGTCTGCCCCCGTTGCGGTCATGGCATCCAGCGTACGGGCGGGCGCACCTCATTTTCGGGTGACCTGCGCAGCACGTCGCGCTGTCGAACGGATTCGAATCAGCGGCGGTTCACGTGAACGAAAGCGGGGGACCTATACCGTCGCATTGTGGGTCGGCGGTACGGCATAGTGTTGCGTGCCGATCGGACAGCCTGGCGCAATGTCCGGCTAGTTCGGTTTTATTCCCCCATGGTGTAATTGGCAGCACAGTAGCTTTTGGTGCTATTTGTCCGGGTTCGAGTCCTGGTGGGGGAGCACCTCGCTGCGGGCCCCGACCGAACCGGTCGGGGCCCGCACTCATGCCCGCCCCAACGCCCCCCGGTATCCTGCGGATGTCCATCACCTGAAGCCGAAGGGCCTATCCGTGAGCTCCGTACGCCCGGCAGCCGTCGTCGTCCTCGCAGCGGGTGAAGGCACCCGCATGAAGTCGAAGACCCCCAAGGTCCTGCACGAGATCTCCGGGCGTTCGCTCGTCGGACATGTCGTCGCGGCCTCCCGCGAACTGGAACCGCAGCACCTCGTCGTGGTCGTCGGCCACGCGAGCGAGCAGGTCACCGCCCACCTCACCGCCGCGGACGCCCAGGTGCGCACCGCCTACCAGGCCGAGCAGAAGGGCACCGGGAACGCGGTGCGCGTCGGCCTCGACGAGCTGGGCGGGACCGTCGACGGCACCGTGATCGTCGTCTGCGGCGACACCCCGCTGCTGTCCGGTGAGACGCTCGCCGCGCTCGCCGCCACCCACACCGCCGACGGCAACGCCGTCACCGTGCTCAGCGCCGAGGTCCCCGACTCCACCGGCTACGGCCGGATCGTCCGCGACGCGGCGACCGGCGCGGTCACCGAGATCGTCGAGCACAAGGACGCCACCGACGCCCAGCGGGCGATCCGGGAGATCAACTCCGGGGTGTTCGCGTTCGACGGGCAGCTGCTCACGGACGCGCTGGGCAAGGTCCGTACGGACAACAGCCAGGGTGAGGAGTACCTCACGGACGTGCTGTCCATCCTGCGCGAGGCCGGGCACCGGGTCGGCGCTTCGGTCGCCGGTGACCACCGGGAGATCCTCGGGATCAACAACCGCGTGCAGCTCGCCGAGGCGCGCCGGCTGCTGAACCAGCGGCTGCTGGAGCGGGCGATGACCGCGGGCGTGACCGTGGTGGACCCGGCGTCGACGCTGATCGACGTGACCGTGACGTACGAGCGGGATGCTCTTGTGCACCCGGGCACCCAGCTGCTGGGGACGACGCATCTCGCGGAGGACGCCGAGGTCGGTCCGAACTCGCGGCTGAAGGACACCGTCGTCGGGGCGGGTGCGCGCGTGGACAACACGGTCGCGGACGGGGCCGAGGTCGGCGCCGGTGCGACGGTCGGTCCGTACGCGTATCTGCGGCCGGGGACGCGGATGGGAGCGAAGTCCAAGGCCGGTACGTACGTGGAGCTCAAGAACGCGACGCTCGGCGAGGGCACGAAGGTCCCGCACCTGTCGTACGTGGGCGACGCGACGATCGGTGAGTACACGAACATCGGTGCGGCCAGCGTCTTCGTGAACTACGACGGCGTGAACAAGCACCACACGACGATCGGCTCTCACTGCCGGACCGGTTCGGACAATATGTTTGTGGCGCCTGTCACGGTCGGGGACGGCGTCTACACCGCGGCGGGCTCGGTCATCACGAAGGACGTGCCCGCCGGTTCGCTGGCCGTGGCCCGTGGCCAGCAACGGAATATCGAGGGCTGGGTGGCCCGCAAGCGTCCGGGGAGTGCGGCCGCGCAGGCGGCTCAGGCCGCGGCGGAGGACACCGGCAGCGAAAGCTGACCGGAAACAGGCGCGTCGCGCACGGCGTACCGTGATAGTTGCTCACCCCATTTCGGCTGGCTCGTTGCACTTCGGGACATCTGTGTGCAGCGCCAGAAACACGTCTGAGGAGACTGTTGCTGTGACCGGGATCAAGACGACCGGCGAGAAGAAACTGATGTTCTTTTCCGGCCGCGCCCACCCCGAGCTGGCCGAGGAGGTTGCGCACCAGCTGGGTGTGGGCCTCGTGCCGACGAAGGCCTTCGATTTCGCCAACGGTGAGATCTACGTCCGCTTCCAGGAGTCCGCCCGCGGCGCCGACTGCTTCCTGATCCAGAGCCACACGGCTCCGATCAACAAGTGGATCATGGAGCAGCTGATCATGCTGGACGCGCTGAAGCGCGCGTCGGCCCGTTCCATCACGGTGATCGTGCCGTTCTACGGTTACGCCCGCCAGGACAAGAAGCACCGCGGCCGCGAGCCGATCTCGGCGCGTCTGATCGCGGACCTGATGAAGACGGCGGGTGCGGACCGCATCCTCACCGTCGATCTGCACACCGACCAGATCCAGGGCTTCTTCGACGGCCCGGTCGACCACCTCTTCGCGCTGCCGATCCTGGCCGACTACGTCGGTGCGAAGGTCGACCGCTCGAAGCTGACGATCGTCTCGCCGGACGCCGGCCGTGTCCGGGTCGCCGACCGCTGGTGCGACCGTCTGGACGCTCCGCTGGCGATCGTGCACAAGCGCCGCGACAAGGACGTGCCGAACCAGGTCAGCGTTCACGAGGTCGTGGGCAACGTGAAGGGCCGGGTCTGTGTCCTGGTCGACGACATGATCGACACGGGTGGCACGATCTGCGCCGCCGCTGACGCCCTGTTCGCGCACGGTGCCGAGGACGTCATAGTGACGGCGACGCACGGTGTGCTGTCGGGTCCGGCCGCCGACCGGCTGAAGAACTCGAAGGTCAGTGAGTTCGTCTTCACGGACAGCCTGCCGACCCCGGGTGAGCTGGAGCTCGACAAGATCACGGTGCTCTCGATCGCGCCGACGATCGCTCGCGCGGTGCGCGAGGTCTTCGAGGACGGCTCGGTCACGAGCCTCTTCGAAGAGCAGTAGGAACGGCAGGCGCGCAAGCGTCACAGAAGATCCACTTTGGGCGCGGCCTCCCCGCCGGGTAGACTCAGCGAGTTGCTCGGCGAGGGAGGCCGTACTCATAGGTACGGCGGTCCGTTATCGACGCGCTCTTCGTAGCAGGCCTGTCGTGGGCCGGGTGACCATCCGCAGTTTTGTCACCTTACGAGGAGTGCAGTCATGGCCGAGATCAAGCTCAACGCCGCGGTCCGTTCCGAGTTCGGCAAGGGCGCTGCCCGCCGTACCCGTCGCGCCAACCTGGTTCCCGCGGTCATCTACGGCCACGGCGCCGAGGCGGTCCACATCACGCTGCCGGCCCACGAGCTGCACCTCGCGCTCCGTACCGCCAACGTCCTCATCGGTCTCGAGATCGACGGCAAGGACGCCCTGGTCATCCCGAAGGCCGTGCAGCGCAACGCCATCAAGGGCAACATCGAGCACGTCGACCTGCTGACCGTGAAGCGCGGCGAGAAGGTCGACGTCGAGATCGCGGTGCACGTCGAGGGCGAGCTGGCCCCGGGCGGCAACCTCCTCGAGTACGTGCAGAACACCCTGCGCGTCGAGGCCGAGGCGACCAACATCCCCGAGTCCGTCACGGTCTCCATCGCGGGCCTGGACGCCGGTGACTCGATCCTCGCCAAGGACATCCCGCTGCCCAGCGGTTCGGTCCTGGCCGAGGACCCGACGGCCGTCGTGCTCCAGGTCGTCGCCGCCCAGGTCGAGGAAGCCCCCGCCGAGGACGCTCCCGCCGAGGCCTGATCCTCACCTGCTTGACTGACGGGGCGGCGGTCTCCCTCCGGGGGATCCGCCGCCCCGTTTCCCTGTTCCTGCCGCCACCCGCCCGTACGCGAGGAGACCCAGCGCGATGTCCGACGCCACCGACCCCTGGCTGATCGTGGGCCTGGGCAATCCCGGTCCCGAGTACGCGGCGAACCGGCACAACGTCGGCTTCATGGTCGCCGACCTCCTCGCGGAGCGGATCGGCGGGAAGTTCAAGCGGGCCCCCAAGGCTCAGGCGCAGGTGCTGGAGGGGCGGATCGGTCCGCCCGGGCCGCTCAGCCGCCGGGTCGTGGTGGCGAAGCCGATGTCGTACATGAATCTGTCGGGCGGCCCGGTCACGGCGCTGCGCGACTTCTACAAGGTGCCGCTGGACCATGTCGTGGCGGTGCACGACGAGCTGGACATCGACTACGGGACGCTGCGGCTGAAGCTGGGCGGCGGCGACAACGGGCACAACGGGCTGAAGTCGATGACGAAGTCGATGGGCCCCGGCTATCACCGGATCCGGTTCGGGATCGGGCGTCCGCCGGGCCGGATGCAGGTCGCGGACTTCGTACTGAAGGACTTCTCGTCCACGGAGCGCAAGGAGCTGGCGTTCCTGGTGGACCGGGCGGCGGACTCGGTGGAGTGCCTGCTGGCGGAGGGTCTCGAGCGCGCGCAGAGTGCGTACAACTCCTGAGCCGCGTGGGCGGGCCCGAATCCCGACATACCCGCCGGTAAGTGGGCTGTTTTCGGCCACGGCTTGACCGACCGCAGGGCCCTGGCCAAGGATCGGCCCCCATGAAGCGCAGCTCCTCCCACCGTGCCGTGCAGTACGGCCGCAGCGCAGCGCTCGGCTGTGTCGTCCTGTTGTTGCTCGTCGCGGGTGTGCTGTCCTCGTGGGACACGGCGCATCACATCGTGCTGGCGAAGGGCCGTGAGCACGGGACGATGACGGTCACGGGGTGCGGCAGCGAGGTCTGCACGGGCCCCTACACACCGTCCGACGGCGGGGCGGCACGCTCCCGGGTCTCGGTCGAGAAGTCCGTGGCGGCGAAGAAGGGTGACCGTTTCCCCGTCGTCGTGAAGCCGGACACCTTCGAGGTCGTACGCACCGGGACGCCGGGTTTCCTGCATGCGTGGGTGCCGCTGGGCGGGGCGCTGATCCTGGCCGGGCTGGTGATCGGTGGCGGGCTGCGGCTGACCCGGGTCGGCTGGGGTGCCGGGATCGCGGGCGGGGTCCTGCTCGTGGCGACGTTCATCGCCCTGTGACGGGGCCCCGCCCGCGACCGTGTTCTCAGCCGGTCAGCCGGTGCTGATCAGCGGTGTTGATCAGCGGTGTTGATCAACGGTGGTGGTCAGCCGATGGTGATCAGCCGGTGTTACGCAGTCCCGCCGCTACACCGTTGACGGTGAGCAGCAGGGCGCGGGCGAGCAGCGGGTCGGCTTCCTCGCCGCGTTCGGCCGCCTGGCGCTGGCGGGCCAGCAGGGACACCTGGAGGTAGGAGATCGGGTCCAGGTAGGCGTCGCGGATGGCGAAGGTCTGCTGGAGCACCGGGCTGGTGCCGAGCAGTTCGGCGTTGCCGGTGATCTTGAGGACTTCCTTCACCGTCAGCGCGTGCTCGGCCTCGATGGCGTCGAAGACGTGCTTGAGCTCATCGGGGACGAGGGTGTCGACGTAGTGCCGGGCGATGCGCAGGTCGGTCTTGGCCAGGGTCATCTCGACGTTCGAGAGGAAGTTCTGGAAGAAGTGCCACTGCTCGTGCATCTCTTCCAGGACGGTGTCCAGACCGGCCTCGCGCAGCGCCTTGAGGCCGGAGCCGACGCCGTACCAGCCGGGCACGATCTGCCGCGACTGGGTCCAGCCGAAGACCCACGGGATGGCGCGCAGGCCGTCGAGCGAGACGCCCGAGCCGGGGCGGCGGGAGGGCCGCGAGCCCAGGTGCAGGTCGGCGAGCTGGTCCACCGGGGTCGAGGCGAGGAAGTACGTCGGCAGGTCCGGGTCCTCGACCAGCTTGCGGTACGCGGCGTGCGCGGCGTCCGAGACGGTGTCCATGGCCGCGTCCCAACGGGCCAGGGCCTCGTCGGACTGGCGGGGTGCGGTGTGCAGCGCGGAGGCCTGGAGGGTGGCCGCGACGGTCAGTTCCAGGTTCTCGCGGGCGAGGGCGGGGATGAGGTACTTGTCGGAGATGACCTCGCCCTGCTCGGTCACCTTGATCTCGCCCTCCAGCGTCCCCCACGGCTGCGCGAGGATCGCGTCGTGCGAGGGGCCGCCGCCGCGGCCGACGGTGCCGCCGCGGCCGTGGAAGAGGCGCAGGCGCACACCGTAGCGGTGGGCGACGTCGCGGAGCCGGCGCTGGGCGCGGTGGATCTCCCACTGCGAGGTGGTGATGCCGCCGAACTTGGACGAGTCGGAGTAGCCGAGCATGACCTCCTGGACGTCGCCGCGGAGCGAGACGAGGCGGCGGTAGGAGGGGTCGGCGAGCATCTCGTCGAGGATGACGTCGGCGGCCTTGAGCTCGTCCGTGGTCTCCAGGAGCGGGACGATGCCGATCTTGGCCCAGCCGCCGTGCAGGTCGAGGAGTCCGGCCTCGCGGGCGAGGACGGCGGCGGCGAAGACGTCGTCGGCGCCCTGGCACATCGAGATGATGTAGGACTCGATGACTTCGGGGCCGAAGCGCTCGAAGGCCTGGCTGATGGTGTGGAAGACACCGAGGGTCTTCTCGCCGGCGGCGTCCAGCGGGGCCGGGGTCGGGGCGAGCGGCCGGCGGGAGCGGAGCTCCTTGGCGAGGAGCTTCTGCCGGTAGTCGCGCGGCATGTCGGCGTAGCGCCAGGACTCCTCGCCGAGGCGGTCGAAGAGCTGGCCGAGCGCGTGGTGGTGGGCGTCGGCGTGCTCGCGTACGTCCATGGTGGCGAGCTGCAGACCGAACGCGGAGAGCGTGCGGATGGTGCGGTCCATCCGGCCGTCGGCGACGATGCCGCCCTTGTGCTCGCGCAGCGAGGTCTGGATGAGGGCCAGGTCGGCGATGAGCTCGGCGGTGCCGAGGTAGTCGCAGCCGGGGCGGTGCGGGGTGCCGGAGGCGAGGCGCTCGCGGGTGTTGACGAGCTTCTGCCGGATGCAGGTGGCCTTGAGCCGGTAGGGCTCCTCCGCGTTCAGCCGCTTGTAGCGGGGGCTGATTTCGGGGAGCGCCTCCAGGTCGGCCTGGAGGGAGGCGAGGAGCTCGTCGGTGGCTCCGGTGTAGCGGATGGAGTTGGAGAGCAGTCCGCGCAGCTGGTCGACGAGTTCGAGGGCGTCGGTGATGCCGTGCTCGTGCTGGAGGATCAACACCTCCCAGGTGACGGCGGGCGTCACGTTGGGGTTGCCGTCGCGGTCGCCGCCGATCCAGGTGCCGAAGGTGAGGGGGCGGGTGCCGGCGGGCAGTTCGACGCCGACGCGCTCCAGTTCGGCGGCCAGGTCCTCCAGGACGTCGCCCACGGCGTTGGCGTGGAGCTCGTCGAGGTAGTAGATGGCGTTGCGGGCCTCGTCGGCGGGCTCCGGGCGGACCACGCGCAGCTCGTCGGTCTGCCAGATGAGGTCGATGTTCTCGGCGAGCCGGATGTCCTGGCGGCGCCGGTCGGCCTCGATGACCGGGGTCTCCAGGAGCGCGGCGATGCGGCGGAGCTTGTTCAGTACGGAGCGCCGGGCGGCCTCGGTGGGGTGCGCGGTGAAGACGGGCCGTACGTTCAGGTTCTTGACGGTCTCGCGCAGGTGCTCGGGGTCCGCGTCCTTGAGCCGGTCGGCGGTACGGGCGAGGAGCCCGCCCTCGGCGGCGCGCCGGTCGCGCATCTCGTGGGCGCGGTGGACCTGCTCGGTGACGTTGGCGAGGTGGAAGTAGGTGGAGAAGGCCCGCACGAGCTGTGCGGCGGTCTCCAGGTCCGTGTCGCCGAGAAGCTCGGCCGCGGCCTCGCCGTCGGTGCGGGTGAGGGCTCGGACGCGCTCGACGAGGTCGAGGAGCTCCTGCCCCTCCTGGCGTACGAGGGTCTCGCCCAGCAGGTCGCCGAGGCGGCGGATGTCGGCGCGCAGCTCGGTGCTGGCGGCAGGGGTCTGGTCGGCACTGCTCACAGTGTGCGGCTCCTTGCAGTGGTTGAGCACGGGATCCGGGGCCCGCGGCCGGCTGCGGTGCCGACGCGACCCCCCGGGTGGCAGGGTGCGGACCGCGCTGTCCGACGCCCCCAGGATAGGTGTCCGTGCTGTCGGCGCGGTTCGCGCCCCGAGAGCGTGCCCGCTGTTCATCGCGGGTACGTGCGGGGTGCGCTCCCTGTCCCCTACCCCGTACGGCACCGGTCCGTGTCCGGGCGATCGTCCTCTCGTGTGGCGGGCCTTCGCGCTGCCATACTTACGACGCCGTAGGTTACGGGTGCGTAGCCCCGACTGTCCGTCGCTTTCCTACCCACAGGGGACTCCCCATGAAGTCCAGCCCCGAAGTGATCGAGGCCGCCGAGGCGGCTGACGGTCAGGTTCTTCCCCTCGCCACGCTTGGCGGGGACAACAAGCGGTCGATCGAGCAGATCGCGCTCCTGCTGTTCATCGTCGTACCGTTCGTGGCTCTGGTCGCGGCGGTGCCGCTGGCCTGGGGCCGCGGTGTGAGCTGGCTCGACCTGGGTCTGCTGGTGGCGATGTACTACATCGGCTGCCATGGCATCACGATCGGTTTCCACCGGTACTTCACGCATGGTTCGTTCAAGGCGAAGCGTCCGCTCCGTATCGCCCTGGCCGTGGCCGGTTCGCTGGCCGTGGAGGGCCCGGTGGTCCGCTGGGTGGCCGATCACCGCAAGCACCACCGCTTCTCGGACGCGGAGGGCGACCCGCACTCGCCGTGGCGTTTCGGTGAGACGCTGCCGGCTCTGATGAAGGGTCTCTGGTGGGCGCACATCGCCTGGATGTTCGACGAGGAGCGGACGCCTCAGCAGAAGTACGCCCCCGATCTGATCAGGGATCCGGCGATCCGCGGGATCTCCCGCCACTTCCTCTTCTTCACGATCGTCTCGCTGGCCATTCCGCCGCTGGTGGGTGGCCTGGTCACGATGTCGTGGTGGGGTGCGGCGACCGCGTTCTTCTGGGGCTCGCTGGTCCGGGTGGCGCTGTTGCACCACGTGACGTGGTCGATCAACTCGATCTGTCACGCGGTCGGCAAGCGCCCGTTCAAGTCCCGTGACAAGTCCGGCAACGTGTGGTGGCTGGCGATCCTGTCGTGCGGTGAGTCCTGGCACAACCTGCACCACGCCGACCCGACGAGTGCGCGGCACGGCGTGATGCGAGGTCAGATCGATTCGAGTGCCCGGCTGATCCGCTGGTTCGAGAAGCTGGGCTGGGCGACCGATGTGCGCTGGCCCGACTCCGCCCGTATCGAGTCCCGGCGCCACCCCGTGCGGGCCGACGCGGCATGATTGACGACGTGGCGACCGATGGAAGCACAAGCAGCGAGAACACCCGTGCACCCTCCGCCCGGCGGACCCGCCGGGTGCGGATGACCGGGAAGGAACGCCGCGAGCAGCTGCTGGACATCGGTCGCACCCTCTTCGCCGACAAGGGCTTCGAAGGCACGTCGGTGGAGGAGATCGCGTCGCGTGCCGGGGTCTCCAAGCCGGTGGTGTACGAGCACTTCGGCGGCAAGGAGGGGCTGTACGCCGTGGTGGTCGACCGGGAGATGCGTCAGCTCCTGGACATGGTGAACACCGCGCTGACCGCCGGTCATCCGCGTGAGCTGCTGGAGCAGGCGGCGTTCGCGCTGCTGGACTACATCGAGACGTACACGGACGGATTCCGCATCCTGGTCCGTGACTCGCCGGTGGCCCAGTCGACGGGCACGTTCGCCTCGCTCATCAGTGACATCGCCACCCAGGTGGAGGACATCCTGGGTCTGGAGTTCAAGGCCCGGGGCTTCGATCCGAAGCTGGCGCCGCTGTACGCGCAGGCGCTGGTCGGGATGGTGGCGCTGACGGGCCAGTGGTGGGTGAACGCGCGCAAGCCGAAGAAGGCGGAGGTCGCGGCCCATCTGGTGAATCTGGCGTGGCACGGGCTGGAGAACCTGGAGTCGAAGCCGCGGCTGATCGGGCATCGCAAGAGTTGAGCGGGAGTGTCCGGATTACGCCCCTCAGCGTGTCCGATCCGAAACGTCGTTCACTGCTAAAGCACTTCAGTCCCGCTGGTCACAGTTGTAGAGTCTGTGACCATCCCGGGAATGCTTCAGCGTGCATGTAGTGCACCTGTGAAGGCGTTTCTCCCGGTTCCACCACTTACCCCTGGGGGGGCTTTGTCTTCTGTGGAACCCGGCCGTCGTGCCATGCCCGCGCGCTCGAAGCGCGCCGGCCGGATCGCGGCCTGCACCGCACTCGTCCTCTCGGCCGGCATGCTGCTGGCCGCCCCGGCCTCGGCCGATGACACCGCACCGCGCCGCACCGCCGTCGAGCAGCCCGCGCCGGCTCTCGGCCAACTGCCGTCCCTCACACTCCCGAAGCACCCGGCTCAGAAGTCGCGTGCGGCGGGTGTCGAGGGTGCCGGTGCCGCCGCGGTCGTGCCCGCGAAGCCGCGCCTCGACGTGGACGGCGACGGTTACAGCGACACGGTCTACCGCGCTATCGACGGCGTCGTGTACGTCGCGACCAGCAACGCCGATCACGAGTTCACGATCAGCGGCGACCCGTACGAGCAGTACAAGGACCTCGTCGCGCCCGGCGACCTGGACGGGGACGGCAACCCCGAGATCCTGGCGCTGACCGCCACCGGCACGCTCCAGCTCCTTCAGGGCCAGGGCGAATCCGGCACCGGTTACGCCACCTGGACCGGCAAGGGCTGGCAGATCTACAACAAGCTGGTCGGCGCCGGCGATGTGAACGGTGACGGCCGCGGCGACGTGCTGGCCCGCACGCCGTCGGGCGAGCTGTATCTGTACGTCACCAACGGCTCGGTCACCAGCAACCCGTTCAAGTCCCGGGTCAAGGTCGGCAACGGCTGGGGTGGCTACGACCAGTTGGTCGGCGCCAACGACGTGACCGGCGACGGCATCGGCGACCTCTTCACCCGTACGCCCGCCGGAGAGCTGTACTTCTACGCCGGTACCGGCAAGGCCGCCAAGCCGTTCGCGGGGCGTGTGAAGGTCGGCAACGGCTGGAACGGCTACAACCAGATCGTCGGCGTCGACGACGCCAACGGTGACGGCCTCGGCGACATCATCGCGCGGACGACGGCCGGCGCCGTGTACTACTACGAGTCGACCGGAGTGGGCAGCTTCCTCACCCGTTCGGGCGGCGGCACCGGCTGGAACGTGGCGTCGCTGTTCGTCGGGGCGGGCGGCAACCCCGACTTCGGCAAGAACGAGATGTTCGGGCTCGACACCAAGGGCAGTCTGTTCTGGTACTACTCGAAGAACAACGGCCTGTTCGCCGCACGGCAGGCCATCGGCAACACCGGGGCCTGGCGCGGGGCCAACATCACCTTCGCGTCGTCGCTCGACAACGACGGCCAGGGCGAACTGCTGGAGTCGTACGCCGGCACGCTGTACAGCGACGGCTACGTCATCGGCAAGGGCTGGGGCGTCTACAACAGCCTCGTCGGCCCCGGTGACCTCAGCGGCGACGGCAAGGGCGACCTGCTGGCCCGCACCTCCGGCGGCACGCTCTACCTCTACCGGGGCAACGGCACGGCTACCGGGTTCGCCTCCCGGATCAAGGTCGGCAGCGGCTGGAACGCGTACAACAAGCTGGTCGGCGCCGGTGACTACAACGGCGACGGCCGCACCGACCTGCTCGCCCGCACCAAGGGCGGCACGCTCTACCTCTACCCGGGTACGGGCGTCGCGTCGAAGCCGTTCAAGTCCCGCGTGAACATCGGCGGGGGCTGGAACACGTACAAGAAGCTGGCCGCGCCCGGCGACATCAACGGGGACGGCAAGGCCGACCTCGTGGGTATCGACGGCAAGGGCGACCTCTACCGCTACACCTCGACCGGCACCGGCAAGTTCGGCGCCCGGGCGAGGGTCGGCGGCGGCTGGGGAACGTACGCCAACCTGTACTGATCCGTCGCACGACCGCAGCACCGCGCCCGACGTGGCCCGTCACCGGATTTCGGTGGCGGCGCCCGTCGGGCGTTTCACTACTCACCCCTGGGGGGGCCTTGTCTTCTGTGGAACCCGGCCGTCGTGCCACGCCCACGCGCGCGAAGCACGCGCGCCGGATCGCGGCCTGCACCACCCTCGCTCTCTCGGCCGGCATGCTGCTGGCCGCCCCGGCCTCGGCCGATGACACCGCACCGCAGCGCACCGTGACCGAGCGGCCCGCGTCCTCGGCGGGTCCGCGGCCGGTCCTGAACCTGCCGAAGCACACCGCCCAGCGGCAGTCGGCCGCGGCCTCGGCCGCGAAGCCCCGCGCGGACTTCGACGACGACGGCTACTCCGACCTGGTCTACCGGACGTACGACGGCGAACTCGGCATCTCGCCGAGCAGCGTGGAGGGGTCGTTCGCGTTCGAGATCCCCGGCAAGGACGCGACCGCGCACAAGGACATCATCCCGGTCGGCGACCAGACGGGTGACGGGTTCGCGGACCTCCTGACCCTGTCGCCGTACGGCTCGCTCACCTTCCGTGCGGGCATGTCGGGCGCGGGCACCGGCAACGCCGAATGGACCGGCAAGGGCTGGCAGATATACAACAAGGTCCTCTCCCCCGGTGACCTCACCGGCGACGGGCGCGCCGACCTGCTGGCCCGTACGCCCGCGGGCGAGCTGTACCTGTACCCGGCGACCGGCAACACGTCCACCGCGCCGTTCGCCGCCCGGGTCCTGGTCGGCAAGGGCTGGCACATGTACGACCAGATCATCGGGGCGAACGATGTCACCGGGGACGGCATCGCCGACCTCTACGGCCGGACCAGGTCGGGCGAGCTGTACTTCTACACGGGCACCGGCTCCGCGGCGAAGCCGTTCACCGACGCCGACCACGTCGGCCGCGGCTGGAAGATCTACAACCAGGTCATCGGCGCCGACGACCTGAACGGCGACGGCCGCGGCGACCTGATCGGCCGCACGGTCGAGGGTGACGTCTACGTGTACCTCGCGACCGGTACCGGCGAACTCGCCACGCGCGTCGCGGCAGGCACCGGACTGAACGTGGCGTCGCTCCTCGCCGGCGCGGGCGGCGCCCCCGACTTCGGCAAGAACGACCTCCTCGGGCTCGATACCAAGGGCACGCTCTGGACCTACTGGTCGCTGAACAACGGCACGCTGAGCCCGCGTGCCAGTGTGAGCAACGCGGGCGGGTGGAAGGGCACCAAGCCCCTCATCGCGTCCTCGCTCGAGGAGAACACTCTGGCCGACCTGCTGGAGGTGTACGACGGCGGGCTCTACAGCTACACCTACACGCCGGGCAGCATTCACCGGATGAGCAGCGCCTGGGGCAGCTACGACGTCACCGTCGGTCCCGGCGACCTGACCGGCGACGGCAAGGCCGACCTGCTGACCCGCGACACCGGCGGCTACCTGTACATCCACCCCGGCAACGGCACGGGCAGCGGCCTCGGTGCGCGGATCAAGGTCGGCGGCGGCTGGAACGCGTACGACGTGATCATCGGTGCCGGTGACTTCACCGGCGACGGCCTCACCGACGTGCTGGGCCGCACCTCTGACGGGGTGCTCAAGATGTACCGGGGCACCGGTGACAAGGACAAGCCGTTCCAGTCCCCGTTCCCGGTCGGCAAGGGCTGGAACACCTACACGAAGCTGGCCACGCCCGGTGACCTCACCGGGGACGGCAAGGCCGACCTCGTCGGGGTCGGCCGCGACGGCGGCCTCTACCTGTACGTCTCGAACGGCGCCGGCCAGTTCACCGTCCCGGTCAGGCTCGGCGGCGGCTGGAACACGTACAGCGTCCTGAACTGATCCACCGCACGCGGCCGCGCCCGCGACCGCGTCCGACGGGGCCCCTTCACCGGATTTCCGGACCCTCTAGGGTTCCAGGAACTCCAGCCGGTTGCCCACCGGGTCGTGGCTGAAGAAGCGGCGGTGGCCGGGCAGGTCCCCGTCCCATCGCACCTCGGCGCCGCGCTCCGTCAGCCGGGCCGCGTACGCCTCGATGTCCCGCACCCGCAGGCCCGGGTGGGCCTTGCGGGCCGGCCGGAAGTCCGCCTCGATGCCCAGGTGGAGCTGGACCGGGCCGGTCTGGAACCAGCAGCCGCCGCGGGCGGCCAGGACCGGTGGCTTGGGGATCTCCGTCATGCCGAGGATGTGCACGTAGTACGTGCGCAGCGCCTCCTCCGAGCCCGCGGGGGCGGCCAGCTGGACGTGGTCGACGGCGGCGATCATCACTTCTCCCGGTGGGCGACGGCGAAGATGCGGCGGAACGGGAAGACGGTGCCGTGCGGGCCCGCGGGGTAGGCGGCGCGGAGCAGGTCGCGGTATTCGGCGAGGAAGGCGTCCCTGGCCTCCTCGTCGTCGGCGAGGGCGGTGAGGACGGGGCGCAGTCCGGTGCCCTTCACCCAGTCGAGGACGGGGTCCTCGCCTTGCAGGAGGTGGAGGTAGGTGGTCTCCCAGACGTCGGCGGTGCGGCCGGGGCCCGTGAGGCGGTCCAGGTATCCGGCGGGGCTCAGGACCGCGTCGGCGTGGCGCAGCCGGCCGGCCAGGCGGGAGCGCCAGCGCGGGGACTCGGTGAGTTCACGCATCAGGGCGTGCGAGGGCTGGTCGAAGTTGCCCGGGACCTGGAGGGCGAGGGTGCCGCCGGGGGTGAGGGCGTCCAGCCAGCCGGGGAGGCGGTCGGCGTGGCCGGGGACCCACTGGAGCAGGGCGTTGGAGACGATCAGGTCGTACGGCTGGGAGGGCGTCCAGGTCGCGGCGTCGGCCTCGGCGAAGTCCAGCAGGGCGGTGGCGTGGGCGCGGGCGCGTTCCAGCATCTGCGGGGAGTTGTCGTAGCCGGTGATACGGGCCCGGGGCCAGCGCTCGGCGAGCAGGGCGGTGACGTTGCCGGCGCCGCAGCCGAGGTCGGCGACGCGGGGGGCGGGGGCGTGCGGCAGCTCGGGGACGCGGGCCAGCAGGTCGTGGAAGGGGCGGGTGCGATGGTCCGCGTGGCGCAGGTACTGCTGCGGATCCCAGGTGGGTGCGGTCATGCCGTCCAGGATCGACCCGAAGTATCTTGATGTCAAGACACTTGAATTCAAGAGACTTCATGTCGACAGACCCTCTACACTGATCCACATGGAGGACGAGGTCGACCGACTGGTCGCTGCATGGCGCCGAGAGCGCCCCGACCTCGACGTGGAACCACTCGAGGTCCTCAGCCGCGTCTCACGCCTGGCCCGCCACCTCGACCGGGCCCGCAGAATCGCCTTCGCCGAGCACCATCTGGAGCCGTGGGAGTTCGACGTCCTCACGTCGCTGCGCCGCGCGGGCGCCCCGTACCAGCTCTCCCCCGGCCAGCTCCTCACCCAGACCCTGGTGACGTCGGGCACGATGACCAACCGCATCGACCGGCTGACCAAGAAGAATCTCGTCGAGCGGCTCCCCGACCCCAGCGACCGCCGCGGCGTGCTGGTCCGGCTCACCGCAGAGGGCCGCGACAAGGCCGACCAGTCGCTCGCCGGCCTGCTCGCCCAGGAGCGCGCCATCCTGGGCGAACTCTCCCGTCACCAGCGGGGCGAACTGGCGGGACTGCTACGCCAGTTGACCGCCCCGTTCGACAACATCCCGCCCTCCTAGGGCCGGGACCGGGACCGCCGCCTCCAGGTCTGCGGGGCCGACACCCGCCCGGCGGGCCAGCGCGACGGCCGCCAGCGTCGAGTGCACGCCCAGCTTCCCCAGCACGTTCTGCATGTGGGTACGCACCGTGTGCGGGGAGAGGAAGAGCCGCTCCGCCACCGCCTTGCGGCCGAGCCCCGCCACCATGCAGCGCAGCACCTCGCGCTCGCGCGGGGTCAGGGACTCGACGAGCTGTTCGCTCTCGGTGCGGTGCTTGCGGTCCGCCATCAGCTCCCGCAGCACGCCCGTGAGCAGCGCGGGCGGCAGATGCGTCTCATCGCGCAGCACGCCCCGGATCACCGCGAGCAGCCGTTGCAGCGAGCTGTCCTTGGCGACCCAGCCGCAGGCGCCCGCCTGGAGCGCGAGCGCGGCCCGGCGCGGATCGTCCTTCTCCGCGAGCACCACCGTGCGCACCGGGGACCGCAGCGAACGGATGCCGGCGACCAGGGAGATGCCGTCGGCCGCCCCGTTCCCCCCGGCGTTCGGAGCGGGCCCCTGGGCCGGGACCACGGCCGGGCGGCCGAGCGGGTGCAGGGCGCCCAGCTCGGCGTCGACCAGTATCACGTCGTACCCACGGCCCTCGGACGCCGCGCGTTCCAGGCAGCGCAGGGCGGCCGGGCCACTGCCCGCCGCTGCCACGTCGACGTCCGGCTCGGCGGCGAGCGCCGCGGCGAGCGACTCGGCGAAAATGCGGTGGTCGTCGACGACGAGAACCCGGATACGGGCCACAGGCACCCCCATGCTGTGTGTTCTGGGGCGCGCGAAGCGTGCGACCCCCGGCAGGGACGGACCGGCGCGGGTACGACGCCCGGAGCGGGGAGTTGAACCGCAGTCCACGGCCGCCGCCGTGTACCGACTGCCACCCCGCCCGGGCGTCGCACCCGGCTGTCTCGTACCCCTGAATCAGCACCGGCCCCCACCGGTGCTGTGCATCAGGGTACGGGCGACGGCCCCGGGGGGAAGGAAATTCGCGTAACTGACGGGCAGTCGGGTCCTAGGGTGTGGTGCATGTTCCGTCTTGAGACAGAAGTGGACAAAGAACGACGTCAGCTGCTGAACAACCGGCTGCACGAGGACAACACGGCACGCTCACCGCGGCTCCGCGCCCTGCGCGATACGCCTGACGCGCTCGAAGTCCCGCTGGAGGTATGGGCGCTGGACGCCGAGGACCGGCTCGCCGCGGGGCTGACCGGCCGCACCTGGGCGCACTGGCTCCATGTGGACCTGCTCTGGGTCGACGCCCGTCTCCGCGGTTGCGGCCTCGGCTCGCGACTGCTCGCCGAGGCGGAACGGGTGGCCCGCACGGACCGGTCCTGCACCCGCTCCCGGGTGGAGACCTGGGACTTCCAGGCCCCGGACTTCTACCGGAAGCGGGGTTACGAGGTGCGGGGGCGGGTCGAGAACTACCCGCCCGGCATCACGGAGTTCACCCTCGTCAAGGAGCTCTGACCGGTCCGGGCGGGGGTTCGCCCCGACCGGACCGGCCGGCTCAGACGAGCCGGCGGGCCCCCGCGGACGGCACGGCGGGGAAGACGCCCGGGGCCGCGTAGCCCGCTGCGGCGAACGCCTCCTGCACGGACTTGGTGACCGTGTCCGCCTGCGACTCCTCGACGAGCACGATCGCCGAGCCGCCGAAGCCGCCGCCGGTCATCCGCGCGCCGAGTGCGCCGGCGGCGTTCGCCGTCTCGACGACCAGGTCCAACTCCACGCAGGAGACCCGCAGATCGTCGCGGAGCGAGACGTGGCCGGCCGTGAGGACCGGGCCGGCCGCGCGCACCTGGCCGGAGTCGAGCAGCGCGATGACCTGCTCGACGCGCTCGTTGTCGCCGACCACATGGCGTACGTAGCGCACGACGGACTCGTCCGCGCCGACCTCGGCCAGCGTGTCGAGCGCGGTACCCAGTTCCGCGTACGGGAGCTCGCGCAGCGTACGTATGCCGAGGACGCGGGCGCCCTCCTCGCAGCCGGCGCGCCGCTCCGCGTACGCGCCGTCGCCGAGCGCGTGCTTGACGCGGGTGTCGACAACCAGGAGCTTCAGGCCCTGGGCGGCCAGGTCGAAGGGGACCTGGCGCTGGGTGAGGTCGCGGGTGTCCAGGTGCAGGGCGTGGCCGTCGGTGCAGCAGGCCGATGCCATCTGGTCCATGACGCCGCAGGGGACGCCGACGAACGCGTTCTCGGCGCGCTGGGCGAGGACCGCGAGCTCGGCGGGGGCGAGTCCGAGCCCGAAGAGGTCGTTCAGGGCCAGTCCGGTCACCACTTCGAGGGCGGCGGACGAGGAGAGCCCGGCGCCGGTGGGGACGGTGGAGGACAGCTGGATGTCGGCGCCGGTGATCGCGTGGCCGGCCTCGCGCAGCGCCCAGACGACACCGGCGGGGTAGGCGGCCCAGCCGTGGCCGGAATGCGGCACCAGCTCGTCGACGCGGAGCTGGACGACGCCGCCCGGCACATCGGTGGAGTGCAGCCGCAGTTCGCCGTCGGTGCGGCGGGCGACGGCGGCGCGTGCGGTGTGCGGCAGCGCGAGCGGCATCACGAAGCCGTCGTTGAAGTCGGTGTACTCGCCGATCAGGTTGACCCGGCCGGGGGCGGCCCAGACCCCCTCGGGCGCGGTCCCGTAGAGCTCGGTGAAGGAGGTGGTCAGCTCAGCGTTGTCGGTCATGGTGCGGTGGGCTCCTCTCGGCGGGCGAACGTCCAGGCGTCGGAGACGATTCCGGCCAGGTCGGCGCGGGACGGCTGCCAGCCGAGGCGCTCCTGGGCGGTGGCGGCGGAGGCGACGAGGACGGCCGGGTCGCCGGCGCGGCGGGGGGCCGCGGTCTCGGGGACCGGGTGGCCGGTGACCTCGCGGACCGTCTCGATGACCTCGCGGACCGAGAAGCCGTTGCCGTTGCCGAGGTTGCAGATCAGGTGCTCGCCCGCGGTGGCGGCGTCGAGGGCCAGCAGGTGGGCCTCGGCGAGGTCGGCGACGTGGATGTAGTCGCGGACGCAGGTGCCGTCGGGGGTGGGGTAGTCGTCGCCGTAGACGGAGATCGACTCGCGCTGCCCGAGCGCGACCTGGAGGACCAGCGGGATGAGGTGGGACTCGGGGCTGTGCCGCTCGCCGCAGTTGCCGTACGCCCCCGCCACGTTGAAGTAGCGCAGCGAGACGGCGGCCAGGCCGTGGGCGGCCGCCTCTCCGGTGATCATGTGGTCGACGGCGAGCTTGGTGGCGCCGTAGGGGCTGGTCGGGGCGGTGGGGTCGGCCTCGGTGATGGGGCTGGAGACCGGTTCGCCGTAGGTGGCGGCGGTGGAGGAGAAGACCAGCGTGCGCACCCCGGCGTCGCGCATCGCGGCGAGCAGGGCGGTGGAGCCGCCCACGTTGTTGACCCAGTACTTCTCGGGGTCGGCGACGGACTCGCCGACCTGGGAGTACGCGGCGAAGTGCAGCACCCCGTCGTAGGACGGGTCCAGCCACTTCGCGGCGTCCTGGACGCGGCCCTCGATGAACTCGGCGCCGGCCGGGACGCCCTCGCGGAAGCCGGTGGAGAGGTCGTCGAGGACGGTAACGGTGTGTCCCGCCTCCAGCAGGTGCTGGGCGACCACGCTGCCCACGTATCCCGCGCCGCCGGTCACCAGGTACTTCTTCGGGGACTTGCTCACTCGCTCGCTACCTCTCGCAGTCGCTGGGCCGCGGTCTCCGGCGGCACGTCGTTGATGAACACGCTCATGCCGGATTCGGAACCCGCGAGGAACTTCAGCTTGCCGGAGGTACGTCGGATGGTGAAAAGCTCCAGATGGAGCCCGAAGTCCTCCCGCCCCTCGACTCCGAACGGTGCCTGGTGCCAGGCGGAGATGTACGGGGTCGGCGGCTCGCCGGGGCCGAAGATCCGGTCGAATCGCCTCAAGAGTTCCAGATAGACCTGTGGGAATTCCGTGCGGGCGGCCTCGTCGAGCTCCCGCAGGTCGGGGACGCGGCGGCGCGGGTGGAGGTGGACCTCGTACGGCCAGTGGGCGGCGTACGGCACGAAGGCCACCCAGTGCTCGGCGGCGAGGACGATCCGCGAGCCGTCGGCCTCCTCGCGGGCCACGATGTCGTCGAAGAGGTTGCCGCCGGTCTCGGCCCGGTGGGCCGCCGCGGAGCGGAGCATCAGCTCGGTGCGCGGGGTGACGAAGGGGTAGCCGTAGATCTGGCCGTGCGGGTGTCCGAGGGTGACGCCGATCTCGGCGCCCCGGTTCTCGAAGCAGAACACCTGCGTGACCTGCGGGAGCTCGGCGAACTCGGCGGTCCGGTCGGTCCACGCCTCCAGGACGAGGGCGGCCTGCTCCTCGGTGAGGTCGGCGAAGGAGGCGTCGTGGTCGGAGGTGAAGCAGACGACCTCGCAGCGGCCGGAGTCACCAGCGAGGGAGGGAAAGCGGTTCTCGAAGACGGCGACGTCGTAGTCCGGCTCCGGGATCTCGCTCCGCCGGCCCTCCTGCGAGGGGCAGAGCGGGCACTCGTCGGCCGGGGGGTGGTAGATGCGGCCCTGGCGGTGCGAGGCGATGGCGACGCTGTCGCCGAGGAGCGGGTCGCGGCGGACCTCGGACGAGGTGGAGACGGGGTCGAGCGGTCGCCGGTCCACCGCGTCGCGCACGACGTCGTCACGGCTGTCGTAGTAGATCAGCTCCCGGCCGTCGGCAAGCGTCGTAACCGTCTTCTTCACCAGACTCCTCCCAAACAGAACCAAACACAATGAACCACAAGCCAACAGGCTCGTCAATGAGTCCCCACCCACGGCGTGACGGGAATCTCGCAGGGTGGAGACCGGCCTTTTCGGCAATGCGATCACAATCCAACAAAGAACCTCATCGGAACTGTTCAGTTTCTGAACACAAGAGCGTAGTTTCCTTCGGGTTCAGTTCGCGCAACGAAGCGAGTACCCCCACATGCAAAATCTGGCTGCAGGGCTCCGGCTCCCCACGAACGGGCTCGACTACACGATCCTGGCGATCTACTTCGTCGTCGTTCTCGGCATCGGCTTCGCCGCTCGGCGAAGCGTCAGGACGAGCCTCGACTTCTTCCTCTCCGGACGGTCACTGCCCGCATGGGTGACCGGTCTGGCCTTCGTGGCGGCGAACCTCGGCGCCACCGAGATCCTCGGCATGGCGGCGACCGGCGCGCAGTACGGCGTCGCGGTCGTCCACTGGTACTGGATCGGCGCCATCCCGGCGATGGTCTTCCTGGGCCTCGTGATGATGCCCTTCTACTACCGCTCGAAGGTGCGCTCCGTCCCGGAGTTCCTGCTGCACCGCTTCGACAAGTCGGCGCATCTGCTCAGTTCCATACTCTTCGCGTTCTCGGCGGTACTGATCGCGGGCGTCAACCTGTACGCCCTGTCGATCGTCGTGGAGGCGCTCCTCGGCTGGCCGCAGTGGGTCGCGATCGTCGTCGCGGGCCTCTTCGTCCTGATCTACATCACCATCGGCGGGCTCTCCTCCGCGATCTACAACGAGGTGCTGCAGTTCTTCGTCATCCTCGCCGCGCTGATCCCGCTGACCGTGCTGGGCCTCAAGCGCGTCGGCGGCTGGGACGGGCTGAGCGACTCGCTGGAGTCCAGCCACGGGGCGAACTTCATGACCGCCTGGGGCGGCACCGGCATCGGTGACGCCAACCCGCTCGGCGCCAACTGGCTGACGATCATCCTGGGCCTCGGCTTCGTGCTCTCGTTCGGCTACTGGACGACGAACTTCGCCGAGGTGCAGCGCGCCCTGTCCGCGAAGAACCTCTCGGCCGCCCAGCGCACCCCGCTGATCGCCGCGTTCCCGAAGATGTTCATCGTCTTCCTCGTGATGATCCCGGGCCTGGTCGCCGCCGTGGTCGTGCCCAACATCGGCACCACCGGCTCGGACACGACCTACAACGACGCCATCCCGCTGCTGATGCGGGAACTGCTCCCCAACGGCGTCCTCGGCATCGCGGTCACCGGTCTGCTGGCCGCGTTCATGGCCGGCATGGCGGCCAACGTCTCCTCGTTCAACACCGTGTTCACCACGGACATCTGGGCGCGGTACGTGAAGAAGGACCAGCCGGACGCGTACTACCTGAGCTTCGGTCGCAAGATCACGGTGCTCGGGGTGCTGGCCTCCATCGGCACGGCGTTCATCGCCTCCAGCTTCTCCAACATCATGAGCTACCTCCAGACGCTGTTCTCCTTCTTCAACGTCCCGCTGTTCGTCGTCTTCATCATCGGCATGTTCTGGAAGCGCGCCTCGATGAAGTCGGGTGTCTGGGGCCTGCTGGCGGGCACCACCGCCGCGATGGTCAACTACTTCGTCATCTACAAGCAGGGTGTCATCGACATCCCCACCGACCAGGGCGCCAACTTCGTCTCCGCGATCGTCGGGTTCGTCGCCGGTGCGGTCGTCATGGTCGCCGTCACGCTGTTCACGGCCCCCAAGCCCGAGGCCGAACTGGCCGGTCTGGTGTACGGAACCGAGTCCCCGGAAGCCGACGAGTTGCCCGAGGAGGGCGACGACGCCTGGTACCGCAGGCCCGCGCTGCTGGGCTGGGGCGCGATCGTGCTCGCCGCCCTGTGCTACGTCCCGTACTCGTTCTGATCGGAGTAACCCACCATGTCCGACCTGCACAAGGAAGTCTCCGACCTGGAGCGGAAGTCCGCCACGGCGGCCCGGCTGTTCGACATCCGGATGATTATCGGCGGTCTCTTCGTCGTCTACGGCGTCATCGTCACCATCGCCGGGATCAACCCGTCCGACGCCGACCTGAAGAAGGCCGAGGGCGTACACATCAACCTGTGGACCGGTCTCGCCATGCTGGCCCTGGGGCTGTTCTTCCTGGTCTGGCTGAAGCTGCGCCCGGCCCAGCCGCCGGCCGCCGCCCCGGACACCACGGACGCGCCGGGCGACTGAGGCACCCTCACCACCCGCAGGGGCCGGACACCGGTCAGCCGACGGTGTCCGGCCCCTGCGGCGTCCCCAGGGCCGCCCGGTCCAGCAGGCCGGTGCGGGCGGCGAGCGCCGCCGCCTCCAGCCGGGAACCGACGCCCAGCTTCATCAGCACGCGCTGTACGTGGGTACGGGCGGTGCTGGGCGCGATCCGCATACCGGCCGCGATCAGCCGGGTGTCCTCGCCCTCGGCGACCCGGACCAGGACCTCGACCTCGCGCGGGGTGAGCATCCGCAACAGCCGCCGGCCCTCGTCGTCCGGCTGCGCCACCGGGTTGAGCAGCTCGGCGAAGGCGCCCTGGAGCAGCTGCGGCGCGATCGCCGTCTCCCCGGCCCGCGCCTTGACCATCGCCCGCTCGACGCCCTCGATGCGCTCGTCGTGCCGTACGTATCCGGCGGCGCCGGCCGCGAAGGCGGCCGCGATGCCGCGCGGGCTGGGCACGGGCCCGAGCACCACCACGGCGATCTGCGGGCGTTCGCGCCTGATCCTGGCGATCGGGTCGAAGGTGCCCGGTTCGGCGGGCGCCGCCGTGCCGAACAGGCAAATATCGGGCGCCCTGCTGACGACCAGTTCCGCCGCCCCGGAGGTGGGCGCGGCGGCGGCGAGCACCCGGTGCCCGCGCAGTTTCAGTGCCGAGGCCAGCGCCTCGGCGAGCAGTCGGTGGTCGTCGATCACCATGAGCCGTACGCCCATCGGGCAACCCCCCTCGCACCGGCAGGCCCCCCGGCCCTCTCTAGACCCGGCAAGTTACACGCTTGTTCGAGGCGGCGGGCACCTTAACGGCCAGAAGGATCGAGATAGCCGACTTCGGGTGGTTCGGCAGCGAGTTGATGCCCCATCATGGCCGAATTCTGCTTGTTGGGCGTCTGCATGCCGACCATCGCGGACCACCTTCTGCGGGGATCCTGAACGGACGGAGGGGGTGGAGCCGGCCGGCTCCACCCCCTCGCGCGTGTGTCCCGCGGTCAGTTCGTGCTGAACGAGACGACGAGGTACTCCTTGTCGTTCAGCGAACTCTCCCTGGGCTTGCTGACCATCGTCTCCGAGATGTACAGGTTGCCGCCGCCGTAGATGTACTCGGCGTAGTCCGCGGAGAAGCTGGTCTCCGCGTCCCGGACGGACTCGTCGCCCGGGTTGTCCATCAGCACGGTCGGCTTGAAGGTCGCGCCGTCGATGGAGACGACCTGGCCGCCCTTGTCGTAGGGGGGCTCCTTGTACGCGATGAGGTTGCCGCCGTCCATGCGGAGCGGGAACATCGTGTACCGCTCGCCCGCGTCGGCCCGGTCGCTGGTCGGCTTGCCGGTGGTCAGGTCGAACGAGACGATCTCGTTGGTCCTGCCGTAGTCGCTGGAGGTGCCCTCGTGCTCCTCGGTGGGCACGTACACGCGGTTGTTGCCGACGGCGACGTGCTGGCAGCTCTCGACCTTCGTGGAGCGGCAGCTCGCCGCGTACTTCTCGCCGTCCGCCGCGATCCGGGTGAGCAGCTTGCCGCTGGCCGCGTCGATCGAGAAGAAGTCCGAGATGCCGCTGCCGTCACCCGCGGTGTCGCCGACGTCGGCGGCGACGACCAGCGGCTTGGTGGAGACGATGCTCGCGTAGTCGACGCCGGGCGGCATCTTGTACGAGGAGAGCGGGGCCCCCGAAGTCGGGTTCAGGGCCTGGATGATGAGCTGCGTGTCGTCGTACGTCCCGCACTTGCGGACCACCGCGAGCGCCTCGCCGCCGCCGTATCCCTTGTCGTAGCAGCCATCCGTGCTGACCTTCGGCTTCCAGCGCTCGGCGCCGGTGTTCAGGTCGAAGGCCGCGCCGCCCTCGGTGCCGCCGGCGGCGACGGTGCTGCCGCTGAGGGTGACCTCGTCGAACCGGACCGGGCGGTCACCGCCGGTGGACGCGGTCACCGGCTTGTTCCACAGGAGCTTGCCGGTGCTGAGGTCGATGGCCCCCACCTGGTTGCAGCTGGGGTACTTGTTGGCCGCGGACCGCTTGGCCTCCTCGAAGACGATGGCCGTCTTGAAGTCCTTGCTCATGTGCCGGGAGGCGGCGCAGAGCTGGCCGGCCAGCGGGATCGACCAGAGCTTGGTGCCCTTGGCCGGGTCGTAGCCGACGATCTCGTTGACGCCCGTCTTCACGTACGCCTTGTCGGTCAGCCAGGAACCGGCGACCGTGGTGACATCGGTGACCTTGGGCTGCGGGAGCTGGAAGCCGACGCCGGACTTGGTGTCGGCCGGGGCCTTCTCCTTGCCGCCGCCGCCCGGGCTGCCGCCCGAGCCGCCCTTGCTCTCGCCGGTGGTGCCCTCGCCGGTGGTGCCGGCGGAGGTGGAGGCCTCGTCCTTCTTGTCGTCGCCGTCGCTCGACGCGAACCAGACGCCGCCGCCGATGATCAGGGCCACGGCGACCACCGCGGCGACGATGATCGTGGACTGGGTGGAGAACTTCTTCGGCCCGTTGCCGCCGGGCTGCTGCGGCTGGTACGGCTGCTGCATCGGCGTGGTCGGGTAGCCGTAGCCCTGCTGCGGCGGCTGGCCGGGCGGGAATCCGTACCCCTGCTGCGGCTGGCCCTGCGGGGGCGTCTGCGGGAATCCGTAACCGGGCTGCTGCGGCTGGCCCTGCGGGTAGCCGTAGCCGGGCTGCTGCTGGGGCGGGCCCGCGGGCGGCGGGGTGCCGTAGCCGCCCGGTGCCGGGGGCGGCGGGGTGGCCGACGGCTTGCCGAACGGGTCGGCGGGCGGCGGCGTCGGCGCACCGAAACCACCGGGCGGCGGGTCCTGTGGGGCACCGAATCCACCGGGCGGCGGGTCCTGGGGCGCGCCGAACCCGCCCTGTGACGGGTCGTGGGGCGGCGGCTGGGGCGGCTGCGTCATGGCGTTGCGTACCTCGGGAGAAGGGGAGTCGGTCGGTGGGCCGGAGCCGGTCGCGGGCGGGTCTGCCGTCGTCCGCGACCGGTGGTGTTCCTGCGGGCGCCGTGGGGAACCGTTACTTGCCGAAGGCCATCATGGTCTTCGTCTCCATCTCTTCCTCGTCGTTGGTCGCGCTGACACGCCCGCTGACGATGAACGAGCGGCCGCCCGCGTACCGGACCCTCTCGCTCCAGAACGAGCTCTCGATCTCCGATGTGGAGGCCGGGTGCTGGAGCAGCATCTTCGGGGTGCCGCCGGAGGGCGCCAGGGTGGCGATGCCGCCGCCCTTGCCGTAGCCGGCGTCCACGTAGAGGATCACGTTGCCGCCGTCCATCCGCAGCGGCCTCATGGTCTGCTCGGCCGGGGCCTTCGCCTTCCACTTCGTCTTGCCGGTGTTCAGGTCGAAGGCGACGACCTGGTTGGTGCGGGCGGATCCGCTGGTGTCGTCCTCCGTGCGCAGGTAGAGCGTGTTGGCGTCGGCGGTGACACCGTCGCAGCCGTCGACAGGCTTGCCGAAGATGGCGAAGGCGTTGCCGCAGGACATCGGGAACTTGTCACCCTTGTCGCTGGTGATCTGGGAGCGGAGCGTGCCGTTGTCCCGGAGCGCGAGGATGTTCCACTTCTTGTCCTTGCTGCTGCTGCCCTTGCTCAGCGACACGACGAGCGGGCTCACCGAGTAGATGTTGTCGACCTCCCAGCCACGGGGCGGCTTGTAGGTCCACTTCGGCTTGCCGGTCTTCGGGTCGATCTCCTCGACCTCGTGCTGCGGGTTGTAGGGGTCATCGGTCCGGCATTTGGTGGCGGCGATCAGCTTGGCGCCGCCCGCGAAGGCGAACGGCTGGCAGATGCCGTCGCGCTTGCCGAACAGTTCCTTGCCGTCGCTGACCTGGTAGGCGTTGGAGCCGCCGGAGCGGCCGACCGTCAAAGTGTTGCCGCTGATGGCGAGGGAGAGGTCCGACATCAGGTCGAAGAGCCCGCTCTTCTTGACCTCCTTCTTCCACCCCGCCTTCCCGGTGGTGAGGTCGATCAGCTGGAGGGCGGAGCAGTCTGCCTTGTCGGTCGTGCCGTTCTTCACCGCGATGACGATCTTGCCGTCCGCGGTGGGCTGCGACGGCGCGGAGCAGATGTCCGCGGGCAGCTTCAGCGTCCACTTCTGCTTGCCGTCGGCGACCGAATAGCCGGAGACCGTGCGGTACATGCCCTTGACGATGGTGTCGCCGACGATCCACGGGCCGTACACGTCCGCGCCGTTGCGCGGCAGGTCGACGTCGTTCTTCTGGAGCCAGAGGACCTTCGCCTCGCCGGGCTTGCGTCCGCCGTTCAGGTCGTCGTCGCCCTCACGGCCGGTGCCGTTGCCGTCGCCCTCGTCGACGGACGCCGAGGTGGTCGGCTTCAGGACCTCTTCACTCTTCTTCGCTACGGGCTTCTTGTCGTCGCCGCCCCCGCTCGTGGCCAGGTAGACGCCGCCGCCGATGACCAGAAGTGCGGCGACCGCGGCACAGATGATCACGAGCGGCTTGCCCTTGAAGGGGCTGCGGCCGCCGGGACCCGCCGGGCCGCCGCCGACCGGTGCGCCGGGGTACTGCTGCTGCGGATAGCCGTAACCGGGCTGCTGCGGCTGGCCGTACGGGCCGGGCTGCTGCGGCTGGCCGTAGGGCCCCTGCTGCTGGGCGTACGGGCCCGGTTGCTGCGGCTGGCCGTACGGTCCGGGCTGCTGCTGGGCGTACGGGCCCGGCTGCTGGGTGTACGGGCCCGGCTGCTGGGGGTAGCCGTAACCGGGCTGTGCGGCCGGCGCCTGGGGCGGCTGCGCGGGCGGCGGTGTCTGCGGCGGGCCCTGGGGCGGCTGAGGAATCCCCTGCGGCGGCTCCTGCGGAGCGCCGAAGCCTCCCTGCGGCGGTTGCTGGCTGGGCGGCTGGGTCATCAGCGCGTCCCCCTTCATGCGGTCCGGTGCCCGGTCCGGACTCCCCCGCGATCGCGCCGGAACTCCGGGAGTCGGCGAAGACCCCCTGAAGTGCAGGCGAAATGGAGCGAATCGGGCATGGATCCCGCAGTGATACGTCAGTCGAGCGGGCCTTCTTTGTACCACCCGGCCCGCCACCGGCTCCGGTTCGGTCCACCCCTGTTCCCAAGGGAGAACCGCGCCGTGATGCCGCCGTTACGCCTAATCGACCGTCAGTTGCCGAAGGCCCCGATGGACCGCGCTTCGACTTCCTCGTCGTTCGAGCCGCTGATCCTCTTGTGCGTGAAGAAGGAGCGTCCGCCCGAATAGGAGACGAACGGGTTGATGAAGTCACGTTCGAACGGGAAGGCCGCTACCGGGTGCCGCAGCACCATGCTCCAGTCGCCGCCGGTAACCGGCACGGAGGCGATGCCGCCTGCCGCACTCTTGGTGCCCGCGAGGGACATCAGAAGCTTGCCGCCCTCCACCCGCAACGGGGTGAGGGCCTGGTCGGCCGGGGAGCTGACCGCCCACGTGAACTTGCCGTTGGACAGGTCGAAGGCGGCGACCTTGTTGCCCTCACCGGCCTTGACGTCGACGGGCCCGGTCGCCATGTAGAACGCGTTGCCGGCCGCGGCCACCCCGACGCAGCTGTCGAGGTTGGAACCCTGGACCCGCAGGTCCTTGTCGCATTGACGCAGCAGGTTGCCCGGCCCGCCGGAGAGCTGGGTGCGGTAGGTGCCGTTGGCGTTGAGCACGAGGACGCCCCACTTCTCCTCCCCCTGCTTGAGCGAGACCACGATGGGGTCGGCGGAGTAGATCTGCTCGACCTGCCAGCCCTTCTTGACCTTGTACGTCCACTGCACCTTGCCGGTGGCGGGGTCGATCCGCTGCACCTGGTGTTCCTTGTGGTCGTCCGCGGCGGTCTGGCAGCTCGCCGCGGCGATCGCCACGGGGCCGCTGGCGAAGCCGAACGGCTGGCAGTTGCCGGGCAGTTTCCCGAACAGCACCTTGCCGTCGCTGACGCGGAAGGCGTCGGTCCTGCTGGTACGTCCCACGGTCACGGTGTCGCCGTTGATCGCCATCGCGAGGTCGGAGAGCCCGTCCCAGGCACCGTCGCGGACGTACGCCTTGCGCCAGCCGAGCTTGCCCGTCCGGAGGTCGACCATCTGCAGGTTGTCGCACGAGGCGTCGCTCGCGGTGGTGTGCTCGATACCGATGACTATCTTGCCGTCGGCGGTGGGCTGGGTGGGCGCCGCACACGCACTGGTGGGCAGCCGCACGTTCCACTTGACCGTGCCGTCGGCGACCGAATAGCCCGTGATGTGGCGGTACATGGCCGTGACGACGGTGTCGCCCGCGAACCAGGGGCCGTACACGTCCTCCCCGCCGTCCGCGAGGTCGACGCCGCCCTTCTGGATCCAGAGGAGCTTCGCCTCGCCCGGCTTGCGCTCGGCGTTGACGGCGGCGGCCTCCTCGCGGGGGGTGACCGTACCGTCGTCGTCACCGTCCCCCTTGCCGTCGCCCTGGTCCACGGTCGGCGAGGGTGAGGGGTTCGGCTGCCCCGAGTCGTGGCCCGCGCCGACCGCGGGCTTCTCGCCCTTGCCGCCCCCGTCGGAGGCGAACCAGATCCCGCCGCCGGCCAGGAGCGCCACCCCGAGCACCGCGGCGACGATCACTCCGGTCCTGCCACGGAGGCGCCCGCCGCCCCGGGGCCCGCCGGACTGCGGCGGCTGCGGGGCCGGCTGAGGCGGATACCCGTAGCCCTGCGGCTGCTGCTGGCTGTACGGGCCGGGCTGAGTGCCGTACGGGCCCGGCTGGTTGCCGTACGGGCCGGGTTGAACGCCGTACGGACCCGGACCCTGCTGACCGTACGGACCGGGCTGCTGCGGCGGGGCGGCCGGTGGCGGGTACGACCCGGGCGGCGGGTCGTAAGGAGCTCCGAACCCACCCTGCGGCGGCTGCTGTCCGGGCGGCTGGCTCATCGGCCCGTCCCCCTGTTCCGTTGTCGTTCCGTCGGTGCGCGTGGTGCCTGTGGTGCGACGACGCGGTCCGGCTTACGCACCGGGCAAGGTTTCTTTCTACCACCCGCCCCACGGACCCCACAGGCCCCATCCGGCACGGCAGTTGTACCTGCCGGGCCGCTGGGCGCCCCGCGACCGGTCAGGCGTCCTCGGCCAGTTCCAGCCAGCGCATCTCCAACACATCGCGTTCCGCGACCAGTTCGCGCAGTTCGGCGTCGAGCTTCGCGACCTTGTCGAAGTCCGTGGCGTTGTCGGCGATCTGGGCGTGCAGCGTCGTCTCACGCGTCGACATCTTGTCGAGCTGCCGCTCGACCTTCTGGAGCTCCTTCTTGGCCGCGCGGGCCTCCTGCGGCGAGACGCCCGGTGCGGGTGCGGCGGCCCGGGGGCCCGCGGCGGGCGCCGCGGTCCCGGCCATCTGCAGCCTGCGCTCCAGATACTCGTCGATGCCGCGCGGCAGCATCCGCAGCGATTTGTCGCCGAGGAGCGCCAGCACCTTGTCCGTGGTCCGCTCGATGAAGAACCGGTCGTGGGAGATCACGATCATCGACCCGGGCCAGCCGTCGAGGAGGTCCTCCAGCTGGGTCAGGGTCTCGATGTCGAGGTCGTTGGTGGGCTCGTCGAGGAAGAGGACGTTCGGCTCGTCCATCAGCAGCCGCAGGATCTGCAGCCGGCGCCGCTCACCGCCCGACAGGTCGCCGACCGGCGTCCACTGCTTCTCCTTCGAGAAGCCGAACTGCTCGCAGAGCTGGCCCGCGGTCATCTCCCGGCCCTTGCCGAGGTCGACCCGGTCGCGCACCTGCTGCACGGCCTCCAGCACCCGGAGGTTCGGGTTGAGCTCCACGACCTCCTGGGAGAGGTAGGCCAGCTTCACGGTCTTACCGACGACGATCTTCCCGGCCGCGGGCTGCGCCTCGCCCTGCGTGCGGGCGGCCTGTTCCAGCGCCCGCAGCAGCGAGGTCTTGCCCGCGCCGTTGACCCCGACCAGACCGATCCGGTCGCCGGGGCCGAGCTGCCAGGTGAGGTGGGTCAGCAGCGTCTTGGGACCGGCCTGGACGGTCACGTCCTCCAGCTCGAAGACGGTCTTGCCGAGCCGGGCGTTGGCGAACTTCATCAGCGCGCTGGTGTCACGGGGCGGCGGTACGTCGGCGATCAGCTCGTTGGCCGCCTCGATGCGGTAGCGCGGCTTGGACGTACGGGCGGGGGCACCGCGCCGCAGCCAGGCCAGCTCCTTGCGCATCAGGTTCTGCCGCTTGCCCTCTTCGGTGGCGGCGATCCGCTCCCGCTCTGCCCGGGCGAAGACGTAGTCGCTGTAGCCGCCCTCGTACTCGTGGACCGTGCCGCGCTGGACGTCCCACATGCGGGTGCAGACCTGGTCGAGGAACCACCGGTCGTGGGTGACGCAGACCAGGGCGGAGCGGCGGGCGCGCAGATGTCCGGCCAGCCAGGAGATGCCCTCGACGTCGAGGTGGTTGGTCGGCTCGTCGAGGACGATCAGGTCCTGTTCGGCGATGAGCAGCTTGGCCAGCGCGATCCGGCGGCGCTCCCCACCGGAGAGCGGCGCGATGACGGTGTCCAGGCCCTGCTCGAAGCCGGCCAGGTCGAGGCCGCCGAAGAGCCCGGTCAGCACATCGCGGATCTTGGCGCTGCCCGCCCACTCGTGGTCGGCGAGATCGCCGATGACCTCGTGCCGGATCGTGGCCTTCGGGTCGAGCGAATCGTGCTGGGTCAGGACGCCGAGGCGCAGCCCGCCGTTGTGGGTGACCCGGCCGGTGTCGGCCTCCTCCAGCTTGGCCAGCATCCGGATGAGGGTCGTCTTGCCGTCTCCGTTACGACCGACGACACCGATCCGGTCCCCCTCGGACACGCCGAGGGACACACCGTCGAGCAGCGCACGGGTGCCGTACACCTTGCTGACCTGCTCGACATTGACGAGGTTGACGGCCACAAACGCTCCAGCTCGAAGGAGAAACACTGACCTTCAGCGTAGTCGCCACGGCGCGGGACTCCTGACGAGCGCCCGCTCACCCGTGCGGGACGGGGTCGCGTACGGCGCTCTCGTGGTCACCCCTGTGCGGTACCTTGCCCGAATTGATCAAGGTCCGGGGCCGGTCCCCTGGCGTCATCGGGGTGGGGAACTTCATGACACGACGTACGGTTCGCGGGCTGGCGCCCGTCCTGCTGGCAGCCGTGGCGCTGACCGGCTGCTCGTCGGGGTCCGGCGACGGGGCGAAGGCGGACACGAAACCGGGCGGCGCCCCGGCGAAGGCCACGGCGAGCAGGTCCGCGGCCAAGGGCGGCACGGTCGGGGGCTCCGGTTCCGGATGCGAACTGCCCGTCGTCTTCGACACGGCACAGCACTGGAAGGCGAAGGCCGTGGCACCCGAGGAGGCGGGCCCGGAGTTCGCCGCGCTCGGCGTCCAGGGCCCGGTCTCCCTGGTCTGTGAGATCGACGCGAAGCCCGCCGGGCACATCGGGTTCCTGCGGGTGTGGCAGGGCGACGACAAGAGGGGCTCGGCGCGCCAAGCCCTGGAGGGCTTCGTGAAGGCGGACGAGAACGCCTCGAAGATCACGTACAAGCAGTCCACGGTCGGGAAGCTGCCCGTGACCGAGGTCGGCTACACGATCTACAGCAAGATCATGGAGGAGTCCCGCCCGGCCCGCGCCTTCGCCGTCGCCACCCCGGACGGGCCGGTCGTGGTGCACCTGGGCGGGCTGGACGCGCAGGAGCACAAGGGGATGCTGCCGGCGTTCGAGCTGGCGAAGGGGAGCGTGCGGCTCGGCTGAGGCCGTGACCGTACGCGTATCGCCGTTGCCTCCTCGGTGCGCTGTACGTACACTTTCCTGTACGTACAGCATCCTGTACATACCAAGGAGGCAGCCATGCGGACGATGACCTACACCGAATCGCGGGCCAAGTACGCCGAAACCCTCAGCGCGGTCGTCGACGACCGCGAAGAGGTCATAGTGACGCGTGCCGGGCATGAGCCCGTGGTGATCGTGGCGCTCGACGAGTACGAGGCCATGAAGGAGACGGCCTACCTGTACCGGAGCCCCGAGAACGCACGTCGCGTGCTGGCGGCGATCGATGATCTCGAGAACGGTGGCGGCTCGGTTCGGGAAATCGTCGAATGAAACTTGTCTGGCACGAGACCGCGTGGGCGGACTACGTGTGGTGGCAGGCCCAGGACCGGAAGACCCTCAAGCGGATCAACGCCCTGCTCCTGGACATCACCCGCAACGGGAACGAGGGCATCGGCAAACCGGAGCCCTTGCGGCACGGGTTCCACGGGTACTGGTCCCGGAGGATCAGCGACGAACACCGCCTCATTTACCGCGTGGTCGAGGACGAGGTACGCATCGCCTCCTGCCGCTACCACTACGGCCGCTGAATCGTCGCCCCCGGCGCCGGCGACGCCGCGATCCGGGCGGTGCGGCAGGTCCCCGAGGCGGTCAGCGCGTCGGCGACCTTGCGGGCCGACGCCTCGTCCTCGGTGAGGAACGCGGTGGTCGGCCCGGAGCCCGAGACAAGCGCGGCCAGGGCGCCCGCGGCGGTGCCCGCGGCCAGGGTGCCGGCCAGCGAGGGCCGCAGCGACAGCGCGGGGGCCTGCAGGTCGTTGCTGAGGGCTGCGGCGAGTGCGACGGGGTCGCCGGCCCGCAGCGCCTCCATGAGCGCGGCGGACGCGGTGGGCTCGGGCACCTGCGTGCCCGCCGTGAGCCGGTCGAACTCGCGGTAGACGGCCGGGGTGGAGAGGCCGCCGTCGGCGACCGCGAAGACCCAGTGGAAGGCGCCGCCGACCTCGACCGGGGTGAGCTGCTCCCCGCGGCCGACCCCGAGGGCCGCCCCGCCGACCAGGCTGAACGGCACGTCGCTGCCCAGCTCGGCGCAGATCCCGAGGAGCTCCTCGCGGGTGGCGCCGGTGGACCAGAGCGCGTCGCACGCCAGCAGCGCGCCGGCCGCGTCCGCGCTGCCGCCGGCCATGCCGCCCGCGACGGGGATGTCCTTGGCGATGTGGATGTGGACATCGGGTGCGATGCCGTGCCGTCCGGCCAGCGCGGTCGCGGCGCGGGCCGCGAGGTTGGAGGCGTCCAGCGGCACCTGGCCGGCGTCCGGGCCCGAGCAGGTGACGCGCAGCCCGTCGGCCGGGGTGACGGTGACCTCGTCGTACAGGCCGACGGCGAGGAAGACGTTGGCCAGGTCGTGGAAGCCGTCGGGGCGCGCGGCGCCGACCGCGAGCTGGACGTTGACCTTGGCGGGGACCCGGACGGTGACGCTCTCGCTCATGCGGGCAGCTCCGGCTCGTTCTCGGCGATGTCCGGCTTGTTCTCGGCGATGGCGGCGAACTCCTCGACCGTGAGGGCCTCGCCACGGGCCTGCGGCGAGATACCGGCCGCGACGAGCGCCGCTTCGGCGGCGGGCGCGGAGCCGGCCCAGCCGGCCAGGGCCGCGCGCAGCGTCTTGCGGCGCTGGGCGAAGGCGGCGTCGACGACCGCGAAGACCTCGGCCTTGCTCGCCGTGGTGGCGACGGGCTCGGTCCGGCGCACCAGCGAGACCAGCCCGGAGTCGACGTTCGGCGCGGGCCAGAAGACCTTGCGGCCGATGGAGCCGGCGCGCTTCACGTCGGTGTACCAGTTGGCCTTCACCGACGGCACGCCGTAGACCTTGTTGCCGGGCCTGGCGGCCAGCCGGTCGGCAACCTCGGCCTGCACCATGACCAGGGTCCGCTCGATGCTGGGGAAGCGGTCGAGCATGGTGAGCAGCACGGGCACCGCGACGTTGTACGGAAGGTTGGCGACCAGCGCGGTCGGCGGCGGGCCCGGCAGTTCCCGTACGGCCATCGCGTCCGAGTGGACGAGGGTGAACCGGTCGGCGCGCTCCGGCATCCGGGCGGCGACCGTGGCCGGCAGGGCGCCCGCGAGCACGTCGTCGATCTCGACGGCGACGACCCGGTCGGCCGCCTCCAGCAGCGCCAGGGTCAGCGAGCCCAGCCCGGGGCCGACCTCCACCACCACGTCGTCCGGGCGGACCTCCGCGGTGCGCACGATCCGGCGGACCGTGTTGGCGTCGATGACGAAGTTCTGACCGCGCTGCTTCGTGGGGCGTACGCCCAGCGCTGCGGCCAGCTCGCGGATGTCTGCGGGGCCCAGGAGGGCGTCGGGCTCTGTGGTGCTCACCTGTTAAGCCTACGGGCTGTCGCCTTCCCGGCCGTCCCGCCCGTCCCGCCCGTGCGGGGGCCGGTGCCGGCCTTCACGACCCGGCTGACCGGCTCCCGTACGACCTCGGTGGCCAGCACCCGCGGCTTCTGCCGGACGCCGTTGACGGTGCGCAGGGCGTACATGACCCGGCGCGAACCGTCCCGCCCCTCCCGTTCGACCATCTCCGTACCGGCGGCCAGGTCCCCGTCCCCGGAGCGTTCCACGGCGTACGGCAGCAGTTCCTCGCGCACCACCCGGGTGGTGACGATCCGGAGCACCGAGACGGTCTGTCCTTCGCGCGGGAAGCTCTCCGGGGCCACGGACGTGGTGTCCTCGCCGCGCAGGACCACTCCGGCGCGGGCGACGGCCTCGCGGACGGTGGCGGCGTTGGTGCGGACGGTGTGCTCGCGGCCGTCGGCCATCACGGTGACGGTGCGCTCGGTGCGCACGTCCAGGGTCAGCCCGGTGCGCCCGATCGGCGCGGCCCGGGAGACGGAGAGGTAGGCACCCTCTTCCCGGACGCCCAGCCGGCGCAGGGCGGCGCCGACGGTGCGCTCGGAGGTCCAGACCCGGCGCCGCACCCCGTCGAGCGTGAGCGTCACCGGGCGCGGGCCGCCGACGGTGATCACGTCACCGTTGCCGAGGCGGGTGCCGGGGGCCGGGGACACCGCCGCGTCGTCGTCGATGCCCTGCTCGGCGAGGAGTTCACCGACGTCGTCCGCGAAGGTGTGCAGGGTGCGGGGCTCCCCGTCGACGTCCAGCGTCACGGCCTTGTCCTCGGCGACGAACGCGGTCGTCCCGCCCGCCAGGAACGCGACCACGAGGGCCTGCGGCACCAGGCGGCGCAACTGCTCGGGACGGACGGCCGCCCGGCGCCGCCTGGCGCCCCGCCGCGGCCCGGACCGGCCACCGGGGACCGGCACGGGGAGGGCGGTGACGGTGAGGGCCTGCGCGGTGCGGCCCGCCCCACCGGTCGCGGCCGCGGTCCGCCCCGCCGGCATGTCGACGACGGTCGGCGTGCGCCGGGGCCACGCGGCGAGTGTCAGCTCCTCGTGCGGCGGTACGGGGGAGGGGCCCGGTACGACGACGGTGGCGGGGCCGCGCGTTCCGGCCACCGCCGTACGTCCCCTGCCGCGTGCTGCACGGTGACTGCCCTGCGAATTGCTCACGACGCTCGCTCCAGAAGATCCGTACCGGCCGGCTCACTCTTGCGCGCCCGGGACGATAGCGGAGCGATGCGTCACTCTCCAACGCGACGCGACTACCCAGCGTGGTGGACCTTCGCTCAGTAGTCGAACGCGCGAGCCGTGTTGTCGGCGATCGCCGACGCCAGGGTGTCCTCGTCGACGCCCCTGACGGCGGCCATGGCGCGGAGCGTGACCGGAATCAGGTAGGGCGCGTTAGGCCGTCCGCGGTACGGGGCGGGGGTGAGGAAGGGCGCGTCCGTCTCGACCAGGACCAGTTCCACGGGCGCCACGGCCAGCGCGTCACGCAGCGGCTGGGCGTTCTTGAACGTCATGTTGCCCGCGAAGGACATGAAGTACCCGGCGTCCGCGCAGATCCGGGCCATGTCCGCGTCGCCGGAGTAGCAGTGGAAGACGGTCCGCTCGGGGGCGCCCGCCTCGGCCAGGACGCGCAGCACATCGGCGTGCGCCTCGCGATCGTGGATGACGAGCGCCTTGCCGTGCCGTTTGGCGATCTCGATGTGGGCCCGGAAGGACTCCTCCTGGGCGGCCATGCCCTCGGGGCCGGTCCGGAAGTAGTCGAGTCCGGTCTCGCCGACGCCGCGTACGTGGTCGAGCGCGGCCAGGGCGTCGATCTCGGCGAGCGCCTCGTGGAGCGCGGCGGTCCCGCCGCCCTCGCGCGCGCCCTGCCGCGACCAGTTGTCCGGGTCCCCGTGCACGATGCGCGGCGCCTCGTTGGGGTGCAGGGCCACGGCCGCGTACACACTCGCGTGCGCGGCGGCGGTCTCGGCCGCCCAGCGGGAGCCCTTCACGTCGCAGCCCACCTGGATCACGGTCGTCACGTTCACCGCGGCGGCCCTGGCCAGGCCCTCCTCGACGGTGCCGTCCTGCATGTCCAGGTGGGTGTGCGAATCGGCGACCGGCACCCGAAGGGGCTCGGGCAGCGGCGGGGCTTCGGTACGGCTCATGGCCACGATCGTACGAGGACCGTGGCCGGTGACGTCACCGCGCGGGCCTCACCGCGCGGGCGGGCCTCACCTGCGCTGGAAGGGGTGGAGCAGGTCGGAGAGGTGCCAGTGGTGGTCAGCCGCGGGAACGGCGGTGGCGGCGACGGCGGCGACGGGCTCGCCCCCCGGCGCCTCGGCGGGCTGCGGCGGCCCGGCGGGCGACTGCAGGCGGTTCTGGTGCTGGAGCAGCTGCTGCACCGTCGACACCCGGCCGGCCCGCATGATCCGCACGACGTGTCCGCCGCAGTTCGTGCAGGTCGGCGTGGAAAGCGGGGACGGAACGCGTTCGCCGTCCGCCTTGTAGACCACGAATGCGTGGTTCGAGGTGTCGACGTGGTGCTCTATTTCGTAGGCCTGTTCCCAGCCGTGTCCACACCTCATGCAGGCGAAGGCATACGCCTCGTGCACGGTGGTTGCTGCGATCTCACTCATGCCTGCTCCTCTTGTCCGCCGGACAAGCACTCCGGAGAATGCGTCCTGGATCCAGTGGACGCCTTTACCGGCGGGAGCGCACCGGGCCCTGTCGAGTGTTGGAGCGATTTTGGCCTTCTCGTGGCAAAAGGCCCCGGAACGCGGCTCGTGCTTTGCTTTTCACGATAGTCCTTTGCCGTCCGCTGGGCCGGTCCGAGCCGCGTTCTTTGCTGCGACGACCGCGTCGAACACCTCGCGCTTGGGCAGCCCCGCCGCCGCGGCGACGGCGGCGATCGCCTCCTTGCGCCGCTCCCCCGCCTCCTCGCGCACCTGCACCCTGCGCACCAGCTCCTCGGCGTCCAGCTCCTCGGCCCCGGACTCGGGCGCGCCCTCGACGACGACGGTGATCTCGCCGCGTACGCCCTCGGCCGCCCACACGGCGAGCTCGCCCAGCGGGCCGCGCTTCACTTCCTCGTACGTCTTGGTCAGCTCCCGGCACACCGCGGCGCGCCGGTCGGCGCCGAAGACCTCGGCCATCGCGGCGAGGGTGTCGTCGAGCCGGTGCGGGGCCTCGAAGAACACCATGGTGCGACGCTCGTCGGCGACCTCGCGGAGCTTGCCGAGGCGTTCACCGCCCTTGCGCGGCAGGAAGCCCTCGAAGCAGAACCGGTCCACCGGCAGCCCGGACAGCGCGAGCGCGGTGAGCACCGCGGACGGGCCCGGCACCGCGGTGACCCTGATGTCCTTCTCCACGGCGGCGGCGACCAGCCGGTAGCCGGGGTCGGACACGGACGGCATTCCGGCGTCCGTGACCAGCAGCACCCGGGCGCCGCCCAGCAGCGCCTCGACGAGTTCGGGCGTACGGGCCGACTCGTTTCCCTCGAAGTAGGAGACGACACGCCCCGTCGTGTGGATGCCCAGCGCCTGGGTCAGCCGGCGCAGCCGGCGGGTGTCCTCCGCGGCGACGACGTCGGCCGTCTCCAGTTCTGCGGCAAGGCGTGGCGGGGCGTCCGCCACATCACCGATGGGGGTCCCTGCGAGTACCAGCGTTCCAGTCGTTCCAGTCACAACGTCCATCCTCCCAGCACGGGCGGCACCACTCGCACAGATGCGTTCCCTACGATGGCGCGGTGACGAGTACTGCGCCCGAAGCCCGGCAGGGCCAAGACGCCGGGGAACAGCACGGCCCGGAGCCGACTTCCTGGCAGCAGCGGCTGCGCCGCTTCGGTCATTTCCCGCGCCCCGGTATCGGGCTGCGGGAGCGGCTGGTTCCGCCGTACACGCGCCCCGGGGGCCAGTTGTGGGCCGTGCTCGGGATGCCCCCACTGCTCGCGGAGCGGCTGGTGCGCTGGTCGGCGTGGGGCGGTCCGCTGCTGGTGGCCGCGGTCGCCGGGCTGCTGCGGTTCTGGAAACTGGGCAGCCCGCACGCGGTGATATTCGATGAGACGTACTACGCCAAGGACTCCTGGGCGCTCATCAAGCAGGGGTACGAGGGTTCGTGGCCCAAGGACGTCGACAAGCTGATCCTGAACGACCCGTCGCAGGTGCCGGTGCCGACCGATCCGGGCTACGTGGTGCACCCGCCGGTCGGCAAGTGGATCATCGGGATCGGTGAGCAGCTCTTCGGTTTCACGCCGTTCGGCTGGCGGTTCATGGTCGCCGTGCTCGGCACGCTGTCGGTGCTGATGCTGTGCCGGATCGGCCGCAGGCTGTTCCGCTCGACGTTCCTGGGCTGTCTGGCGGGCGCGCTGCTCGCGGTGGACGGGCTGCACTTCGTGATGAGCCGCACCGCGCTGCTCGACCTGGTGCTGATGTTCTTCGTGCTGGCCGCGTTCGGCTGTCTGCTGATCGACCGGGACTGGGCGAGGCGCCGGTTCGCGGCCGCGCTGCCGGTAGACGAGGACGGCGTGCTGCGGCCGGACACCGGGGTCGCGGAGGGGCTGCGGCTCGGCTGGCGTCCGTGGCGGGTCGCGGCCGGGATCTCGCTGGGTCTGGCCTTCGCCACCAAGTGGAACGGGCTGTACATCATGGTCGCGTTCGGCCTGATGACGGTGCTGTGGGATGTGGGCGCGCGGCGGACCGCGGGCGCGGTGCAGCCGTACAAGGCGGTGCTGAAGCGGGATCTGCTGCCGGCGTTCGTCTCCACGGTGCCGGTCGCGGTCCTCACGTACATCGCCTCGTGGACCGGCTGGATCATCCACAACGACCCCGACCACCACGGCTACTACCGGGACTGGGCGGCGACCGACGGCAAGGGCGGCAGCTGGACCTGGCTGCCGGACTGGCTGCGCAGCCTGTGGCACTACGAGAACCAGGTCTACGAGTTCCATGTGAACCTGACGTCCGGTCACACCTACCAGTCCAATCCGTGGAGCTGGATCGTGCTGGGCCGGCCCGTCTCGTACTTCTACGAGGAGGAGAACGGCTGCGCCCGGTCGTCGACCGGCAAGTGCGCGCAGGAGGTCCTGGCGATCGGCACGCCGCTGCTGTGGTGGGCCGCGTGCTTCGCCCTGCTGTACGTGCTGTGGCGCTGGTTCTTCCGCCGCGACTGGCGGGCGGGCGCGATCGCCTGTGGGGTGGCGGCGGGATGGCTGCCGTGGTTCCTGTACCAGGAACGCACCATTTTCCTTTTCTACGCGGTCGTGTTCGTGCCCTTCCTCTGCCTCGCGGTCGCGATGATGATCGGCGCGATGCTGGGCCCGGCGGCGGGTACCGGGACGAAACACGAACTGGGCCTGGCGAGGAGCGATCCTTCGGGCGAACGGCGGCGGACACTGGGGGCCGTCGCGGCCGGCGTACTGGTCCTTCTGATCATCTGGAATTTCATCTATTTCTGGCCGCTGTATACCGGGACTTCGATTCCGGAGGATTCATGGCGGGATCGCATGTGGCTGGATACCTGGATTTGACCGGTCTGTTCACGCGAAGCCGGATCGCATTCCGATAACAACCCGCCCCCCTGTCACGGCAGTCCCGTAAAGTGCCCGGAAAAGCCCCCTTGAACGTGTTCAAGGGGGCCTCCTGGGGAGGGGGACCGCAGAGATGCGCAGTGGAGCGAAGGTTGCCGTGGTCGGCGGGGTGTTCGCGGTCGTGGTCGGCGGGGTGGGGTACGGGGCGTACAACATCCTGGACGGGCTCGGCGACAGCGGTGTCGGGGGCGGCACGGACACCACGGCCAGCTCGTCCGAGGTGAAGACGGGACCGGTCACGAAGGACGAGATCGACGAGACGTCGAAGAAGTTCCTCGCGGCGTGGGCGAAGGGAGACGCGGCCGTCGCGGCCGAGCTCACCAACAACAAGGGCGACGCCGAACCGGCACTGGCCGCCTACAGCGAATCGGCCCATGTCACCGAGGCCGTGATCACCCCGGGCCCGGCGACCGGCTCGAAGGTGCCGTACACGGTCAAAGCGACCGTCTCCTACGAGGGGAAGACCAAGCCCTGGTCGTACGCATCCGAGCTCACCGTCGTACGCGGCCTGACCACGGGCAGCCCGCTCGTCGACTGGATGCCCTCCGTGATCCACCCGGAGCTGGACAAGGGTGAGTCGCTGGAGACGGGCGAGTCGAAGACCGCGTCGATCGAGGCGGTCGACCGCAAGGGCGACGTGCTCACCAAAGAGAAGTACCCGTCACTGGGCAGCATCCTGGACGACCTGCGCAAGAAGTACGGGCAGAAGGCCGGCGGCACCACGGGCATCGAGACGTGGATCAACAGCGCGAACGCCGACGGTGCGGACAAGACCCTGCTGACCCTGGTCAAGGGCAAGCCGGGCCGGGTTCCGACCACGCTGGACGCGAGAATCCAGGCGGCGGCGGAGAAGGCCGTGAAGAAGTACGACAAGTCGTCCGTGGTGGCGGTGGAGCCGTCGACCGGTGCGATCCGTGCCATCGCCAACAACCGGACGGACGGCTTCGACGCGGCCCGGCTGGCTACGGTGGCACCCGGCTCGACGATGAAGATCGTGACGGCCGCGATGATCATCCAGAACGGGCTCGGCAGCGCGAACTCGCCGGTCGAATGCCCCCCGGATGTGACATGGGAAGGGGTGCCGTTCCACAACCTGAACAACTTCTCCATGCAGAACCCCACCCTGCAGCGGGCGTTCGCCAAGTCCTGCAACACGGCGTTCATCAAACCGATATCGCCGCTGGGCGACAAGCGGGACACCGCGCTGTCGAACGAGGCCTCGCAGTACTTCGGGATCGGCGGCAACTGGCAGACGGGCATCGAGACGTTCGACGGCGACGTGCCCGCCTCGACCGGCGCCGAGACGGCGGCCTCGTACATCGGCCAGGGCAAGATCCGGATGAACCCGCTGAACATGGCCTCCATCACCGCCACCGCCGTCGAGGGCCGGTTCCGGCAGCCCTACATCGTCCCGAAGGAACTGGACAACCGGAAGTTCGCCACCGCGAGCCCGCTGCCGGGCGGGGTGTCGGATCAGCTGAGGCAGATGCTGAAGTACACCGCCACTAATCCGGAAGGCACCGCCACGCACGCGATGGCGGGCGTGGGCGGCAACAAGGGCGGCAAGACCGGCTCGGCGGAGATCGACGGACACGCCACGTCCGACAGCTGGTTCACCGGCTTCAGCAACGACCTCGCGGCGGCGGCCCTCGTCCAGTCCGGCGGCCACGGCGGGGACGCGGCCGGTCCGGTCGTCGCAGAGGTCCTGCTCGCAGGGCCGTGACGGCTGCGGGCCCTACCGCCCGTGCCCCGAAGTCCCCCTTGGATCCGCCGTGCGGCAGGGGCTTGCCGTACGTCCCGCCCGGTCCGGGAATCGCCTCGCCCGCCGCGGACCATGGCCGATAGCGTGCGGGGCATGAGCACTTCCGACACCAACGCCTCGGCAGGCACCGCCGCCGCCCATCCCCGATTCGCCGAGGCCCTGCACGAGCTCGGCCTCGACGTCGAGATCCGCCGCTTCCCGGAAGCCACCCGGACCGCAGCCGAGGCGGCGGCCGCCCTCTGCTGCGACCTGAGCGAGATCGTCAAGTCGCTGATCTTCGAGGCCGACGGGGTGCCGGTGCTGGTGCTGATGGACGGTTCCTCACGGGTCGATGTGGAGCGCGTACGGCAGGAGCTCGGTGCGACGAAGGTCAAGCGGCCGGGAGCGGAGGTCGTCCGCGAGGCCACCGGTTACGCGATCGGCGGCGTACCGCCCTTCGGGCACCGCACCAGGACGCGGGTGCTGGCCGACCGCGGGCTGCTCGCCCACGAGGTGGTCTGGGCGGCGGCCGGTACCCCGTACACGGTCTTCCCGCTCGACCCGCAGACGCTGATCAAGCACGCCGGCGGCAGCGTGGTGGACGTGCGCGAGCAGACCGCATGACACCGCTCGTCGCCATAGCCGTCCTGATCGCCGCGTTCACGCACGCCGGCTGGAACGCCATCGCCCACGCGATCAAGGATCAGCTGGTCTCCTTCACCCTGATCTCCGGCGGCGGCCTGCTGATCGGCGCGGCCGCTGCGCTCTTCGTCCCGTTCCCGGCGGCGGACGCCTGGCCGTACCTGTTCGTCTCCGCCGCCCTGCACGTGGCGTACATGCTGCTGCTGATGCGGTCGTTCACCCTGGGCGACTTCGGCCAGATGTATCCCATCGCACGCGGCACGGCCCCGCTGGTGGTCACCGTCCTGGCCGCCGTCTTCGTGGGCGAGCGCCCGGACGCCTGGGCCACGGCGGGCGTCGCGGTCGCCTCGGCCGGACTGGTGGGGATGGCCCTCTGGGGCATCCGTGGCTCCGGAAAGCGTCCTCACTGGCCGGCGATCCTTGCCGCGCTGGCGACCGGTCTCGCCATCGCCGGCTACACCACGGTGGACGGCGTCGGCGTACGCACCTCCGGCAGCTCCCTCGGATACATCGCCTGGCTGATGATCCTGGAGGGCATCGCCATCCCGCTGTACGCCCTCTACCGCCGCCGCTCCGCCCTTCCCGCCCAGCTCCGCCCGTACGCGGTACGCGGCCTGCTCGGCGCGGCCCTGTCGGTGACGGCGTACGGCCTCGTCCTGTGGGCCCAGACGCGGGCCGCCCTCGCCCCGGTCGCGGCGCTGCGCGAGTCGTCGATCATCGTGGGCGCGGCCATCGGCACGGTGCTCTTCAAGGAACGGTTCGGCGCCCCGCGCATCGCGGCGGCGGGGCTGATGGTGGTCGGCATCGGGCTGATGCTGCACACGAGTTGAGCACGGGGCCCGGGCACCCGGCCGCGCCCCCGACGGAGGACGACATGTTCCACGGCATCCGCACGATCATGGTCTTCGCCGAGGACCCGGAGACGTCGGCCCGCTGGTGGGCAGCCACCCTGGGGACCGAGGTGCACGTCGACGACGACGGCACGGCCGTCTACGCCTGGCTCGACGTGGCCGGTGTGGAGTTCGGCTTCCATCCGCTCGACGAGCAGCGCAACAGGCGCGGCGGCAGCCCGGTCCCGTACTGGGCGGTCACCGACCTCGACGAGGTCCGCAGCCGGCTCCTCGACGCGGGGTGCACCCACCACCGGGGCCCGTTGGACATCGGGGACGGTACCGGCCGCCGCATCGCGCAGCTCGTCGATCCCTTCGGCACCGTGATCGGCATCGACGGGTTCTGAACCGTCCGACTCCCCGTCCTTGACGAGCGCCTGCCGGAAGACTGCGCTCACTGCGCCCAGCCGTCGTCGACCGAGCCGATTCCCACGATCGTCCCGGCATCCGGGGTTGTCGCGCGAACGGGTCGTCCGAGCAACTCCCCGCAGGCCAGGGGGCATTACCGAACGGCACACGCCTCCCCGGTACGACTCCGGGCGGGACACGTGCCGTTCACGAACTATTGACACGCTCTCGTCAGGAGCGGAACACTCCGGACTGGGAGAGCGCTCTCCCACCCTCGCGCATCCCCCACCCACGCAGCAGGAGGTCTCCATGCCACGGAGGTCGAGAACCCTCACCGGACTGCTCTTGTTCACCTCGCTGACCCTGACCACGGCGGGCATCGCCTCAATCGCGGCGACGGCGAACGCGTCCCCCGAATCGCCCGCCGCGGCGGCGGGCACGCACACCGGACACGCCACGTACTCCATGCCCGGGATGCCCGGCATGGCCGCGTCCACCCAGGCCTCGGGCGACGACCCGGACGGGGACGGCTACATCATGGCCGACCCGCCGGTCACCGGGGTCACCCCGTCGACGAAGGTCCCGCCGCAGGCGTACTTCCACGAGTTCCAGGCCAAGTGCGCCCCGACGCACACCGCTCCGGACGATCCGATCGTCTACCCGGGGCAGCCCGGCAAGTCCCACGACCACACGTTCATGGGCAACACCACGACGAACGCGAACACCACCACCGCCTCACTGGAGACGGGTGACACCACCTGCCTCGCACCCGGCGACAAGTCCGGGTACTGGATGCCGAGCCTGTTCGACGGGGACACCAAGATCCTCCCCGAGGGCGTCCAGACCATCTACTACAAGTCGGGCGTCACCGACTACACCAGCGTGCGGCCCTTCCCGCGAGGGCTGCGGTACGTCGTCGGCAGTCCGATGCAGACCCAGGAGGAGTTCAAGAACCTCAAGGGCACGGTCGAGGGCTGGGAGTGCGGCGACAGCTTCAAGAACTACGACTTCCCGGCGACCTGCCCCGACCGTCAGGACGTCCAGCTCAACCTGCGCCTCCAGGCACCCAGTTGCTGGGACGGCATCCACCTGGACACCCCGGACCACAAGAGCCACATGGCCTACCCGGTGGCGGGGGGCGCCAACTACAACTCCTGCCCGGCCGACCACCCCGTCGCCCTGCCGATGATCGAGTTCAAGATGGCCTGGCCGGTCAACGGCGACATGTCGGAGGTGAGACTGGCGAGCGGCGCCGGCTACACCTTCCACTACGACTTCATGAACGGGTGGGACGCCGCCACGCTCGACGCGATGGCCACCCACTGCATCAAGGGCGGCCTGCAGTGCGACCCGCACGGGTACGACGAGAACCACCCCGGCGCGGGCGCCGTGCTCGACGAGAACTACGAACTGCCGTAGTCCGCACCCCCACACCTCCCCCACGGGATGAGGGGCCCTCTTTTTCGGCCTCTCGAGGAGAGCGCTCTCCGGCATCATGTACGTCACTCCTTCCCCCACCCGCAAGGAGCACGAGAATGCACCATCCCCCCACCCGCCGGACCAGGCGCCTGGTGGCGTCGCTCGCGGCGGCGGCCCTGCTCGGCGGCGGTCTGCTCGCCGTGCAGGCGCCCGCCGCCCAGGCGGCCGGCAGCGTCGTCGAGGTCACCGGATCCCAGGGCAACTGGGCGCTGAGCGTGGACGGTTCGCCGTATACGGTCAAGGGCCTGACCTGGGGACCAGCGGTCGCCGACGCGCAGAAGTACATGCCCGACGTGAAGTCCATGGGCGTCAACACCATCCGCACCTGGGGCACCGATGCCACCAGCAAGCCGCTGTTCGACACGGCGGCGGCCAACGGCATCAAGGTGATCGCCGGCTTCTGGCTCCAGCCCGGCGGCGGCCCCGGGAGCGGTGGCTGCGTCAACTACCGGACGGACACCCAGTACAAGAACGACATGCTCGCCGAGTTCCCCAAGTGGGTCGACACCTACAAGGACAACCCCGGCGTGCTCATGTGGAACGTCGGCAACGAGTCGACGCTCGGCCTGCAGAACTGTTACGGCGGCGACGAGTTGGAGGCCCAGCGCAACGCGTACACCACCTTCGTCAACGACATCGCGAAGAAGATCCACCAGGTCGACCCCAACCACCCGGTGACCTCGACCGACGCCTGGACCGGCGCCTGGCCCTACTACAAGAACAACGCTCCCGACCTCGACCTGTACGCGGTCAACGCCTACGACGCAACCTGCACCATCAAGTCCGACTGGGAGCAGGGTGGTTACGACAAGCCCTACATCGTCACCGAGACGGGCCCGGCCGGAGAGTGGGAGGTCGACGACGACGCGAACGGCGTCCCGACCGAGCCGACCGATGTCGCCAAGGGCGAGGGGTACAAGAAGGCCTGGGGCTGCATCACCGGGCACACCGGGGTCGCGCTCGGCGCCACGATGTTCCACTACGGCGTCGAGGACGACTTCGGCGGCGTCTGGTTCAACCTGCTGCCCGGCGGTGAGAAGCGGCTCTCGTACTACGCCGTGAAGAAGGCGTACGGCGCCGACACCTCGGGCGACAACACGCCGCCGGTGATCACGGACATGGCGGTGGAAGGTGCCACCACCGGCGTCCCCACCGGCAGCGACGTGAAGGTCAGCACCCGCACCAGCGACCCGGACGGCGACGCGATCACGTACCAGGTCCTCTTCAGCAGCAACTACATCGACCAGAACAAGGCGCTGGTCCCCGCCGAGACCAAGGACAACGGCGACGGCACGCTGACCGCGAAGGCCCCGGGCAAGACCGGTGTCTACAAGGCCTATGTGAAGGCCACGGACGGCCACGGCAACGCGGGCATCGAGACGAAGTCGGTCAAGGTGATCCCGCCGAAGGTGGACGGGACGAACATCTCCCAGGGCAAGGCCGCCACGGCGTCCTCGTTCCAGACCGACCCGACGGGCGGCTGCCCGTGCGGCGCGGCCAACGCGGTGGACGGGAAGTTCGACACCCGCTGGGCCAGTGACTGGAGCGACCCGCAGTGGGTCCAGGTCGACCTCGGCGCCTCGATGAGCTTCAAGCACGTCCAGCTCGCCTGGGACCCGGCGTTCGGCAAGGCGTACGACATCCAGACGTCCGAGGACGGTCAGAGCTGGACGACGGTCAAGTCGGTGACGGACGGCAACGGCGACATCGACGACGTCGACGTCAACGGCACGGGCCGCTACGTGCGGATCAACGGCACGGCGCGCGGCTCCGGTTACGGCTACTCGCTGTACGAGTTCGGTGTCTACAGCTGACGTGGCGAAAGCGCCACCTGAGCGTACCCGTGTGAGGGAACGGGTACCCGCGCACCGGCCTTCCGGGACTGCCCCCGGGAGGCCGGTGCCGCGTGACGCCCTACTCCTGCGCGAGCGCCTGCCGGAAGCCCGTGTTCACCGCGGTGAGCCCGCCGTCCACGCACAGCGTCGTACCGGTGACCCACGCCGCGTCGGACGAGGCGAGGAAGGCGACGGCCGCCGCGATGTCCTCCGGTTCGCCGACCCGGCCGAGCGGGTAGAGGCCGCTCACCCGGGCCAGTTCGGCCTCGCGGCCGGCCCAGGCGTCGGTGCGGACCGTGCCGGGTGTGACCAGGTTGACCCGCACCCCGCGCGGTCCCGCGTGGCCGGCGAGGGTACGGGTGAGGCTCGCCAGGCCCGCCTTGGCGGCGCTGTAGGCGTGGTTGCCGAAGTCCTGCACCCCGTTGACCGAGCCGATGCTGACGATCGCGCCCCGGCCGGACGCCGCGAGATGCGGAAGCGCCGCCCGCGCGCACCGGTAGGCGCCGCTGAGCGTGATGTCCAGGTCGCGCTGCCAGACCTCGTCCGGCTCGTCCTCGAACAGCGCGGTGTCGGGCGTGCACGCGTAGGCGTTGTTGACCAGCACGTCGAGCCCGCCGAACCGGGAGACGGCATGTTCCACCGCCGCCTCGACGGCCGCCCGGTCGGCGACGTCGCAGCTCAGCGGGTCGGCCGCGCCGCCGCTCTCCCGGATCTCCGCCGCCACCGCCCGCGCCCGGTCGCCGTCGAGGTCGGTGACCAGGACACGGGCGCCCTCGGCGGCCAGCCGGCGGGCGGTGGCGGCGCCGATGCCCTGGCCGGCGCCGGTGATGAGGACGCGGGATCCGTCGAAGCGCGAAGGCGCGGCAGGAGTCATAGGGCCGAACGTAGTGCGCGCACCAGTGCCTGGGCACGGGGGTCGGCGGTGACTCCCTTCTGCAGACCGTTCGTCACATAGCCGAAGGCGATGCCGGATTCGGGGTCGGCGAATCCCAGCGAACCGCCCCGGCCCGGGTGGCCGAAGGAGCCCGGGGAGAGGAGCGGGGAGCCCGATCCGTGGAGCATGTAGCCGAGTCCGAAACGGGTGTTGACGACCAGAACCCGGTCCGGTCCCGCCGACTCCTCGGTGCGGGCCAGGGTGAGGGTGGCCGGGGCGAACAGCCGGTGGCCGTCGACCGGGCCGATCATCGCGGCGTAACAGCGGGCCAGGCCACGGGCGGTGGCGATGCCGTTGGACGCGGGCAGCTCGGCGGCCCGGTAGCCGCGGTCGTTCTCGTCGGGGAACGGATGGATGGCGCCGAACGCCCGTCGGGTCAGCGAGTCCGGGTCGCGGTAGGCGTCGACGACCGAGCGCTTGGGACGCATCCGCAGCGCACCCGTGCCGTCGCCCGCGGGTGCCTCGACCGGGCCGATCCGGCCGACCCGGTGCGCCTCGTCCGCCGGGATCCCGAACCAGAAGTCCAGGCCGAGGGGGCGGGCGATCTCCTCGGCGACCCAGCGGCCGACGGTCCGGCCGGTGACGCGCCGCACCAGTTCGCCGACGAGCCAGCTGTAGGTCTGCGCGTGGTAGCCGTGGTCGGTGCCAGGCTCCCACTGGGGGTGCTGGGCGGCTACCGCCCGCGGACCGCTCACCCCGTCGGCCGCCTCATCGGGGGTCAGCGGGCGGTCCAGGGCCGGGATTCCGGCCCGGTGCGCGAGGAGATGACGGACGAGGACGCGTTCCTTGCCGTTCGCCTTGAACTCCGGCCAGTACGTGCCGACCGGGGCGTGCAGGTCGATCTGGCCGCGCTGGTGCAACAGCAGCGGGACGGCGGCGGCGATGCCCTTGCCGGCCGAGCGGACGATCTGCACGGTGTCGACGGCCCACGGCTCGGCGCCGTCGACGTCTCTGGTGCCGGCCCACAGGTCGACGACCTTCTGCCCGTGCCGGTAGACGGTGACCGCTGCCCCGCGGTCGCCGCGCTGTTCGAAGTTACGGATGAAAGCATCCCGGACCGGTTCGAATCCGGGCGCCGCCGTACCCCGTACGTCCACGCCTGTTCCTGCGCTCCCGCTCATCCCCCCATGGTGCATTGCGCCGCAGGTCGGACGAGGGGCGGGTCACCCGATGTTCACCGTCAGGGAACGCGAACCGTCAGGGAACCCGAACCGTCACGGAACCCGAACCGTCACCGACCGCGGGTCGAACCCGAACGGGAGCTCCAGCCGGTGCGCTCGCATGAGTTCCTCGTCGCACAGGAGGTCCTGCGTGCGGTCGTCGGCGGCGATGACGCCGTCGCTGAGGATGACCGCGCGGCCGCAGAGCTCCAGGGCGTACGGCAGGTCGTGCGTCACCATCAGCACGGTGACGTCCAACGAACGCAGGATGTCGGCGAGTTCGCGGCGGGAGGCCGGGTCCAGGTTGGAGGAGGGCTCGTCCAGGACGAGGATCTCCGGGCGCATGGCGAGGACCGTGGCGACGGCGACGCGGCGGCGCTGGCCGAAGGAGAGGTGGTGCGGCGGCCGGCTCGCGTACTCCTCCATGCCGACCTGCCGCAGCGCCTCGGTGACGCGCTCCTCCAGTTCGGCGCCGCGCAGCCCGCCGGAGGCCGGTCCGAAGGCGACGTCCTCGCGGACGGTGGGCATGAAGAGCTGGTCGTCGGGGTCCTGGAAGACGATGCCGACGCGGCGGCGGATCTCGGCGAGGTTGCGCTTCTCCACGGGGAGCCCGGCGACCCGGACGGTGCCGGCGCCCGCGTCGAGGATGCCGTTGAGGTGGAGGACGAGGGTGGTCTTGCCGGCGCCGTTCGGGCCGAGCAGGGCGACACGCTCGCCGCGCGCGACGGTCAGGTCGACGCCGAAGAGCGCCTGGTGGCCGTCGGGGTAGGCGTAGGCGAGGCCGCTGACCTCCAGGGAGGGCGGCACGGAAGTGGCGAGGGGCTGCTGGCTCATACGGTCCATCCCAGCAGACAGATGACGAGGGCGAGCACGGGGAGTGCCGCGGCGTATGCCCACTGGGTGCGCGAGGCCGTCACCTCGTCGATGACCGGCATCGATCCGGTGTAGCCACGGCTGACCATCGCGAGGTGGACACGTTCGCCGCGCTCGTACGACCGGATGAAGAGAGCGCCCGCCGACTTTCCGAGGACACCCCACTGCCGTATCCCGCGTGCCTCGAATCCGCGCGAGCGGCGGGCGATGGACATCCGGCGCATCTCGTCGGTGATCACATCGCCGTACCGGATCATGAAGGAGGCGATCTGGACGAGCAGCGGCGGCAGCCGCAGGCGCTGGAGGCCGAGCAGCAGGGAGCGCAGTTCGGTGGTGGAGGCGAGGAGGACGGAGGCGGCGACGCCGAGGGTGCCCTTGGCGAGGACGTTCCAGGCGCCCCAGAGTCCGGGGACGCTGACGGAGAGCCCGAGGACGTGTGTCTGCTCGCCGGGGACGACGAACGGCATGAGCAGGGCGAAGGCGACGAACGGCACCTCGATCAGCAGCCGCTTGAGGAGGAAGCCGGCGGGGACGCGGGCCACGGCGGCGGCGCCCGCGATCAGCAGCGCGTAGAGCCCGAAGGCCCATACCGCCTCGCGCGGGGTGGTGACGACGACCACGACGAAGGCGAAGACCGCGGCGAGCTTGCAGTGCGGCGGCAGGTCGTGGACCGGCGAGTGCCCGTGCCGGTAGAGCTTGTGGGCGTGCCCGGCGCCCATCAGACCTTCTCGTCGGTACGGGAGCCGGCGGCGTCGGGCTCGTCCTGCGTACGGCGACGGCGGCTGACGACGTAGAACGCACCGCTGCCGACGACGAGGGTGGCGCCGACGCCGATCACTCCGGCGAGTCCGCCGGACATCCGGGCATTGGAGACGTCCTTGACGCCGTAGTCGGCGAGCGGGGAGTCCTTGGCGGCGTGGTCCCTGGCCTCCTTGTCGATGCCCTGGTCGGTGGCGACCTTCTCCAGCCCGTCCGGGTTCGCGGAGGCGTAGAAGGAGACGAAACCGGCGAGCACGAGGGCGGTGACCAGGCCGGTGGCCCACAGGCCCCGGGTGGAGCGGTGGGCGGGGGCGGGTTCCCGGACAGGAGCGGGCGCGTCGACGAGTTCGCCGTCGACGCGGAGCTTGAGCGGGGCGGTGAGGCCGCGGGCGCCGTGGACCAGGTCGGGCCGGACGGCGATGACGGCGCCGACGGTCAGCGCGGTGATCGCGGCCTCACCGAGGCCGATCAGGACGTGGACCCCGACCATCGCGGTGAAGACCTTGCCGATCGGGATGTCGGTGGTTCCGCCGATCCAGTACATCAGTGTGAACGCGGCGGCCGCGGCCGGTACGGAGACCAGCGCGGCGACGAAGGACGCGGCGGTCATGGAGCGGCGGGTGCGCGGCAGCACGCCGACGAGACCGCGGAAGAGGGCGTACGCGACGACGGTGGTCACGATGCCCATGTCGAGGATGTTCACACCGAGCGCGGTGAGCCCGCCGTCGGCGAAGAGGATGCCCTGCATCAGCAGGACGACGGATATGCAGAGCACTCCGGTGTACGGACCGACCAGGATCGCGGCCAGGGCCCCGCCGAGCAGGTGCCCGCTGGTGCCGGCCGCGACGGGGAAGTTCAGCATCTGCACGGCGAAGATGAAGGCGGCGACCAGCCCTGCCAGGGGGGCGGTGCGTTCGTTCAGCTCGCGCCTGGCCCCCTTCAGGCTGACGGCCACCGCACCGGCGGCCACGACTCCGGCGACGGCGGACACGGGCGCGTTGATGAATCCGTCGGGTACATGCATGGGGGAGGCTCCGCTTCCTGCGTTCCTGTGTTGCTGCGCGGGGTCATGAACCTCTCAATGATAGGGCCTTGTTGCGAACCATTCGCAAGAGCAGGGATGTCACAACTGCCCAGGGTTCCCACAGTGCCCTTTTACGAAAATATGGGACATTGGAGGACGAAGACGTATACACAGGAGGAGCCGGCCCATGTCCCCCGTGATCAAAGAACATGCCCGCGCCCGGCTCGTCACCGACGCCCGCGACCTTCCCGTGGTCCCGGTCGAGCTGCGTTACGACACCGCCGGCGCCGCCGACGCCCCCGACACGATCCATGTCGCCTTCCCCGGCGGCACGGAGTGGCCGATCCCGCGCGATCTGCTGGAGCGCGGACTGCGCTCCCCCGTCGCACACGACAGCCTCCGGATCTGGCCGTGCGGCCGGGCCCAGCTGGTCGTCGAACGCCATACGGCGGACGGCGTCGACGTGGTGCAGTTCGACTGCGCGCCGCTGATCCGCTTCCTGCGACGCACGCGCAGCCGGGCCGGGACCGGGGCCCCGACCGCGCCCGAGACCGCGCCCGCCTGACCCACGACGACATGACGAGAGCCCCCGTGCACAGGTGCACGGGGGCTCTCGTCGCCCCGGTCCCCCGTCCCCACAGGTAACCGGCGCTTCCGGGGCCGCGTTCCGCTCAGACGCGGCCCCGGGGTTCAGCGGCTCATCGACCGGTTCGCACCGGTCGCGTCACACGCGGGTCAGCTCGCGCTCGCCCCCGGTGTCCGGACCGGCGTCACCGGCGTCACCGGCGGAGGTGGCGGCCAGCTCCTTGCGCAGGCCCTCACCCTCGACGTCGACGTTGGGCAGCACCCGGTCCAGCCAGCGCGGCAGCCACCAGGCCCGCTTCCCGAGCAGCGCGAGGACCGCGGGCACGATCGCCATGCGGACGACGAACGCGTCGAAGAAGACGGCGATGGCGAGCGAGAAGCCGATCATCTTGATCATCGACTCGCTGGATCCGATGAATCCGGAGAAGACCGCCATCATGATCACGGCCGCGGCCGTGACGACCCGGGCACCGTGCTTGAAGCCGGTGACGATGGCCTGGCCGGGCTTCTCGCCGTGGACGTACGCCTCACGCATCCGGGTCACGAGGAAGACCTCGTAGTCCATCGCGAGACCGAAGACCACACCCACCATGAAGATCGGCATCATCGACATGATCGGACCGGTCTGCTCGACCCCGAACAGTCCGCCGAGCCAGCCCCACTGGAAGGCCGCGACGACCGCGCCCAGGGCCGCGACGACCGAGAGCAGGAAGCCGAGTGCCGCCTTCAGCGGCACCAGGATCGACCGGAAGACCACCATCAGCAGCAGGAAGGCGAGGCCGACGACGAGGGCCAGGTAGGGCAGCAGCGCGTCGTTCATCTTCTCCGAGAAGTCGATGTTCATCGCGGTGGCACCGGTGACCAGCACCTCGGCGCCGGTGTCGGACTTGATGTCCTTGCCCGCGTCGCGGATCGCGTGGACCACGTTCTCCGTGTCGACGGAGCTCGGCCGGTCCTTCGGGACGACGGTGATCATCGCCGCGTCGCCGGCCTTGTTGAAGGTGGCCGGGGTGACGGCGACGACACCCTTCATGCCGGAGATCTCGTCACCGACCTGCTTCGCGGCGGTCTTGCCGTCGGAGCTGTTCGCCGTGTCGACGACGACCAGCAGCGAGCCGTTGAAGCCGGGGCCGAATCCCTCGGAGAGCAGGTCGTAGGCGCGGCGCTGGGTGGTGCTCGTGGGCTGGGAGCCGTCGTCCGGCAGACCCATCTCCAGCGACGCGGCCGGTACGGCGATGGCGCCCAGACCGAGGACACCGACCAGGAGCACCCACACCGGCTTGCGCAGCACGAACCGCGCCCAGCGGGTGCCCATGTTCGGCTTGGCATCGGGCTTGTTCTCCGCCTCGGCGGCCTTGCGCGCCTTGCGTCCCACGATCCGCTTGCCCACGAAGCCCAGCATGGCCGGGACGAGGGTGAGGGCGATGAGGACGGCGATCGCGACCGTACCGGCCGCGGCGAAGCCCATCTTCGACAGCATCGGGATGTTGACGACGGCCAGCCCGACCAGGGCGATGACGACGGTGAGCCCGGCGAAGACGACCGCGGAACCGGCCGTGCCGACCGCACGGCCCGCGGCCTCCTCGCGCTCCCGGCCCTCGGCCAGTTCGGCGCGGTAGCGGGAGACGATGAAGAGCGCGTAGTCGATGCCGACCGCGAGGCCGATCATCATCGCGAGGGTGGAGGTGGTGGAGCCGAGGTCCAGCACATTGGCCAGTGCCGTGATCGACGAGACGCCGATGCCGACACCGATCAGCGCGGTGAGCAGGGGCAGCCCCGCCGCGATCAGCGAGCCGAAGGTGACGACGAGCACCACCGCGGCCAGCGCGATGCCGATGACCTCGGTGGCGCCGGTCTCCGGCATCACCTGGAGCGCGTCACCGCCGATCTCCACGGTCATCCCGCTCTTCTGCGCCGCCTCACCCGAGCCCTCCAGGGCGTCCCGGGTCGCATCGGTCAGCTCCATCGAGTTGACCTTGTACGTCACCGAGATGTACGCGGTCGAGCCGTCCTTGGAGACGGCCTTTCCGGCGTACGGGTCGACGACCGAGGCGATCTGGTCCGAGCCGGACTTCAGCCCGGCGGTGATCTTGTTGACCTCGGCCTTGTTGGCCGGGTCCGTCATCTTCTCGTTCTCGGGGGCCTTGAAGACGATGCGCGCGGTCGCGCCGTCGGCGCTGGCCGCGGGGAATCGCTGTTCCAGCAGGTCGAAGGCCTTCTGGGCCTCCGTACCCGGGATCGAGAAGGAGCTGGAGGTGGCGGTGGACGCGGTGGCCGCGCCGACTCCGGCGACGGCCAGCAGCGCCACCCAGATCAGGGCGACATAGCGGCGGCGCCGGAAGGCGAGCCGTCCGAGTTTGTAGAGGAATGTGGCCACGGGGGCGTACTCCCGGTCAGGTCGTTGAGTGGAAAAGGGCGTGAGGAACCAGCCCGACGACGAGAGCGGCGTGTCAGGTGGGGCTTTGGCGCTTCGGTGCTTCGGGGAGAGGGCCGTGGGGACGGCGGGGTCAGACTCCGAGAGCGGGGAGGATCACGGAGTCGACGTAGTCGAGAAGAAACGCCCGGTCGACGGCGCGGTCCTCGACCAGCTGCCGAGCGGCGAGAGCGCCGATCAGCATATGCGGTACGTACTTCAGCGCCGGATTGTCCGGACGCAGCTCACCCCGGCCCACGGCACGGCGCAGCAGCAGGTCGAGGCCGGTCATTTCCGGTTCGATCAGCAGTTCGCGCAGGGCCTGGAGGAGATCGGGGTTCTCGTGGACGGCATGGCTCAGACCCCGCATCAGCGCGGCGTCCTTCTCCATCTGGCAGTCGTCACTGCGGCCCAGGACGGCATGGAAGTCACCGCGCAGCGAGCCGGTGTCGACCTCGCCGAGGGTCACCGGCTTGTTGTGCCGCAGGGCCGTGACGACGAGCTCGGGCTTGCTCCCCCACTGGCGGTAGAGGGTGGCCTTGCTGGAACGGGTACGGGCGGCGACGGCGTCCATCGTGAGCGCGTCGTAGCCGACCTCGCGGAGCAGGTCGAGCACGGCGGCGTACAGCTCGCTCTCACGCTCGGGCGTGAGCCGTGTGCGTGCCATGGGTCGACCTCCTGTTCCATGAGCTCGCGTGTTTCGCACGTCAGTCAATCGAACGAAACTGTTTCGTACACATCGACGTTACCCCGCGCACCGAGCGAAACGGAATCGTTTCGCTTGTGTTCCGCACCACAAGTTGCCGGGGCCCCCTCGCACCGAAAGCATTGGGGGGTGAGTGACGACGTCTCGTATCTCCGGTTCCCGCACCTCCACGACGATCTGCTCTGCTTCGCGGCGGAGGACGATCTCTGGGTGGCACCCCTCGTCCCCGAGGGCGAGGTGCCCGGACGCGCCTGGCGTGTGACCGTCGACCGCACCAGAGTCAGCCATCCGCGCTTCTCGCCCGACGGAACCCGGATCGCCTACACGACCTGGCGCACCCTCGACCCGGAGATCCATCTGGCACCGGTCACCGGCGGCCCGTCCCGCCGGCTCACCTACTGGGGATCGACGGACGCCCGGGTCTGCGGCTGGACCCCCGACCCCGGGGACACCGCGCAGATCCTCGCCGTCTCCTCGCACCGGCAGCCGTTCTCGTACTTCTCCTGGGCGTACGGCGTGCCCACCGACGGCAGCCCCGGCGGCCGGCTGCCCTGGGGTCCGGTCTCCGACATCGCGGTCGGCGAGATCGACGGCGAGCGCCGCACGCTCCTGCTCACCGGAAAGCCGCCGCACGAGCCGGCCGCCTGGAAGCGGTACCGGGGCGGGGCGACCGGGCGCCTGTGGCTGCACGGCGAACGGCTGCTCCCGGACATCGGCGGGCACCTCGAGTCACCGATGTTCGTCGGGGGCCGCATCGCGTTCCTCTCCGACCACGAGGGCGTCGGCAACCTCTACTCCTGCCGGCCCGACGGCAGCGACCTGCGCCGCCACACGGACCACGACGCGTTCTACGCCCGGCACGCCTCCAGCGACGGCCGCCGCGTCGTCTACCAGTGCGCGGGTGAGATCTGGCTGGTCGACGATCTGGAGTCGCCCGATGCCGTGCCCCGGAAGCTGGAGGTCCGGCTCGGCGGCCCGCGCGCCGGGCGCCGGACCTACCAGGTGGCGGCCGCGAGCAACATCGACTCCCTCTCCGTCGACGAGACCGGCCGAGCCAGCGCCGTCGCGGTACGCGGCAGCCTGTACTGGCTCACCCACCGCGACGGCCCCGCCCGCACCATCGCCGACACCCCCGGTGTCCGGGTCCGGCTGCCGGAGATGCTCGGCAGCGGCGGTCAGGTCGCGTACGTCACCGACGCGGAGGGCGAGGACGCCATCGAGATCGCCTCCCTGCCGCGGGCCAGCGGGAACCGCGCCCCGCGCCGGCTCGCCTCCGGCCGGATCGGCCGGGTCCAGGAACTGATCGCCGACCCGGACGGCGAACGGCTCGCCATCGCCTCGCACGACGGCCGGCTGCTCCTCCTGGACACCGGCATCCTGGACACCGGCGCTCTGGAAACCGACGAGGAGACGTCCACCGGCGAGCCCACCGAACTGATCCGCTCCGTCAACGGCCCGGTCCGCGATCTGGCGTTCTCCCCGGACGGCGCCTGGCTGACCTGGTCGCACCCCGGCATCGGCCGCTCGCTGCGCAAGATCAAGCTCGCCCGCATCCAGGGCCCCGGCGCCCCCGCGATCGTCGACGTCACCAACGGCCGCTTCGAGGACGAGAACCCCGTCTTCACGGGCGACGGCCGCTACCTCGCCTTCCTCTCCTGGCGCGGCTTCGACCCGGTGTACGACGTGCACACCGGCGACCTCTCCTTCCCGCTCGGCTGCCGCCCCTACCTCGTCCCGCTCTCCTCGGCGACCCCGTCCCCCTTCGCGCTCTCCCCCGACGGCCGGCCGGCGGCGGGCGGCCTGGACCCGGTGGACTCCGACGAGGCGGAGGCGGCCGAGGGCTGCACGGTCACCGTCGAGTTCGAGGGCCTGGAGAGCCGGGTCACACCGTTCCCGGTCTCCGCCTCCAAGTACTCGGCGCTGTATCCGGTCAGCGGCGGCGGCCTCGTCTGGCTGCGCTGGCCGATCTCCGGCGCGCTCGGCGAGACGTTCGCCAACCCGGCGGACATGTCAGGCCGGCCGACCCTGGAGTACTTCAACATCGCGAAGGCGAAGAAGACCGAACTCGTCGACCACCTCGACTGGTTCGCCGTCAGCGGCGACGCCTCCCGCCTCGTCGTCATGGACGACGGCGAACTGCGCGCCGTCCCCGCCACCGAGCCCGGCGACAACGACTCCACGGTCTACATCGACCTGCGCCGCATCCTGCACGAGGCCGACCCGCCGGCGGAGTGGCGGCAGGCATACGGCGAGGCGGGCCGCATCATCCGCTCCTACTTCTGGGAGCCGGACATGTGCGGCATCGACTGGCCGGCCATCCTCGACCAGTACCGCCCCCTGATCGAACGGGTCGCCACACCCGACGAGTTCGCGGACCTGCTCCGCGAGGTCCTCGGTGAACTGGGCACCTCGCACGCGTACGTCTCCCCCGCCCGCCGCAACGAGGGCCCGCCGCACTACCAGCGGGCGATCGGCCTGCTCGGCGTGAACTTCGTGTGCCGCGAGGGCGACTGGACCCTCCAGCGCATCCTGCCCGGCGACTCCTCGGACTCCAAGGCCCGTTCCCCCCTGGCCGGTACGGGCATCCGCGAGGGCGCGGTCCTCACGCATGTCGACGGCCGCCCGGTCGACCCGGTCACCGGCCCCTACCCCCTGCTCTCCGCGGCGGGCGGCACCACGGTCGAGCTGACCTTCAGGCCCGCCGAGGGCGGGGGCCGCTCGCGCCGCGTAGCGATCGTCCCCCTGGTCGACGAACGGCCGCTGCGTTACCAGGACTGGGTCGCCAAACGCCGCGAGGTCGTCCGCGACCTGAGCGGCGGCCGCTGCGGCTACCTCCACATCCCCGACATGGGCGGCTCGGGCTGGGCCCAGTTCAACCGGGACCTGCGCCTGGAGGTCTCCCGCCCGGCCCTGATCGTGGACGTACGCGGCAACGCGGGCGGTCACATCAGCGAACTGGTCGTCGAGAAACTCACCCGCACGATCCTCGGCTGGGACCTCACCCGCGACGCCCAGCCGGTGTCGTACGCCTCCAACGCCCCCCGCGGCCCGGTGGTCGCCCTGGCCGACGAGGCGACGTCCTCCGACGGCGACATGATCACCGCCGCGTTCCGGCTGTTGAAGCTGGGCCCGGTGGTGGGCCAGCGCACGTGGGGCGGGGTCGTCGGCATGACGGGCCGCCACCGCCTGGGCGACGGCACGGTGATCACGGTGCCGATGAACGCGGCCTGGTTCGACACGTACGGCTGGTCGGTGGAGAACCACGGCGTGGAGCCGGACCTGGAGGCGCTGCGCACGCCCCTGGACTGGGCGGAGGGCCGGCACGCGGTGCTGGACGACGCGGTACGGGTCGCGTTGGACCTGCTGGCCGCGCACCCGCCGGCGACGCCGCCGACGTACGACACGGCCCCGGACCGGCGACGTCCGCCGCTGCCGCCGCGGTAGGGGCAGGGGCGGGAGCGGTGAGCTTCGAGACCCGAGGTTCGAGATACGAGCCCCGAGATTCAAGGTTCGAGCCCCGAACTCCGAGCTTCGAAAGGCCCTGTTCACTCTTTCGTGGGTACGCGACGGGGGCTCGGCCCGAGTCTCGACGCTCGGGACCCGAGCCCCGAGTTTCGAGTGCCGAGATTCGAGCGATGCCTGACAACCGGTAGGTAAAAGAAGGAGGTTGGGGAAACCCTCCCCACCTCCCTACCCCGTAACGGCGAGCAAGTGTGACAATTTGTGACCGACTTGCGGCAGAGCGTCGCAACTGCTTACGGTGCCCACGACGTAGCGACCCCGACGCGGTGTTGATGCACCGGCCGGGGTCTCACCCAAGATCGACCGCAAAGAAAGACGATCTCGTGGCTACCCCGAACCTTAGCTCTGCCCTGCCGACACCCGCAGTCCCGGCTCCGGCCCCGTGCCCAAAGGCCAGCCCCGGCTACGGCAAGCGTTCCGTCCCGGACCAGTGCCCGCCCCGAGCCGACGACTTCGCGTTCCTCCCGGAGCGGGAGCGGTACATCGCCGCATACGTCGACACGCTCCCCGAGGGCGCCGCGATGAACATCAAGTCGCTCGCCAAGCAGCAACCCCTGTACGGGCAGATGGCCATCGGCAGCGCGCTGCGGGCCCTGGGCGTGGCCGGTCACCTGCGCCAGGCGCGGTGCGCGGTCGGCGACGGCGACACCCTGCGCTGGGTCACCCGTACCTTCTGGTCGCGGACGGCCCGCGACAACGAGTGGTGGAACACCTTCCTCACCGCCGAGGCGAGCCACCGCCTACTGCAACCGGTGATCACATCGGCCACGCCCCCACCGCCGTGGGTCCCGGCCGAGCCCGCAGCCCCCGCCGCATCCGAGGAGCCCGCGCCCACCCCGCTCGTACCGCAGCAGCGCACCTCCCCGGGCGACGCGTCACCCGCCTACCTCGCCCTGACCCGGCTGGGGCCCACCGACAAACGCCTGGGCCTCTCCGAGGACGACTGCCGAGAGCTGGAGGAGCTGGCCGCCGAGTGGTTCGCACGCGGTGCGGACGCCGACTACCTCGTCCACACCGTCACCGCAGGACTGCCCGCGACCGTGGACTCGCCCCTCGGCTTCGTCAGGAAGCGCCTCGTCACCAAGCTCCCGCCCCACCGATCCGCCGCCCCGGCACCCGTACCGCCGGGCACTTCAACGCCCCGCCTGATGGTCGAGTGCACCGACTGCGGCGCACCCGGCAAGGCCGAAGCATTCCGCGACGGCCTGTGCGGGCCCTGCCGCCAGCCCGCCGATGCCCCTGCCGCGGAACCGGGCCCGGACATCGAGCGCAACGTCCAGGCTCACGTGACGCGGCTTCGCGAACAGCTGAAGCTGCGCTGACGACGTCCCGCCCACCCGCCGGCTGACGAGGCAACAGTCAGCCGGGACCCGAAGTCAGAACAGAGCGCTCACGGATGGCACCTGGATTGACCACACCGCCGCCAGTGGCGGACTGCCCCGCCCTCTGCAAACTGCACTACAACGCGGCGTCGACTCCCGCGAGAGAGTCGAAAGGACTCAAACCAGACCATCTCACTTACCTCGGCGCGGAGTTGCCTCCGCCCCCTTGTTCGACACCCAGCCACGCGTCTAACATGATGTTCGCTTTTGCGAATTTCAAACGCGCTTCGAAGGTCGGGGGTGGGCATGACGGTGGTGATGGCAGCTGCTGCTGTCTGGGGTGTGCTTCAACTGTTCGCACTGGCATGGCCTGCGCGCTCCGTAAGACTTTCGACAGTGCTGCTGGCCTTCGCGGTGGGGGTGTACGGGTGCGGTGTGGCGACGGCTCTACTCCAGCTCACCTACACCCGCCTGTATGCGGACCAGTCCGGACAGCCCCTGACCGAGGTGGTGGGGTCCTCCAGCTACACGGTTGCACCCTGGCTGGAGGAACTGATCAAGGTCTCCCCCCTGTTGCTGGCCGGCCTCTACACCAAGGTCCGCAGACAGTGGGGGCTCACCGACTTCGTCGTGCTGGGCGCCGGGCTCGGGGCCGGTTTCGGCCTGCTGGAGGCCGTGCTCCGGTACGGCTTGGAACCAGACCGCGCGATCCCGCGCGAAGGCGGCGGGTGGATGATCCCGGACAGCCTCTTCCCGCCGTACATCCCAGGTCCGGCGCAGGTGTTCACCGCCTGGCTGCCCGGCCCCACCGGCCAGTCGGCCATCGTCGGGCCACAGGTCGCCGAAACCTTCTCCCATCTCGTGTGGACAGCTTTGGCAGGACTGGGCGTCGGCTTGCTGTGGCGAACCCGGGGTTGGGCACGCGTGCTGGCGGCGCTACCGGTGGCAGCCGCGTCCGCGCACCACGCGGTGAACAACTACGCCGCCGAGAAATCCACAGAACAGGCCGAGCAATGGCTGGAGACGCTGAACGAGCTCGCCTGGGCCGCCCCCCTGCTGTGCCTGGCCATCGCCATGACCATCGATGTGTACCAACTACACAGCGGCAAACGCACCGTTCCGGGAGTGCTGACGACCGCCGAGCGCGCTGACGGCGACTCGGCCGCCGCAATGCTCCGCTACGCGTCCTGGCGCCCGCGATGGACTCTGCTCGTCGCTCTTCGCTACATCCGGCTGCGCCGCTCCCTGCTGTACGCCGCCGCTCTCTCACCTCCGCACGAGACCGAGCCGCTACGCGAGGCAGTCGCCCGGATCACCGAACAGATGGACGCCACCGACCGGCAGAGTGCGTGGCGCCCCGAAGAGATACGAAAGCACCTCAAGGTCGCCCGGGCCGGCACTTCCGAGCGTAGATGGCTGCTCCTCATCCCGTGCATGCTCATACTCCCCGGACTGCTCTTCCTGGGCGTCGGCTCGTTCAAGTCCACTGCCCAACTCCAGGATTACTTCACCACCGGCAACGGCCCAAAGATCCTGATGGGCTTCGGAATCGCGGCCCTGGCCTGGATCACCTGGCAACTGATCACCCTGCTCCGCGCCTGGCAGCCGACCTCGATCCAGCCTCACGGTGAACCCCTGGCCGCGCACCGCTTCCGCATCGCCACGGCCCTGGGAGGAGCCACCACCGGCCTTCTGCTCCTCTACCGAGGACTCGGCGACGCCGGCCCCGCCGGAAAGGCCATCCCTACGCTCCACCTGCTCGAAGCCCTCGACAACTTTCTGGTCTACCTCGGCTTCGCCCTCCTCCTGTTCTCCCTCCTCGCCCTGTTCCCGCCCGGCGGTCTCGCCCTTGCCGGCGTCGGAGCAGTCGGCGCCGTCACGGCCGAAGCCGCCATCAATGCCGCTCTACTCGGTACCTCCGGCATCGTCCTCATGACCGCAGGCGCGAGCGACGGCCTTTCCAACGTCGTCGGTTCTCCAGAGACGCCGACCCAGAACGCGTGGCCGCGCAGCAAGCGGAAGGGACCGGTCAAACCCAAGCACCGGGCTGACGTCAAGGGGGATGAGGGCAAGAACGGATCCCACACCCTCAAGCGTCACGTCCAGAAGACAACCCGGGACATGCGCAACCGCCTGCGAAACGAACCCCGACTCGACGCCGACTCCCGATTCCTGAGTGATGCGGACGCCCAACGCTTCGCGGACGAGACCTTGCTGCGCAACCAGAGAAAGATCGACAACTGGCTGCAGGGCAAGAGGACGAAACTTGATTTGGAGGCGTCCTTCGACGAGACCACAGGACTCCGCTTGACACGCTCAGGCTTCAAACACGGCGGCTCACCCCAAGAGGTGAGGTCGGTTCGTGTCATTCTGAAGCGGGACCTCAATGCACCAGCGGGTTTCCGGATTCTGACCTCGTACCCCACGCCCTGACGCGAGACCTGAACGGAGCCCTCACATGACATCATCCCCCAGCCCTGGATCTCGCTTCCACGAGGTCCAGGAACTCCTGGCGGCGTACGCGGCGCACACCTACACGTTCACCGACACCTCTGAGACCCCTGGACCGGCACTGTCCGCGTACCTCAGAATCGCTTCCGCGGACCCGGAGAGGGCGGCTACCGCCGTACATCAACTCGACGACATTCTCCGGACCGGCCTGCATTCCCCTGAGATCGCGAACGAGATCGCACTGTTCCCAGAGATCGAACCATCATCGGGCCGCAGCGTTGAGGACTGCCTCCGCATCATCCGTGAACATCTGGTCCGCCAACTCCAAAACTCCGCCCGGAAAAGCTGGACGCTGCCACGAACCGCGTGGGAGTGCCGAGAACGCTTCCCCGAACTGAACCAGTTCCTAGGCGCCTATTTCCATCAAGACTTCTCTGATGAGTACACGTCCTACAGCGAGGCCATCGACGACTACCTGTCAGGAGCATCGGAATCCGACTTGGACCAACTTCTTCGAGACATCACGGAGCTGCTCGCCATGGCCAAGACAGACAGAGACCTCAAGAAGACTGCCTCAATCCTGGGCCTGGACGTGTCACCGCCGCCAGGAATCAGTCTCCGGCAGTGGCTCAACGACGTAGCGAAGGTCGTTTATCTCCAGCAGAACAAGTGACGTTACCTGGCCGCCGCTGTCCACCCAGCACCTGAACCCGATGCCATCGGCCGCAACGAATCCAGCCAGATCACCCGGTCAACCCGGAGTTGAGAGTGATCTGGGCGGCTACACATGTGCGCAAGGCCGTCCCGGCCACATCCGCCGCGCCCACTTCGCTCTCATCTCCCCGATGACTTCGGCACCGGGAGGGGAACGGGTCCGGGCGGCAGCTGGAAGCAGCCCACTCGACGTCGGGGTGCTGGACGGGCGCCCGCAGCTCGCACCACACCGCCTTCCCGTACGGTCCCTGCTCCACGCCCCACCGCAGCGACAGCGCGTCCACGAGCAGCAGCCCGCGCCCCGACTCGTCGCCGCTGCCGGTTGAGCGGAGCACCGGCCAGACGCCCGGCGCCGGGTCGCTCAACTCGACCCGGACGCGACCGGTGTGCGTGCCGCTGACCCGGAGCGTGACGGGAACCCCCTCGCCGAGATGCACGATCACGTTGGACAGCAACTCACTGACGCAGAGCGTCAGATCACTTACATCCACGCCCGCGAACCGCGCCCGCAGCATCCGCCGGACCTCCGGTACGGCCTTCGGTACGGCAAGGAGGTCGACCGCGAGCGGCAGCACGGTCATCCGGCTTCCGCCGGTCGCAGCGCCTCGGCCAGCCGGCGTGCGGTGGCCGCGTTGCAGTTGCCGAGCGCGATCAGCGGTGGCCGGGTCGTGCGCGCGGCAAGAGTCAGGGGGTCGACGCCGAGCGAGGGGAGGGTGATGCCGTGCGTGGTGAGCGCGGCACGGAGGGCGTCGATCGCCGCGCCGATGTCGTACGTGACGTCCTGCGAGTCGTCCATGAGGGGCCCGTACACCTTTCGTTGCTGACTGTGACGAACACCTCACACGCTGCCGTACGGACCTCTACCGTGAAAGGGGTTTCCGCTCCACAGAGCACAGCGCGAAAGGCGGTCGGCAGGGTGGCCACACGCAAGGAGATCGACGGATCGGCGGGAGTCCCGCAGTTCTACGGGAAGGAGCTGCGCTTCAAGAGGGAGGAAGCGGGCCTGACCCTGGAGAAGCTGGCGGACGGCAGCTTCTTCGGCATCACGTACCTGAGCGAGATCGAGCACGGGCATCGGCGGATGCCGGTGGAACTGGCGCAGCATGTGGACCGGGTGCTGGGGACGGACGGGTTCTTCGAACGGCGTTGTGAAGACGTGCGGGAAGCACGCCGCAAGGGCCATGCCCAGTACTTTGAGCGCGTTCTGGAGACGGAGAAGCAGGCGCTGACGATCGGGCAGTGGTCGCCCACCGTCATTCCCGGCCTGGTGCAAACGGAGGCGTACATTCGCGAGCTCTTCCGGGCCGAACGCGTGCCGGGCCTTCCCGAAGAGACGGATGTGATGGTCCGTGCCAGGCTCCAACGGGCCCAACACCTACTGGAAAGGGGCAATCCGGAGTATTGGATCGTCATGCCCGAGACCTTGCTCTGGCAACCGGTCCTGCCGCCGCCGCAGATGGCTGAACAGCTTGAACATGTGGCAGCTCTCACCAGAAGCGGACGGATCATTTTGCAGATCGTTCCGTGGAACACGGGGGCCCACGCCCTCATGTACAACAACGCCATGCTGCTGGACTTCGCGGACGCGCCTCCGCTCTTCTACACCGAAGGGCAGTACCACGGGAACACGATCGACGATCCGGGGATCGTCAAGCAGTATCGGAGGTCCTACGATCTACTCAGGGCCGCCGCCGAGTCGCCGGACTCATCCCTGGCAGTGCTCGAAGCATCGACAGAGGACTATCGAAATGGTGCGCACCCCACTCGACTTGTACGGCGCAGACTGGCGGAGGAGTAGCCACAGCAACGCCAATGGCGGCGACTGCCTCGAGGTCGCCGAAGGCCACCCCGGCCTCGTCCCCGTACGCGACTCCAAGCGCCCCCACGGCCCCGTGCTCATCGTGAACACAGCCGCATGGACGCCCTTCGTCGAGGCGGTCAAGGCGCCCTGACCGCCGGACGAGCGGTGGTCAGCCGTAGTACGGCTCCATCACCGCCCGCGCCTCCTCCAGCAGCGCCGGACCCTCCTGCGGCACGGGCCGGCGGCCGTTGCCCGGCCTGATGTCCAGGAGCTGTTCGCCGGAGAGGGCGAACACCACGCGCCGCAGGCCCGCCTGCTGGATGACCGCCGCGCACATCGTGCAGGGCTCGCAGCTGGTGTACATCGTGGTGGCCGCCGCCGTGACCGCGTCGAGTTCCCTCGCCGCCCATCGCGCGAGCTTCAGTTCCGGGTGCGCGGTGATGTCCCGGTCGGTGAGCGTCGTGTTGCGGTCCTCCGCCAGGACCGTCCCGTCCGGGGCCGCCAGCAGCGAGCCGAACGGCGGGTTTCCGCTCTCGCGTGCCTCGGCCGCGAGAGCGATGGCGCGCCGCAGGAGGGCGTGGTCGCCGGGCGTGGTCATGACTGCTCCTTCAGGTTCAGGTGCGCGGCCACCGTGGCGAGTGCCTGCCGGGCCGGCTGCGGGTGACGGGTCTCGTGGGGGTCGCCGTTGTACGGGTCGAGGACGACCGTGTCGGCGCCCAGCAGCCGCAGTTGGTCGAGATCGTCCATGATCTGGTCGAACGTGCCCTCACCGGCGAGGCGTTCCGGGCCATCGACCGGTGCCGTGGTGGGCCGGAGCACGATCCGGGGAGCGAAGGCGGGCACCGGAAGGCCCTGTTCGTACGCGGCCGACTTCAGCCGGTCCGCCGCCTCCCGGAGCCAGGGCATCGTGCACCGCAGCGGATGCCAGGCGTCGCCGAGCCGCACCGCCCGGCGTAGGCCCGCATCGCTGTTGCCGCCCACCCATACCGGGATCTTCCCGGTTCCGTACGCGGCCGTGTCGGCCCAGGCCGCCCGCAGGTCCCGCAGGGCGGCGTCGGTCAGTCGTCCCCGCTGCTCGAAGGGGAGGCCGAGGGCGGCGAACTCCTGCCGTGCCCAGCCGATCCCGACGCCGAGGACGAGACGGCCGCCGCTCAGGTCGTTCAGGTTGGCCGCCATCCGGGCGGTGAGCAGCGGGTGCCGGTAGGGGGCGATGAGGACCGTCGTGCCGAGCCGGATCCGGGTGGTGCGGCCGGCCAGCCAGGACAGGGTGGTGAAGGGCTCGTAGAAGGGGGCCGGATACTGCTCGGCGACGTCGGGCGTGATGGCGATGTGGTCGGAGACCATCAGCAGGTCGAAGCCCAGTCCCTCCACGGTCTGGGCCCAGCTGTGCAGGACTCCGGGGTCGGTTCCGGGTCCGAAATTGAGGACGTTCACACCGATCTTCACCCAGTCGAGCCTAGCCAGGCCATACGGTCCGGCAGAAGAGATTCCTGCCTGTCCAGGCGCAGTTCACCCGTGGATCCCCCGGTAGTCTGCGCGAATGGCCGAGAATCTTGATGCGACCGACTGGGCGATCCTCGACGAGCTCCAGCGCGACGGCAGGCTCGCCTTCACGGAGCTGGCCCGGCGGGTGAACCTGAGCGCGTCGGCGACGACGGAGCGGGTGCGTCGGCTGGAGGCGGTCGGAGTCGTCACGGGGTATCGCGCGGAAGTGGATCTGGAGCGGGCCGGATATGTGGCCCTGGCGGTCGTCCGGCTGAAGTACCCGGGGAGCCGGCACGAGCCGTTGCACCGGATGCTGGATGCGCGTCCGGAGATCCTGGAGTGCCTGCGTACCACCGGGGACGACTGTTACGTCCTGAAGGTGGCGGCCACATCGATGGCGCACCTGGAGGAAATCGTCGACGCGCTGGCCGAGTTCGGGAGCACGACCACCAACCTCGTCTTCAGCCGGACCCTGCCGCCCCGCGGCCCGCGAGAGCCCCGTGCTCTGCCTTCGAAGGCATCAACGTGACGCCGCCTATGTCTCCGGTCCTACGATCAAGCTCTACGGCCCGTTCGAGACCCACGTGGGGGCGCAATGTCAGAGGTCGCTCAGTGGCTCAAGGACTGGCATGCCGCCCATGAACACGAACTCCGCTCCCGTGGGATCGGCTCTGCGGTGAAGTTGCCGGTCCCCGGAATCCCGTCCCGGGGACGGCCGAAGGCCACGGCGGTGAAGCTCACGCTGGAATCGGGCGAGCGCACGGGGATGGTGTCCCTGTGGGAGTCGGGGGCCACTTCGCTGCTCTTCATCGACACCGGCACCGAGCACACCTGGCAGGACCACCCGGTGCTCACCTCGGAACACGACCTGCCACGGATCCTGGCGCCTCTCGTGAAGCTGGTCGAAGCAGCTGCCGGAGGCAGCTGAAGGGACCGGCCGGTACGTACGGCACCCGCGCCCGCACGATCTGACTGCCGCCCTCCTCGCTGACTGCGAAACGATGCGGTCGTCCGCACGGGCGAGCCGCCGCCATCCCGGCCCCTTCTGCTGGACAGCGGAGCGAACACGGTCTCCCTGGTCGAGGACCAGCACCACTACCGGCCGGAGCCGCACAGCCACCAGGCGGCCTTCGGCGCCTGCCACCGGTACGGCCGACGTCTCGGCGTGACGAGCCCTGTCCTCCCGACGAAATCGGACCCGGCCGAAGTTCGTACGACATATCGCGAACCGTTCCCGCCAACTCACCGTCTATCAAGCGGCGTGTTCACCTTCCTTCTGCAGGGTGTGCGGCGATTGGATAGGGATTGATCCACTGCACTCCTCCTCACGCGCCCCGAGGGCCTCTGCCCTCCGGGAAAGCGCTGTATGAACCGCCTGCCGAAGCAGGGGGAGGCATGCGCTGTTGGTCGCCTTCTCGTTCCGAGCACTCCTCAGGGCTCGACCTCATATTCAGGGAGCACAACCGAATGTCAGAGCTGCCGAAGCGAAACGTCTCCAGATCCGACAGCTCACGGCCGGCCAAGCCCCTTCGAAGCAACGATGCGCTGAACCTCGATTCCGCCCGTGCCGCACTCGCTCGCGCCATCGCGGCGCAGCGCGCCGAGAGCACCGAGGGCGGCGAGACCGAGGCGGGACGGAGCGCACCGGCGCAGGGGCGCACCGAGCCCGGACTCCCGCGGTCCTCCGCAGAGTCGGTGTCCGCTCATGAGATACCGGCGGCTGCTTCCCCCCGTCGCTGGGCGTTCCTGCGACGGAGGTGGGTTCTGGCTACGGCCGCCGCCGTGGCGGTCGCCGCGGTCGTCGCGGGGGTGGCCGTCACGGTCGGCGGGGGCTCCGACAGCTCCGGCCGGCGGGCCGACGCGCCCGCCGAAGGGCTCGTGGAGTCCGACAGCGAGTACGAGGGAGCCGGGGGGCAGTCACTCCTGCCGGGAGCTCCGACGGCGGAGCAATCAGCATCCCCCTCCGTCACCCCGTCCGTCGCCTCCTCTCCGTCATCGGGCAAGAGCGCCCAGGCCACGCCCCACCCGGGCAGAAGCACTGCCGCCACGGGGTCCGGCTCGTCGTCGGCCACGGGCGCCCCCGCTACGGGCAGCGCCACGAAGCCGGGCAGCGACAACGCCGGCGGCTCAACCACGGTGAAGGGCGTCGCTCTGGCCGTCCAGGCCTCGGGCAAGTGCCTGACCGGTGCCGGTTCGGGAGCGCAACTTCTGGCATCCGCCTGCGGAGGTTCGGCCGGCCAGTCCTGGAGTCCCCAGCCCGACGGCAGTCTGCGCCAGGGCGGCCTCTGCGTGACCGTCACCGGAACCGAGGACCGGACCCCGGTCGTCCTGGCCACCTGCGACCGGTCCTCCGTCCAGCGCGTCAGCCTTTCCGGTACGGCGCTGGTGTCCGCGTCCACCGGCAAATGCCTGGATCTCTTCGGAGGCGCGAGCGGCACCCAGATCGTGCTCTGGGAATGCAACGGCCGTGACAACCAGCACTGGACCGCCTCCTGACCGCCGCGCGGAGGACAGCCCGGACGCTCCGCGTCACACCGTGAACGCCTCGCCCTTCGCGGTGGCCGTCGCCCCGTTGTCCCCCGGCAGAGCTACGCGAACTGTCCACTCACGGGTGATTCGCAGACGCCGCCGCTCTCATAGCGTTCATGGCAGGCCGCCGGAAGGCGCGCGGCCGATGGCATACGGAGATCACCTTGAATACGGCTCACATCGCGTCGCCCCCACCCACAGGCCGGGAGGGTAGCCACTTCCTCCGGTACCCCCTCGTCTGGATGCTGATCGGCATAGTCGGGGTGGGCCTGGCGTCCAGCCTGGCGTCGGTCGGTGGGGTCGTCGCCATCGTGGGCGCGGTCGTGGCAGTTGGCATCTACTGGGCGGTCATGCACTACGTCGCCCGGCGGAGCACGCCGGAGATCGCGAAGCCGGGAGCCGTGACACAGACGCTGTCCGGTGCCGCGATCGGCTTCGGGTTCATCACCGTGTCGATGCTCATGCTCATCACCGAGTTCTCGTTCGACGAACGGCCCGGTAACGGCCTGTCGATCGTGGCGAGCATGGCCGCGATGTCGCTCGGCGCCGCCGTGACCGAGGAACTGCTCTTCCGCGGCCTCGCCCTCCAGGCACTGGAAAAGCTGTGCGGCAGCTGGGCGGCTCTGACGACCACCGCGGTGCTGTTCGGCGGACTGCACATGGCCAACCCCGGCGCCACGCTGTGGAGTTCACTCGCGATCGCCGTCGAGGCCGGCGTCCTCCTCGGCGCCGCGTTCCTGTGGAAGCGCAACATCTGGTTCGCCGTGGGGCTGCACTTCGCCTGGAACACCGCCCTCGGCCTGATCGGCATCCCCGTCTCCGGCCACGCCTCCGAGGGCCTGATGACCACCACTCCGGACGGCCCCGACCTGCTGACCGGTGGAGACTTCGGCCTGGAGGCGTCGATCGTGCCCGTCATCGTCAGCCTGCTGATCGCGATTCCCATGCTCATCGCCGCCCGCCGGCGCGGAAACATCGTGCCCATGCCCCGCGGGCGCCGCTGAACACCCGCCGCCCGTCACCCGACGGACGCGCGCTGCGGCACGGGCTCAGGCCGAGCCCGCCCCGCAGCGCGCCGCATCCGCCACGCGGAAGGGGCGCGCCCGGTCGGAACCGGGCGCGCCCCTCACCATGTGACGCGGAGAACGCGTCTGTCGTGCGTACGTCAGTGGTCGAAGCGCTCACGCATGTCGTCCGCCGCACCCTGGGCCTTGTCACGACCCTGCTCGGACGCCTGGCGGGCCCGGTCGGACGCGTCCTGGCGACGGTCCTGGCCCTGACCCTGGCGCTCGCCCTGGCCCTGGCCCTGGCCCTGGCCCTGGCGCTGGCCTTCGCCCTTGCCGCCCTTCATCTTCTTCTGACCCTGGTCGGCAAGCTCCTGCGCCTTGTCCTTGAACTGGTCGGCGATGCCCATGCTGTTCACTCCTATGTGGGGGTGCGTGGGGGTGGCCCCTGTGGGGCCTCGACCAGAGTTACACGATGGGACATTCATCGCATTTCGATCACTTACGCTGCGTATCCGACGCCGCCCGCGATGCCCGTTCGTCCTGGTCAGCCGCACCCCCGGCACCCACGAGGCCCTTGCCGACGCCCTCCAGTCGGGGGCCGAAGCGCTTCATCTCCCGCTGACCGACCGCGGCGATCAGGCTCGGCAGGTAGCCGCGTACGGACTGCATCCCGCGCAACCACCACTGGGCGTACACATGCGCCGAGCGCCGCTCGATACCGGCCACGATGCGGTCGACGGCCGGACCCAGCGGGTATGTCCGGTTGGACGGCCACGGCAGCCGCTGGCGCAGCTCCCGCATCACGTCGTCCTCGTCCGCGCCACGCACCATGTCCGTGTCGGTCCAGGAGAGGTAGCCGACGCCGACCTTCACGCCCCGGTAGCCGACCTCCGCCCGCAGGCTGTGCGCGAACGCCTCCACGCCCGACTTGGAGGCGCAGTACGCCGTCATCATCGGCGCGGGGGTGATCGCGGCGAGCGAGGCGATCTGGAGGAAGTAGCCGCGGCTCTCCATCAGGACCGGCAGGAACGCCCGGCCGGTGACCGCGCCGCCGATCAGGTTGACCTCGATGACCCGCCGCCAGGCCACCGGGTCGGAGTCGACGAACGGCCCGCCCGTGGCGACACCCGCGTTGGCGACGACGATGTCGATCTTCCCGAAGCGTTCCTTGACCTCCTGCGCGACCCGCGCCATCGCCTCGTGGTCGGTGACGTCCGCGTGCCAGTGGTCGCTGTCCCCGTGCAGCCGCTCGGAGACCTTCTTCAGCTCGTCCGGCTCCAGGCCGACGAGCGCCAGCTTCGCCCCGCGCGCCGAGAGCTTGCGCGCCAGCAGCTCACCCACGCCGCGCGCCGCGCCCGTGACGACGACGACCTGTCCTTCGAGACTGCGCCTGCCGCTCATACGACCTCCTCCTTGCTCTCGGCCTTGCCTTCGCCATCCTTCGTGCCCCGTACCGGGAGGTACGCGGTCACCAGTTCACGGATCTTCGCCGTGACGACCTCCGGCGCCTCGACCGGCGTCATGTGGCCCATGCCCGTCAGCTCGGTGAGGCCGAGACAGTCGGGCAGCGCCGCCGCGATCGCCCGGGCGTGGACGGGCGGGGTCAGCCGGTCGTCCGTACCCGCGATCACCGCGGTGGGCACCCGCAACTCCCGTACGCCCTCGTCGAGATCGAGGTCCGCGAGCACGTGCCCCCAGGCGACCCGGGCCGCTCGCGGGCAGTCGTGCACGATCCGTGCGCAGGCGTCGACCCGGCCCGGGGCCGAACCGGCTCCCATCGTCCCGTACTTGAGGATCCGCCGGGAGACCGGTGTGACCGGTCCGAGCGGCGCCCGCGCCCCGAGGATCGCACGCGTCATCCGGGTCCGCACGGCGCCGGGCCGCAGCGGCACGACCAGGGACTCCGCGATCAGCCGGGAGCTGCCCGTGCTGCACAGCAGCGCGGCGGCCGCGTGCTCGCGCAGCCCGGCCCGCCGCGAGGCGGACATGATCGTCATGCCGCCCATGGAGTGCCCGGCCAGGACGGCCTTCTCCCCCGGGGCGAGGGTGGCGGCGAGCACCGCTTCGAGGTCGTCGGCCAGCGCCTCGGTGCTGTATCCCGCGCGCCCCACCGACGGCGAGGCGCCGTGGCCACGCTGGTCGTAGGCGATGACGCGGTGGTCCACGGCGAGGTCGCGGATCTGGGCGTCCCAGAAGTGGGTGTTGCAGGTCCAGCCGTGGGCGAGGACCACGGCCGGGGCGCCGTCCTGTCCGTGCACCTCGACGTGGATGCGGGAGCCGTCGGCGGAGACGGCCATCAGTTCCCGTACGGGCAGCGGCCGGGGGTTCGCGTCGTGCAGCGGCCGGCTCATCCCGCCACCTCCTCGGTGACGGCGACGGCCTTCTTCGCGTCCCGTTGCGCGGGCACCCGTACGACCTCGTACTCCGCGAGATCTACGTTCCGCGTCACCCTGCGGAACTCGGCGGTGGTGCCGGGCCAGACCGTGGTGTTGCGGCCGTTGGCGTCCATGTACCAGCTGTCGCAGCCGCCGGTGTTCCAGACCGTGCGCTTCATGCGCTCCTGGACACGGCGGTTCCACGCGCCGACGGACGAGCGGCGCGCGTCGAGTGCGACACGGCCGCCCAGCACGTTCAACTGCCGCATGTAGTCGGCCATGTAGTTCAGCTGGGCCTCGATCATGAGGATCATCGAGGAGTTGCCGAGCCCGGTGTTGGGGCCGATGATCGTCATCCAGTTGGGGAAGCCGGCCGCGCTCGCACCACGCAACGCCTCCATGCCGTCCTTCCACGCCTCGGCGAGCGTGACGCCGTCCGCGCCCACCACTCGCTCGGCGATCGGCATGTCGGTGACGTGGAAGCCGGTGCCGAAGACGATGGCGTCGACCTCGGTCTCCGTACCGTCGGATGCCACGACCGTGGAGCCGCGCACCTCGCTCAGTCCGGAGGCGATCACGTCCACGTTGGGCTGGGCGAGCGCCGGGTAGTAGGCGCTGGAGAGCAGGATGCGCTTGCAGCCGATGCGGTACGAGGGGGTCAGCTTGGCCCTCAGCGCCGGGTCCTTGATCGCCCGCGCCATGTTGGACTTGGCTATCCGCTCCACCAGGCCCAGCTGGTCCGGGTGCTTGGTGAACGCGCCGACCTGCAACTCCCGTATGCCCCACAGCAGTCCGCGTCGTGCGGTGCCGGTGAAGGGGAGCGTGCGGTGCAGCCAGCGCTCGGCGCCGCTGATGGCGCGGTCCATGCGCGGCATGACCCACGGCGGGGTGCGCTGGAACAGCGTCAGCCTGCCCACTTCCGGCTGGATGGCCGGCACGATCTGGATCGCGGAGGCGCCGGTGCCGATCATCGCGACGCGCTTGCCGGCCAGGTCGGCGCCGTGGTCCCAGCGGGCGGAGTGGAAGACCTTGCCGGGGAAGTCGGCGAGCCCCGGGATGTCGGGCATCTTGGGGTCGGAGAGCGGACCGGTCGCGGAGACGACGACGTCGGCGACGACCGTCGTACCGTTCGCGCTCTCGATGACCCAGTTCAGCGCGTCGTTGTCCCAGCGCATCATCTTCACCTCGTGGTTCAGCCTGAGGTGCGGCCGGAGTCCGAAGGTGTCCGTGACGTGCTCCAGGTAGGCGCGTATGTGCTCCTGCCCGGAGAAGGTGCGCGGCCACTCGGGGTTGGGGGCGAACGAGAACGAGTAGAGGTGGGACGGTACGTCGCAGGCGCAGCCCGGGTAGCTGTTGTCGCGCCAGGTGCCACCGACCGAATCGGCCCGCTCCAGGATCACGAAATCGGTGATGCCTTCGCGGCGCAGCCGGACGGCGGCCCCAAGACCACCGAACCCGGATCCGATCACCGCCACGCGTACATGTTCGTGCTCGGCCATGCTGCTGCCTCCCGCGGTACGTCCACGACCCTGCCAGCAATCACTGGCATTGTTGGGAGAGTAGAGCAGCTTCGTACCGATGGGTAGGGGGCCGACGAAGGAAAGTTACCGGCGGTACAACAAGCAGCCCCCGTCACGGAGAGGCCGGTAGGGTGCGGATGTGGCAGAAGGACGCGAGCACCGTGAATACCGTATGGAGGAGCTGGCCAAGGAGGCCGGCATCCCCGTCCGGACCGTGCGCTTCTACCGGGAACGCGGCCTGATCTCGCCGCCCCGGCGCGAGGGCCGCATCGCCTGGTACGACGACCACCACCTGGCCCGTCTGCGCACCATCGCCGGTCTGCTGGAGCGCGGCCACACCCTCACCGGCATCGCCGACCTGGCCCGCACCTTCGAGAGCGGCCGCGACGTCGCCGAGGTGCTGGGCCTGGGCGAGCCGACCGAGGAGACCCCGGTCCGGCTCACACCGGAGCAGCTGGCGGACTACTTCAAGGACGAGTCCACGCCGGAGAACCTGGCGACAGCCATGGAACTGGGCTACCTCGGCACGGACGGCGACGAGATCGTGCACATCAGCCGCCGCCTGCTGGAGGTGTCGGCCGAGCTGGTGCGGGAGGGCGTCCCGCTCGCCACCGTCCTCGCCTCCGGCCGCCGCGTCCGCGAGCACGCGGACGCCCTGGCCGACCTCTTCGTGGCCACGCTGCGCGCCCACAGCACGGAGGCCGAACCGCCCCAACTGCGCCCGCTGGCCCGTGCGGTGGTGGACGCGGAACTCTCCATGGCCCTGGACCGGCGCCTGCGCCGCGACGCGCAGACGCCGGGACCGGCGTAGGGGCCTACTGCTCGTACACCACCGACACCGGCGCGTGGTCGCTCCAGCGCTCCGGGTGCGTGGCGGCTCGCTCGACCCACGCCTTCACCGCACGCGCGGCCAGGCCGGGCGTCGCCACCTGATAGTCGATGCGCCAACCCGTGTCGTTGTCGAATGCGCGCCCGCGGTAGGACCACCACGAGTACGGCCCCTCGACGTCAGGATGCAGGGCGCGTACGACGTCGACGTAAGCGGCCTCGTCGAAGACCCGGGTCAGCCACTCCCGCTCCTCGGGGAGGAAGCCGGAGCTCTTCCGGTTGGCCTTCCAGTTCTTGAGGTCGGCCTCCTGGTGCGCGATGTTCCAGTCCCCGCACACGACGACCTCGCGGCCCCCGGCGGCGGCCCGCGTCTTCAGGCCGGTGAGGTAGAGCAGGAAGGCCGCCATGAAACGCTCCTTCTCGTCCTGCCTCTCCGTGCCGACCTCGCCGGAGGGCAGGTACAGGCTCGCGACCGTGACGCCCGGCAGGTCGATCTCGACGTACCGGCCGCTCGCGTCGAACTCCTCGCTCCCCGCGCCCCCGAAGCCGCCGAAGCCGATCTGTACGCGCTCCGGCGCCCGGCGGGAGTAGAGCGAGACGCCGGCCCGGCCCTTGGCGGCGGCGGGTGCGTGGACGGTGTGCCAGCCCTCGGGCTCACGCACCTCTTCGGGCAGCTGCTGAGGCTCGGCCCGTACCTCCTGGAGGCAGATCACATCGGCGTCGGTCTGCGCCAGCCACTCGACGAAGCCCTTTTTCGCGGCGGCGCGGAGACCGTTTACGTTTACGGAGGTCACGGTGAGCATCCCGAAACGATACCGACCCAGCCACTCGCATACATGTACCATTCTCCGTATGAATATCCAGCAGCGCCCTTACGATCACCCCGACGCCGTGAAACTCAACGATCTCGTGCAGCTCGAGTACGCCGAGCGCTACGGGGACGAGGGCGACATCACACCACTGGACGCCACGATGTTCGACCCGCCGCACGGTCTGTACCTGCTCGCCTACGATCCGTCCGGCCGCCCGGTCGCCACCGGCGGCTGGCGCTCGCAGGAGCGCAACGAGGAGGGCTACTCGGACGGTGACGCCGAGCTCAAGCGGATGTTCGTGATAGCCGAGGGACGCGGGCAGGGCCTGGCCCGCCGCATCCTGGCCGCCCTGGAGGCCGACGCCCGCGCGGCGGGTCGCACCCGCATGGTGCTGGAGACCGGCGACCAGCAGCCCGAGGCGATCGCGCTGTACGTCTCCAGCGGCTACACGCCCTGCGAGAAGTTCGGCCACTACCGCACGTACGACAACAGCCGCTGCTTCGCGAAGCCGCTGCAGGGCTGAGGCTCCTCCCGCACGGGTGCGGTGCCTCAACCCGCCGTGAACCGGGTGATCACCGGACCACCCGCCCGACACCCACGTAGAAGCCACTGCGCGCGACGACCGGCGCCGGCTCCTCCCGGTACCACTCGGTCGCGGGAACGAGCCCCGGCTCGACGAGTTCAAGCCCCTCGAAGAACGGCTCGACCTCGGCACGCGTACGTATCCGCAGAGCGATGGCGCCCTTCTTGTACGCCGACTCGGTCTCCTGCTTCAGCTCCGGGTGCTGGTCCATGGTGCCGTGCGAGAGGACCAGGTAACTGCCGTTCGGCAGCGCGCCGACCAGGGTGCGGGTGATGCCGTACGGGTCCTGGTCGTCCGGCAGGAAGTGCATCAGCGCGATCAGTGAGAGCGCGATGGGCCGGTCGAAGTCCAGGAGCTGCACCGCCCGTTCGAGGATCGCCTCCGGGTCTCGCACATCGGCGTGCAGGTAGTCGGTGGCCCCTTCGGGATCGCTGACGAGAAGCGCCTCCGCGTGCCGCAGGACGATCGGGTCGTTGTCCGCGTACACGATCCGGGCCGTCGGCGTGATCGCCTGGACGATCTGGTGGAGGTTGGGCTCCGTGGGGATGCCGGTGCCGATGTCCAGGAACTGGTCGATCCCTTCGCGCGCCAGCCAGGCCGAGGCCCGGTGCATGAACGCCCGGTTCCGCGCGGCGTTCCCCCGCGTCTCCTCCGGCAGGGTCCGCGCGAACTGCCGGTCCGCCGGGTAGTTTTCCTTGCCGCCCAGGAACCAGTCGTAGACGCGGGCGGGGTGAGGCCTGCTGGTGTCGATCGGGGGCTGGGGTTCGGGTATACCTGCCGTCACTGGTCACTCCTCGATGCGGAGAACTTCACGAGCGGTAGACGCGTTCAGCCTAGGGCGTGTTTCGAAAGTAGCGCCGTCCGCCCGGAGGGCGGGCCGGGCGGCGTCTGGTGCGTGCGATCGCAAGGCGCCGGGAAGTCCTCGTAGCGGAGCTACTAGGACTTTTCGGCAACGCCGCGAGCGTGCGTGCCAGACGCCGCCCGGCAGGCGGGACTTTCGAAACACGCCCTAGGGCCTCTCGTCAAACTGCCGTCGTCGCCCGGAGGGCGGCCGCGCGGCGTCACGATCGCGGCGGGTCCGCACGCAGAAGCCACCCATCCCCGTCGTCGAACTCGACGCCGTGGAACGAAGGACCGCTCGCCACGGCAACGAATCCGAGCTCCCGGTGCAGGTCGAGCGAGGCACGGTTCCCGGCGGAGACGAAACACCGAACAGCCGGGCCCGGCCCCGGACCCAGTCCATGCGCCGCAGGGTCAGCAGCTTCGCTATGCCGCGACGCCGCCACGCAGGATCCACGGTGACACCGGTCAGGTAGTAGCCGGCCGGAGCATGGTCCACGGGATGCTCAGGAAGGAACGCCGCGTTCGCGTAGCCGACCGCTTCGCCGGACACCTTCGCGGTGATCACCAGGCTGCGCTCGGCGCTGCGCGCCCGGCTGATGCGCTCCGCCCACTCCTCCGCCTCGCCACCGCGCGCCCGTGCCTGCAGCGCCGCGAGCGCCGGCACGTCGTCGGCGGTCGCCTCCGCCACCACCGCGCGTGCCCGAGTACGCGGGCCGGCGAGGTACGGCACGTAGGCGGCGAACCGCGCGTCCTTCCTTGTCATGCCTTCTCCTTACCCATGCCCCGCCCCTTACCCATGCCCCCCGCCAGGACCCACCGGGGGCGCCTGAAGCGGGTCGGCGACGGCCTCCACGATCGCGGAGGCGCAGTGCGCGAACGGCTCCTGCCCCGATCACCTCCCCGCCGCTCAGGAGCGGCGGTGGTACGCCTTGTTGGCGATGCGCCAGGTCCCGTCGGCGCGTACCAGCAGGAACACGTCGGTGAAGGCGTCCGCGCCATGCGCGAGCTTCATGGTCGCGGTCGCGACGGTGCCGTGTACGTCGACGGCGTCGATGCGTCTGGAGCGGTTCGGTTCGTCCGGGGCCGGGCGGCCGGGGAAGAGCGCGCAGTACTCGTCCAGGGGCCACGAGACGAACACTCCGTCGCGGATTCCCTCGATGTGGGCGGTGGACAGGAACGCCTCGCGGAAGTGCGTGGGGTCGCCCGTGGCGTGTCCGCGGATGTAGGCGCGGAGCGGTTCGAGTACGGCGTCGTCCACGGCGGGGACCGTGGCCGCCACGGCGATGTCGGCCTCGGGGCCGGCCGGGGTGTCCGCCAGGTCGGCCGCACTGCGCAGCGGGGAGTGCGATGCGGCGGCCAGCAGCGCCATGTCCTTGGCCAGGGCGCCGATCGTGAACGTGGCCACGCCGACGGCTGCCGGGCCGGTGAGGAATGAGCGTTTACGGGTCACGAGCCCGCCCAGCAGGCCCAGTTCCAGGACGTCCAGCACCTGGGTGCGGGGCAGGCCGAGGGCGTCGGCCTGTTGGAGTGCGTCGCGTAGTGCGAGTACGGCGCCTGCGAGGCTGCTGTTGGCGATCAGCTTCAGCGCGGCGGCGGTGGGCGCGTCGGCGGCGTACCGCACCGTTCCCAGCGACTCCAGGACCGGCCGGACCCGGTCGCGCGTGTCCGGGCCTGCCGCGGCAAGGATCTGCAGGGTGCCTGCGGCGACAGCAGGTACGGAGCCGAGGACGGGCGCGTGGACGTAGGCCGGGCCGAGGCGCCCGGCCAGCTCCGCCGCTTCGGCGGGGGCGATGGTGCTGGTGTTCAGCACGATCGTGCCGGGCCGCAGCGAGTCGCGTACCTCGTCGAGGACCTGTCGGCAGGCCGGACCGTCGAACAGCGCCAGGAGCACCAGGTCTGCCTTGGCCACGGCGTCGTTCGGGTCGTCCGTCGTCCTGACGGCTTCCGGCGTACGCCCTGAACGTGTCCAGCCGACAACGTCCCGGCCCTGGGCGGCAAGCCGTGCCGCGATCGCGCCGCCCATGCGCCCCAGGCCGAGGACCGCGATCGTGTGTGGTGTGGTCATGCACGCCACAGTGGTGGGTGGCGATGGCTGCGACAAGCGCAGGTGCCGCGGGGCAGCCCTGCGGGACACGCATACCGCCAGCTCATACTGGTGCCATGGATCTGACGGTGTGGCGAAGTTTCGTGACCGTGTGCCGACTCGGATCGCTGTCGGCTGCGGCCGCCGAACTGCATCACACCCAGTCGGCCGTCTCCCGGCAGGTCGCGAACCTGGAGCGGCAGCTCGGGGCGCCCCTGCTGGAGCGCCACGCGCGCGGGGTGCGCCCGACCCCTGCCGGCGAGGTGTTCCGGCGCCATGCGCTCGTCACGCTCAACGAGGCCGACCGCGCGGTTCGCGCCGTACGGGACGTTCGTGACGGGGTGTCCGACCGGCCGCTGGCGGTGGGGGCGACACCTTCACTGGCCGCGGGGATCGTTCCCGAGGCGATCCGGGACCTGTTGCAGCACACCGGACCCCTCAGGTGGAGTCTGCTGCCCGGCCTGAGCGCGCAACTGCACCAGCGCGTGATCACCGGCGATCTCGACATCGCCGTCGTCACCGACGCACCGCCCGGAGTCCCCCATGACCCGCGGATCGACCGGCGGTTCCTCGGACTCGACGACATGGTCGTCGCCCTGCCCGTCGGCCATCCGCACGCCGGGCGCGGCCCCGTGGACATGCAGACGCTGGCCGAGGAGACGTGGGCCGAGGACAACGACGGCTCGGCGGCACTCCTGCGCCTGCACGCCGCCCGCGCCGGAGTCGGCGCCCGCATCGACCTCGCCGCGGCCGATCTGCCCGGCAAGCTGGCCCTGGTCGCGACCGGTCACGCCATCGCGCTGGTCCCCGGGGTGCTGGCGCGTGCGCTGCGCGGCGACGTCACGACCGTGGGCCTCGTCGATCCTCCGACCCGCGGCATCTACGCGATCGGGCCTCGCCGCGACCCCCACCCCTGCGCGGGCCTCCTCCTCGACCGGCTCGCCGCAGCCGTCGCGTCGGCCCGGCCGTCCGAGGCGGCGCGCACTCCAGCGGCCTCCGGCCAGGACACATACCCGGGCGACGTCACGGTTCACCCCGACCGCTCCGGCGGAACCGGTGGCGCCTGCGCCGATGGCGCCTGCGCCGGTGGCGCCTATGCCGATGGCGCCTGCGCCGGTGGTGCCTGTGCCGATGTCGGCGAAGCCTGCTGATAGAGCGCCACCAGCACACCGTGCACCGGCTGGTCCTCCGCGTCCTCCTCTGCCTCGTCGACCAGACGGGCGAGGGTCTCGCCGAGCTCTCTGGCCTTCGCCGGGCTGAGTCGTACATGGCGCAGAGTCAGGTTCTCGGCGGGTGAGCGGTCCAGTTCCTGGGCGACCGCGGCGAGCATCGCGGCGGTGCCTGCCGCCTGGGGTTCGGCGACGACCATGCGGCGGGCCGTCCGTTGGTAGTACTGCTCGGTGCCGCCACGCACCTTGCGGGTCTCGACGACGTGGACCAGCCCGGCTTCGCGAAGCACTTTGACGTGGTGGGCCACGTTGCCCTTCTTCGCATCGAGTTGCGCCGCAAGCCGGCTGATGGTCGCAGGGCTGTGCCCCAGCGCGAAGAGCAGCCGCTGACGCAACGGGTGGGCGAGCGCCGCGAACTGCTCAGGCGCACCGATCTCCTGGACGTCCTCGGAGGGTGGCGGGTGGGAAGGCTGATCGCGCATAAAGAAAGTGTCTAATTTAATTGACGCTTTCGCAAGGGTGGTGCTCTACTCCCTGCCATGACGACACCTACGAAGCTTCTGCCGGCCCCTGTCATCGACGAGACGGCCCGACTCCTGACCGAGCACTACGTCTTCCCCGAGATTGCCGGGCAGCTCGCCGACCTGCTGCAACGACGCCTCGCCGAGGGCGCCTACGACGTCCAGGGCGCCGAGGAGCTCGCCCGGCTGGTCACCGCGGACCTGCAGTCCGTCAACGGCGACCGGCACCTGGGACTGAAGTACCACGCCGACCGGGTACCTCCGGAGCAGGGAGCGGCCGCTCTGGACTCCATGCGCCGGGACTTCGGCACCTCCCTGGGCGGCGCGCCCCGGGTGGAACTGCTCGACGGAGGGGTAGCCGTGGTCCAGCTGGCGCCGGTCCTGTTCCCGCTGGACTGGGCCGCCGAACCGCTGAGCGCCGCACTCACCCTGGCCTCCCGGGCCCGGGCGCTGATCGTGGACCTTCGCGCCAACCGGGGCGGCGCCCCGGACACGGTCGCCTTCGTCTGCAGCTACCTGCTGGATGAGCGCACCCACCTCAACACCATGTACTGGCGCGCCGGCGAGCGCAGCGAGCAGTCCTGGAGCCTGCCGCACGTTCCCGGTGCGCGCTTCGGCGGCAGCAAGCCGTTGTACGTGCTCTGCAGCGACAGCACCTTCTCCGCTGCCGAGGAGCTGGCGTACGACCTGCAGCAGCTCGGCCGCGCCGTCGTCGTCGGCGAGCACACCCGCGGCGGCGCGCACCCGCGGGACGGCTGGACGGTGCACCCGCACCTGGAAGCCACCGTGCCCGTCGGCCGCGCGATCAACCCCGTCTCCGGCACGAACTGGGAGAGAGTCGGCGTCCGGCCCGACATACCCTGCGCTGCCGCCGACTCACTCGACCGTGCTCACGCCCTGGCCCTCGCCCGGCTCGCGGACTGATCGCCCGGCTCCCGGAGACGAGGACGAGGACGGGGGCGGGCCTCCGGACGAGCCCGGGAACGGCGAAGGTCCCGTCCGATCTTGCGATCGGACGGGACCTTCGCCGTGCGGTGGACCTGTGGGGATTTGAACCCCAGACCCCCTCGATGCGAACGAGGTGCGCTACCAGACTGCGCCACAGGCCCTTGCAACGAGTGAAACTTTAGCACCCCGACCGGGGTGCTCGGAAATCCGTTCCGCGCTGGTCAGCCGAGTCGGCGTCGCGGCGGGCGGGGCGGGCGTCTCACTCGTTGGCCGCGCGGGGGCGGTCGTCCTCGTCGTACTGGTCGAAGAGCGGGGTCCGGCCCCGGTCGCGGGCGCGACGGGACTGGGCCGAGCGCTGGCGCGGCGCCGGGTCCACCGGGGTGGCCGCGGGCTGCGGGGTGGCCGGCTGGGTGGGTTCGGCGGTGCTGGAGCGGGCCGCGCTCCAGGTCTCCGGGTTGCCGACCTCGATGCCGCCCGAGGCGCGCGGGGCGACCGGGGCCGTGACATAGGTCGGCAGGGGGACCGGGACCGGCTCCCAGCTGTCGCCCTGGACGCGGCCCCGCTCGCGCTGCTGGTCGACCCACTCCGCGTGGTCCGTCTGCTCGACCAGGGCGCGGCGGCCCGCCTCCTGCGGGGAGACGGTGGGGGTGGGCTCGGGGACGGGGTGACGGGCTTCGGGGTCCTCGTCGGCATCGGCGGGGGCCGTCGCGGGCGGCTGGTGCCGGCGGGGGCGGCTCTCACGGAGCCGCTGCGCCGCGACCTCCGCCCGGCGCCGGTCCATGGTGAAGGCGAACCTGCGCCGCTCCTGGGCACGCAGATGCACGATGTACGTGCTCAGCAGCACGGCGGGGACCGCCGGGGCCCAGAGGAAGCGGAGGCCGCCGACCGCCGCGACGACCGCGCCGAGCGTGAAGCCGAGGAAGAGGAGGACGGTGGTGCGCCGGCGACGTGCGAGGACCTGCAGGCGCTGCGCACGCCGGGCGCGCTCCGCGTCGATTCCGCCGGGGCGCGGACGCCGGGTGGGCGCGGGAACGGAGGCGGGGGCGGAGACGGATGAATCGGAGGGGAACTCGGGGCGATCGCGCGCCGGGCGCTTGCGCGCCGCGCGCTCCTGGGCGGAGTGCTCCGGCGCACGAGCCGGGTCGTGCACCCGGGCCTCGGTGTGCGCCGGAGGCGCGGAAAAGGCCCGGACGTCGACGGAATCCATTCGGTCCGTGACTGCGTCCGGGTCGGCGTCGGGCGCCGCCTCCTCGTCGGTGCGCTCCCGCAGCTCCTTGGCGTACCGGCGCTCCATCGCCGCCCGTCCGGAAAGCAGCCGGATGGCGGTGCTGAAGCGTTCCGTCGGACGGGCTTCGTTGAGCTCGTCCTGCCTGCGGAGCCACATCGGTACCAAGTAGGCGGCCCAGGCCCCGACAATGACTGCGTAGATGAGGCCGCTGCTGCTCACATCTCACACCGTAGAGGGGTTTGCGTGGAGGCATCCACCAATTGACACGGTGTGTCGCACGATCCGGCTGATATCACGGACTTTTTTTGTGATTGTTCGCATCAACAGTCGGTGTTTGCGCGTTCGTTAGCGGTCACCGCCCGATCAATTTCGAACACATATTTTATTTGGCGCGGCGTTCAGGACGTTCAGGACGTTCAGGACGCTCGGGGTACTCAGAGCGCTCGGGGCGCTCCGGGCGACCGCGGTGCCACCTCCGGAGCAGACCGTCGGGCACCTCCTCCGCGGTCAGCGCGTAGATCAGGTGGTCCCGCCAGGCACCGTCGATGTGCAGATAGCGGGGCCGCAGCCCCTCCTCGCGGAATCCGAGTTTCTCCACGACCCGCCGGCTCGGCCGGTTCTCCGGGCGAATGCACACCTCGACGCGGTGGAGTCCGACGACGCGGAAACAATGGTCGACGGCGAGGGCGACCGCGGTCGGCATCACGCCGCGGCCCGCCACCTCCTGGTCCACCCAGTAGCCGACGTGGCCCGAGCACATGGAGCCCCAGGTGATCCCGGCCACGGTCAACTGACCGACCAGCCGGCCCTCGTACTCGATCGCGAACGGCAGCATCCGGCCGGCGTTGGCCTCGCCGCGCAGATGACGGACCATCTGGCGGTAGGTGGGGCGCTGGGCCACCGGACCGCCGGGAGCGGGCGGCGGCACCGTCGCCTCCCAGGGGCGCAGCCAGTCCCGGTTGCGCCGGTTGACCTCGCGCCACATGCGCTGGTCGCGCACCTTTATCGGCCGGAGGGCGACATCGCCGTCCACCAGGATCACCGGCCAGGTCGGGACGTTCAGCTCGGGCTCCCCGGTCGGGGGTGATCGCCACCGCGGAGCTGGTCGACGGCGTGCACCAGAAGTCGGTTCAGGACGGCGAGCCCGTCGCGTACCCCGCCGGTGGAGCCGGGCAGATTGACGACGAGCGTACGGCCGGCCACACCGGCGACACCGCGTGAGAGCGCGGCCGTGGGGACCTTGCCCCGGCCCTCGGCGCGGATCGCCTCGGGGATGCCGGGGACCTCGTGGTCCAGGACGTTGAGGGTGGCTTCGGGGGTGCCGTCGGTGGGCGAGATGCCCGTACCGCCGGTGGTCACGATGACGTCGTACGCGGCGGCCACCCCGTCCCGCAGGGCCTGCTCGACCGGGTCGCCGTCGGGGACGACCTGCGGTCCGTCGACGGTGAAGCCGAGCCCGGCCAGCGCCTCGGCGATCAGCGGGCCGCCCTTGTCGGCGTACACCCCGGCGGCGGCCCGGTTCGACGCGGTCACCACGAGCGCCCGGTAGCCGGCGGAAGCCTGCTCCCCGGCGCTCACGCGTCCGCCGCCCCACCGGACGCCGCGGTGCGCCGGTAGTCGCCGGACTTGCCGCCCGACTTCGCCTCGACCCTGACGTCCGTGATGACCGCGGACTTGTCGACCGACTTGATCATGTCGATGACCGTGAGCGCGGCGACCGACACCGCGGTCAGCGCTTCCATCTCCACGCCGGTGCGGTCCGTCGTCTTCACGGTGGCCGTGATCTCCACCGCGTCGTCGGCCACGCCCAGGTCGACCGTCACGCCGGAGACGGCGAGGGGGTGGCAGAGGGGGATCAGGTCCGGGGTGCGCTTGGCACCCATGATCCCGGCGATGCGCGCGGTGGCGAGGGCGTCGCCCTTGGGGACCCCCTCGCCCCGGAGCAGCTCGATGACACGCGGCGAGACGAGGACCCGGCCGCTGGCGCGGGCGACGCGCGCGGTGACGTCCTTCGCGGAGACGTCGACCATCCGGGCGGCGCCCGCCTCGTCGATGTGCGTCAGCCTGTTCTGCGTACTCAACTAACTCCGCCTAGCGGTAGGGCGCCGGTTGCCCCGGGTGCTGCACCGGGGTGCAGGTCCGGGGTCCGGGGGGTGTCCCCCGGAAGGCACAGCGGCAGATACCGTACCGCCACCGGGCGCCGGTCAGCGGAGCAGGATCACCTCGGTGTCCGCGCCGGGCTCGGCGGAGGTGACGTCCTCGGGCAGCACGATCAGCGCGTCCGCCTTGGCGAGAGCGGCGATCAGATGCGATCCGGAGCCGCCAACGGGGGTGACGGTGCCCGCCTGCGCGTCGTACGTCCCGCGCAGGAACTGCCGCTTGCCTGCCGGCGAGGACAGGGCCTTGTCGGTGACCAGCGACGCCCTGGCGGTCGGGCGGTTCACATCCGGCAGGCCCATCAGGGTGCGGATCGCGGGCCGTACGAAGAGTTCGAACGAGACGTAGCTGGAGACCGGGTTGCCCGGCAGTGCCAGCAGCGGGGTGTGGTCGGGGCCGATGGAGCCGAAGCCCTGCGGCTTGCCGGGCTGCATGGCGAGCTTGCGGAAGTCGACGCCGCCGCCCGGCTCGTCCTCGTCACCGACGGAGGACAGGGCCTCCTTGACGACGTCGTACGCGCCCACGCTGACGCCCCCGGTGGTGACGACGATGTCGGCCCGGATCAGCTGGTCCTCGATCGTGGCCCGGAGCGTCTCGGCGTCGTCGGACACGGCACCGACCCGGTAGGCGATCGCTCCGGCCTCGCGCGCGGCGGCCGTCAGCGCGAAGCTGTTCGAGTCGTAGATCTGGCCGCCGGTCAGTTCCTCGCCGGGCTGGACCAGTTCGCTGCCGGTGGAGATGACGACGACGCGCGGCCGGGGCCGCACCTTCACCGTCGAGCGCCCGATGGCGGCGAGCAGGCCGATCTGGGGCGGCCCCACCACCGAACCGGCGCGCAGCGCCATGTCGCCCGGCCGTACGTCGCTGCCGCGGGCCCTGACGTGGGCGCGGGCCTCGGCCGGACGGTGGACGCGGACCTCGCCGCGCGCACCCTCCGGCGCGTCACTGTGGGCGCGCATCGTGGCGGCGGGCCCGCCGCCCGTACCGCCGTCGGTCCACTCGACCGGGATCACGGCCTCGGCACCGGCCGGGAGCGGTGCGCCCGTCATGATGCGGGCGGCCTCGCCCGGTCCCACGCGCTGGCCGCCGAGCAGACCGGCGTCGCCCGCCGCAACGTCCCCGATGACGGTGAGGACGGCGGGGAACTCCTCGGTGGCGCCCTCCACATCGGCGACGCGGACCGCGTATCCGTCCATCGAGCTGTTGTCGAAGGGCGGCAGGGCGATCTCCACGACGACGTCCTCGACCAGGACGCAGCCCTGGGCCTCGGGCAGTTGCAACTCGATGGGTTCTAGCGGCCTCACCGCGGCGAGGATGTCTTCCAGGTGCTCGTCCACCGACCAGATCGTGCTGCTCAAGGTCCTACATCTCCTCGGTGACGTAACTGCGGAGCCAGGTCCGGAACTCCGGGCCCAGGTCTTCACGTTCGCACGCGAGTCTGACAATGGCACGGAGGTAGTCGCTCCGGTCGCCGGTGTCATAGCGGCGGCCCTTGAAAACGACGCCGTGCACCGGGCCGCCGGCCTTCTCGTCCTCGGCCAGGAGCTGAAGGGCGTCCGTCAGCTGGATCTCGCCGCCGCGGCCCGGCTCGGTCCTGCGCAGTATGCCGAAGACCGCGGGGTCCAGGACATAGCGGCCGATGATGGCGAGATTGCTGGGCGCGTCGGCCGGATCGGGCTTCTCGACCAGGCCGGTGATCCGCACCACGTCGCCCTCGGCGGTCGGCAGGGCGGCCGCGCAGCCGTACTGGTGGATCAGTTCGGGCGGGACCTCCATGAGCGCGATGACGCTGCCGCCCTCGCGCTCCTGGATCTCCACCATGCGCGCCAGCAGCGGGTCGCGCGGGTCGATCAGGTCGTCACCGAGGAGGACCGCGAACGGCTGGTCGCCGACGTGCGGTGCCGCGCACAGCACCGCGTGGCCGAGGCCCCTCGGGTCGCCCTGGCGGACGTAGTGCATGGTCGCGAGGTCGCTCGACTCCTGGACTTTGCGCAGCCGTTCGGCGTCGCCCTTGCGGGTCAGCGCCGACTCCAGTTCGTAATTGCGGTCGAAGTGGTCCTCCAGGGGACGCTTGTTGCGACCGGTGATCATCAGGACGTCGGAGAGTCCGGCGGCGACCGCCTCCTCGACGACGTACTGGATGGCAGGCTTGTCGACGACAGGCAGCATCTCCTTGGGAGTGGCCTTGGTGGCCGGCAGGAAGCGGGTACCGAGGCCCGCTGCCGGGATGACAGCCTTGCTGATCCTGAGGTTCGACCGAGTCATGCGCAGAACCCTAACCGGCGCACATGGGCGGAAGATGAGCCTCCGGTTAACTTTGTACTCAAATAGGCCGGTACGAGAGATCTATAGGTGCCCCGTTGAACACCGACATGTCCGCAAAGGCGCTCTTGCGGCGTGAACTGCTCGCCGCGCGACGCCTCCTGACCGTCGAGGACGTCGAACGGGCCGGCACGGTTCTGGCCCGTCGCGCCCTCGAACTCCCCGAGGTCGCCGGGGCCCGTACCGTCGCCGCGTACGTCTCGGTGGGGAGCGAGCCGGGGACCCGCGCCCTGCTGGACGCGCTGCGCACCCGGGGCGTGCGCGTCCTGCTGCCGGTCCTCCTCGCGGACAACGACCTGGACTGGGCTCCGTACGAGGGGGCGGACAGCCTCAGGAAGGCCGGGCGCGGGCTTCTGGAGCCCGCCGGGACGCCGCTCGGCCCCGACGCCGTCCTGGACGCGGACGTGGTGCTGCTGCCGGGCCTCGCCGTGGACGGGCGCGGGATGCGGCTCGGCCGTGGCGGCGGCAGCTACGACCGGGTGCTGGCCCGCCTCGCGGCGGCCGGGGCGCACCCCGCGCTGATCGTCCTGCTGTACGACGACGAGGTGGCCGCGCGGGTCCCGGAGGAACCGCACGACCACCCCGTGGACGCCGTGGTGACACCGGCCGGCCCGCGGCGCTTCGGCGACGGCTGAAGCGCTGCGGACACCGGCCGGACCGCGGCACTTCAGAGGCGGCCTCCGAAGGCCCGCGGGCCCGCCCCTATGGCTTCAGGGTCAGCGTGTCCTTCGTCGCCCCGGCCACCGCGTTCGTCCCGAAGGACCAGTCGAGCAGTTCGCCGTTGACCCACTTGTCGGTCTGGTCGGTGTAGTGCGCGCTGAACGCGTGCCCGGAGGCGCCGGTGAGGTTGATCCAGCGGGACTTGTCCCAGTCCCCCACGTTGACGACCATCCGCATCGACGGGACCCAGACGACCTCGTAGCCGCCCGCCGCGTTCCACCCGGTGGCGTTCACCGCGGCCTCGCCGCCGCCGAGGTTCCAGGGGCCGCGGTTGAGCGCCCGCTGGAGCAGTCCGGGGCCTTCCGTACCGAGGGTCTGGTTCTTCAGGGTCAGCTGGTGCAGCCGGCCCCAGTTCCAGGTGGTGATGTCCTTGCCGAGCTTGGCCGTCAGCTCCCAGCGGGCGTCCTTCATGGCGCGGGCGAAGAGCTCCTCCCGGCTGTCGGTCGCCTTGTCATTGCGGTTCGCCGGCGCCTTCCACCACTCGCTGTCCGGCTTGTCCATGAGGTTCGCGACCACCTGGTACCAGCGGTCACCGCCGTCCGGCTGCGCCGAGTCCGCATCGCGCTGACCGCATTCACGTACCAGCTTGTCCTGCTCGTCGACCGGACCCGAGCTCTTGGCCGGGGGCACGTTCAGGCACTCACCCTCGACGCGCATCTCCTTGGGCAGCTTGTCGCCGAAGGCCAGCTTGAGGATGTTGCGCCAGACCGCGTTGAAGTACGCGGCGGCCGCCGAGTCGGCCTCCTGGGTGTAGTCCCAGCCCTCCAGCAGCTTCTGCGTCTCGCGGATGTCCTTGTCCGAGATGTTGATCTTCATCAGCTCGGGCACCAGCAGCGCGGCGATCTCGCTGGTGTTGTCCATCTGCATCTTCTGCATGTCTTCGGTCGAGATCTTCCCGCCGCCCTTGATCTTCGACTGGACGAGGTCGTTGATCCGCTGGCTGCGGCTGCCGTAGCCCCAGTCCTTGGTGAGCATGTACGGGTACTTGTCCTCGTCGATCACGGCCTGGTTGGCGGTGACGATGTAGCCACGCGCCGGGTCGTACTCGTACGGGAGCTCGTCGAAGGGGATCGGGTCCTTCTTCCAGCCGTACGCCGAGGACCAGCCGGGGCTGGGCATCGTGCCGTCGCCGGACTTGCGGACCGGGATCTTGCCGGGCGCCTGGTAGCCGATGTGGCCCTTGGTGTCGGCGTAGATGAGGTTCTGCGAGGGAACCTCGAAGTGCTCGGCCGCCGCACGGAAGGAGGTGAAGTCCTTGGCCCGGTTCAGTTCGAAGACGGCGTCCATGGAGTGGCCCGGCTCCAGCGCGGTCCACTTCAGCGCCACCCCGTAGCCGTCCGCCCGGTCGGGGGCGGCGTTGCTGACAGGGGCCTTCTGGCCGACCTTCTCCAGCTCACCGCTGCGGTCGGACACCAGCGGACCGTTGTTCGTCTCGCGCACGGTGATGTGCCGGCTCTTGCCGCCCGCGACCTTGATGGTCTCCTCGCGGACGGTGAAGGGCTTCACCTTGCCGTCGTACAGGTAGCCGTCGCCCGAGACCTTCTCCAGGAAGAGGTCGGTGACGTCCGCGCCGAGGTTGGTGAAGCCCCAGGCGACGTCCTGGTTGTGGCCGATGATCACACCGGGCATACCGGAGAAGGTGTAACCGGCGGTGTCGTACTTGCAGGTCGCCGAGACGGCCCGGCAGTGCAGCCCCATCTGGTACCAGAGCGAGGGCAGCTGCGGCGCCAGGTGCGGGTCGTTGGCGAGCAGCGGCTTGCCGGTGGTCGTGTACTTGCCCGCGACGACCCAGGAGTTCGACCCGATGCCGGTGCCGTTGGGGCCCAGCAGGGCGGGGATCTCGTCAAGGGTGTCGGAGAGCGCGCCGAGCTGGGAGGTGAGCTCCTCGGTGGCGCCCTCGGCAGTCGACGAACCGATGCCGTCGGACGGCGTCGCCTCCGCGTCGAACTTCCCGGTGGCCGGGGAGATGCCGCCCTCGCTGACGATCGGCTTGTGCTTCTCGTACGGGTAGGGCGGGTACAGGTCCTCGATCTGCTGCCCGTCGAGCCGGCTCGTCATCAGCGAACGGTCGATCTCGTCCTGCATGTTGCCGCGCAGGTCCCAGGCCATGGCCTTCAGCCAGGCGACCGAGTCGACCGGGGTCCACTCGGTGGGCTTGTAGTCGTTGGTGAAGCCGAGGGCCGCGTACTCGACGGAGATGTCCGCGCCGTCGCGGTCCTTCAGGTAGGCGTTCACGCCGTCCGCGTACGACTGGAGGTTCTTCTTGGTCTCGTCCGACAGGACGGTGTCGTACTCCTCCTGCGCGACCTTGCGCCAGCCCAGCGTCCGCAGGAAGGAGTCCGTCTCGACCTGGCCGGAGCCGAACATCTCGGAGAGCCGGCCGGCCGTCATGTGACGACGGACGTCCATCTCCCAGAAGCGGTCCTGCGCCTGTACGAAGCCCTGGGCGCGGAACAGGTCGGCGTCGGAGTCCGCGTAGATCTGCGGGATTCCGTAGCTGTCGCGCTTGACCTCGACGTTGCTGTCGAGTCCGGTGAGCTGGATCGTCCCGTTGGTCTGCGGGTACGAAGCGCGCACGGTGGATACGGACCAGTACGTTCCGTAACCGATACCCGCGACGAGCGCCAGCACCAGGACGATCACGAGCAGGCGGGCGCGTCGCCCCTTCTTCTTGCGCGGCCCACCGCCGGTGGTGGCCGTGGAGCCGGAAGAGACGGTTGTGTTGGCGGGCATCGCTGTCCTTCGAGGGGCAGGGTGGTCCTGGGAGTGCAGGAGCAACCATAGGCGCAGCGCCGAGGCCGGTCCGACGCGGTATCGGGATGGTTCGAATTGCGTAGCGATCGTACGAATGCTCGAACGCATCAAGAAAACGTTAAAGATTAGGTAAGGTAACGAAGTAACCCGCCACCGGAAGTCGATCCGGCAGGCGTACGCAGGGAAGGACCGGCCACTGACTGTCCACGCGCTCAACGAACTCCTGCTCGTCTGCTCACTTGTCCTGCTCGTCGCGGTGGCGGCGGTGCGCATCTCGTCGCGCAGCGGGCTCCCCAGCCTGCTCCTGTATCTCGGCATCGGGATCGCCATGGGGCAGGACGGGTTCTTCGACGTCAAGTTCGACAACGCCGAACTGACGCAGGTGATCGGCTACGCGGCCCTGGTCGTGATCCTCGCCGAGGGCGGCCTCGGCACGAAGTGGAAAGAGATCAAGCCCGCGCTGCCCGCTGCCGTCGTCCTCTCGCTCGTCGGCGTCGGCGTGAGCGTGGGCGTGACCGCGGCCGGAGCGCACTACCTGGTCGGTCTGGAATGGCGGCAGGCGCTGATCATCGGCGCGGTCGTCTCCTCCACGGACGCCGCCGCGGTCTTCTCCGTCCTGCGCAAGGTGCCGCTGCCCGCCAGGATCACCGGCGTCCTGGAGGCCGAGTCCGGCTTCAACGACGCCCCTGTGGTGATCCTCGTCGTGGCCTTCTCGACCGTGGGACCGGTCGACAGCTGGTACGTACTCGTCGGCGAGATAGCCCTGGAACTGGCGATCGGCGCCGCAATCGGCATCGCCGTCGGCTGGCTCGGCTCGTACGGCCTGAGGCATGTGGCCCTGCCCGCCTCGGGCCTCTACCCGATCGCCGTGATGGCGATCGCGGTGTCCGCGTACGCGGCGGGCGCGATGCTCCACGGAAGCGGCTTCCTCGCGGTCTACCTCGCCGCGATGATCCTCGGCAACGCCAAGCTGCCGCACTGGCCCGCCACCCGCGGCTTCGCCGACGGACTCGGCTGGCTGGCCCAGATCGGCATGTTCGTCCTGCTCGGACTGCTGGTCACCCCGCACGACCTGGTCGACGACTTCTGGCCCGCCATCATCGTGGGACTGGTGCTGACCGTGGTAGCCCGGCCGCTGGAGGTCTTCATCTCCCTCGCGCCCTTCCGGCTGCCCTGGCAGGAGAAGGCCCTCATGTCCTGGGCCGGGCTGCGCGGCGCGGTGCCCATCATCCTGGCGACCATTCCCATGGTGTCCGGAATCGAGGGCTCCACGCGGGTCTTCAACATCGTCTTCGTCCTCGTCGTCGTCTACACCCTCATCCAGGGTCCGACCCTGCCCTGGCTCGCCAAGGCCCTCAAGATCGCCGACGACCCGTCCGAGACGGCCGACCTGGGCATCGAGTCGGCACCCCTGGAGCGGCTGCGCGGACATCTGCTCTCGGTGGCCATCCCCGCGAAGTCGAAGATGCACGGCGTCGAGGTCGGCGAACTGCGCCTGCCCGCGGGAGCGGCGGTGACGCTGATCGTCCGGGACGACAAGAGCTTCGTGCCCGCGCCGGCGACCGTACTGCGCCGCGGCGACGAACTGCTGGTCGTCACGACCGACCCCGTGCGCGACGCGACCGAGGCCCGGCTGCGCGCGATCGGCGAGGGCGGCAAGTTGGCCGGCTGGCTGGGCACCGGTGCGAACGCGGCCGACGAGGCCCTCACCGGACCGAACGTGGCCAACGCCCTCAAGGCGGTGAAGAAGCTCGGCAGGACGGACGACGTCAGGAAGCACGAGGAACGGGCCGCCCGGGATACCAAGGCGCACCACTGAGGATGCGCGCAAGCACCCTGCGTTCACAGGTGGCAGGGGTTGCGCTGCACACAATCACAGGTGTACCGGCATCTGTGCCTGTAGCATGAAGGAAACCCAGATCGACCTATGATCGACCTTTTGATCCACCAACTCTGCCTGACGCAGAGCTGGCGCGACCGTATGGCGGTCGTGGCGTCCTCCGCCTCTGCTGCGAGCGCCCGGCATCTACCGCAGTTCCGCGCGAAGAGGACAGCTCTCGGCAGCTCCTGACCGGGTCCGCACCCACGTGCCGGCCCGTCCCGCAGGAGCACGGCCACCAGGCGGCAGAAAGGCATGGACCGTGGCGTCCACGGTCTCCGACCGCCCCGGATACGGGCAGTTGCTGCGCACCCCGGGTGCGTGGACCTTCCTCCTGCCGGGCTTCGCCGCACGGCAGCCCTTCGCGATGCTGACCATCGGCATCGTCCTGCTCATCCAGCACACCACCGGCTCGTACGGCAGCGCCGGCGCCGTCGCCGCCGTGACCGGGGTCTCCATGGCCCTGTTCGCCCCGCAGACCGGCAAGCTCGCCGACCGCTTCGGCCAGCGCGCCGTGCTGCTGCCGGGCGTTCTCGTCCACACGGCGTCCGTCTCGGGCCTGACCGCACTCGCCCTGGCGGGCGCTCCGATGTGGGCGCTGTTCGCCGCGGCCGTTCCGACGGGCGCCTCGGTCCCCCAGATCGGCCCGATGGTGCGGTCCCGCTGGGCGGCCGTGCTCGGGGCGGCGCCTGGCCGGGAGGCCTCGCCTCTCATGTCGACGGCGGCGGCCTTCGAATCGGTGACGGACGAGTTCACCTTCGTCATCGGCCCGGTCCTGGCCACCGCGCTGTGCACCGGGGTGCACCCGGCGGCGGGACTGATCGCCGAAGCCGCCCTGACCCTGTTCGGCGGGCTGTTCTTCGCCGCGCAGCGCGCCACCCAGCCCGCGGTACGTAACGCCGGTTCCGCCGGGTCTCAGCCGCACACGTCCGCACTGTCCATCCCGGGCGTACGCGTGCTCGCGGTGGCCTTCCTCGGGATCGGCGCGGTCTTCGGCGGGATGCAGGTCTCGCTGACCGCCTTCGCCGAGGAGATCGGCAGCCCGGGTGCGAACGGTCTGCTGTACGGGGTCTTCGCGGCCGGCAACATGCTGGCCGGCATCGCCTGCGGCGCCATCGCCTGGAAGACCGGTCCGCGACGCCGGCTGATCGCCGGGTACGCGGCCCTGACCCTCACCGCTTCGGGCCTGTGGGCGGTGCACTCCGTACCGCTGCTGGCCGGACTCGGACTGCTGGTCGGACTCTCCATCGCGCCCGCCCTGATCAGCGGCTACACCCTGGTCGAGGCGCTGGTGCCGGGCTCCGCACGGACCGAGGCGTTCACCTGGCTGACGGGCGCGGTCGCACTGGGCCAGGCTGCCGCTGTGACGGTGGCCGGGCAGCTCGCGGACGCCCACGGCGCGAGCACCGGATTCCTGGTGCCGCTGGTGGGCACCGTGCTGGCGCTGGTGACATTGGTGGCGCTGCGTTCACGGCTCCTCCCGAAGGTTTCGGGGCGGACCGTGGCACGTGGGATCGGTCACCGCGGACCGGTCACGGTGGACTGATCCCGCGGAATAGGTCAGTATGGAGCGTCGTTAGCACTCATTGAGTCAGAGTGCCAGGAGGAACAAGTGCCGACCTATCAGTACCAGTGCACCGAGTGTGGCGAGGGCCTCGAAGCGGTGCAGAAGTTCACCGATGACGCCCTCACGGTGTGCCCGAGCTGCGATGGACGCCTGAAGAAGGTGTTCTCGGCGGTCGGCATCGTGTTCAAGGGTTCCGGTTTTTACCGGAACGACAGCCGCGGTTCGTCGTCGAGCAGCACGCCGGCCCCGGCCGCTGCGAAGGCCTCCGGTTCCGGTTCGTCGTCCTCGACGGGATCGGACGCGAAGTCGTCGTCCTCCTCGTCGACGTCCTCCTCCGGTGCGTCCAGCTCTTCCACGGCGTCTTCTTCGTCGTCCTCTTCTTCTTCGTCCTCGTCGAGCGGTTCCTCGGCCGCCTGACGCGCCCGTCCGCCCGCTTCACCTGGTTTCACCGGGACCCCGCCGATCCACTCGGCGGGGTCCTCGGCGTTTCCCCGCCCGGCCGCGTCTGCCGTTGAGTGACCGCCTACTGTGACCGCCTACTGTGACCGCATGGTGAACGCAGAGATCGGTGTGATCGGCGGTTCGGGGCTGTACTCCTTCCTGGAGGACGTCACCGAGGTACGCGTGGAGACCCCTTACGGAGCGCCGAGCGACTCCGTCTTCCTCGGCGAGATCGGCGGCCGCCGGGTCGCCTTCCTCCCCCGTCACGGCCGCGGCCACCATGTGCCGCCGCACCGCATCAACTACCGCGCCAATCTGTGGGCGCTGCGCTCGGTCGGCGTACGCCAGGTGCTCGGCCCGTGCGCGGTGGGCGGGCTGCGGCCCGAGTACGGACCCGGGACGCTGCTCGTACCGGACCAGCTCGTCGACCGTACGAAGACCCGTGTCCAGACGTTCTACGACGGGGAGACCCGGGCGGACGGAGTGGCACCGAAGGTGGTGCACCTGGGCTTCGCGGACCCGTACTGCCCCGAGGGGCGCAAGGCCGCCCTCGCGGCAGCTCGCGGACGGGACTGGGAAGCGGTGGACGGCGGGACGCTCGTGGTCGTCGAGGGGCCGCGCTTCTCGACGCGGGCGGAGTCGCGCTGGCATGCGGCGATGGGCTGGTCGGTGGTCGGGATGACCGGGCACCCCGAGGCCGTACTCGCCCGTGAGCTGGGGCTCTGCTACACGACGATGACGCTGGTGACGGACCTGGACGCGGGCGCGGAGGCCGGCGAGGCCGTCTCCCACGGCGAAGTGCTGAAGGTCTTCGCGGCCAATGTCGACCGGCTGCGTTCGGTCCTCTTCGACGCGGTGGCCGCGCTGCCCGCGGAGGCGGACCGGAGCTGTCTGTGCGCGCATGCGCTGGACGGGATCGACACGGGGATCGTGCTGCCTTAGCGAGCTCGGCCGGCTCCTCAGTGGCCCTCGGATGAGTGAGGGAGTTATCCACATGGTGTGGGCTGTCCACAGGGCTCAGCGGGATTCCCGTGGGTGGTGGATCGTGAGTGCTGTCCGGCCGGCCCTTCGGCCGGGCCACGCGATCCGATTCCTCCGGCCTCTGAACTCCCTCACCGCAGGCGGTGTTTGCCATGCCCTCGTACGGACCCTCCTCCCCTTCCTCCTTCACGTCTCCGCCCCTGCCCGCCCCCGCTCCGCCGCCCTGCGGGGTGCCCCCTTTTCCTCCACTGCGGGTGCGTGGGGGCAGTGGGCACCGGTTGCGGCGGGCGGTGTGGCGGCAGCGGCGGGCGATGGCCGCGGGGCTGGCGCTGACGGCTGCCGCGCTGGCCGCTTCGGGGCTCGGCGGCAGTGGGGCCGGGAGCGGAGGGGGGCCCGGGGCGGGGCACGGGGCGGCCGGCGCGGCCGGGACCGCGTCGCGGCGGGTGCCGGCGCCCGTCCGCCTGGTGTCCGCGCCGGTTCGGATCGCGGATGCGGCGACCGTACGGCTGCTGCGTCCGGGAGACCGGGTCGACGTGATCGCGTCCGAGGACGCCGGAGCCGGCTCCCGGGTGCTGGCGAAGGGCGCGCGGGTGACCCAGGTGCCCCCACCGTCCGCCGAGGGCTCGACGGAGAACGGGGCGCTGATCGTGCTGTCCGTGCCCCGGGCGACGGCGGCGACGCTGGCCGGCGAGGGGATCTCGGCCGGGTTTGCGGTGATCCTGTGCTGATTCGTACTGACGAACTATCACGTCACCTGACAACAGCCGTGGATGAGGCCGATTGCCCTTGTACTGCCGTAAGTTGCGGAGCAGTTAGCTCCCCCCACGGCACTTACGAAGGACGGCTCACGCGTGAGCGAGAAGAAGAAGGTCAGTCTGCTGGAGGGCTTCAAGGCCTTCCTGATGCGCGGCAACGTGATCGATCTGGCGGTGGCCGTCGTCATCGGCGCCGCGTTCACGAACGTCGTGAACTCCATCGTCAAGGGCATCATCAATCCGCTCGTCGGTGCGTTCGGCACCAAGGACCTGGAGAGCTACAACTCCTGCCTCAAGGGCCCCTGTGTGACGGACCCGAAGACCGGCGAGGCGACCGAGGGCATCCGGATCCTGTGGGGTTCGGTGCTCAGCGCCACCCTCGGCTTCCTGATCACCGCCGCCGTCGTCTACTTCCTGATGGTGCTCCCGATGGCGAAGTACCTCGCCAGGCGGGCCGCCATGCAGGCGGCGAAGGAGGGCGTGCAGGAGACGATGGAGGTGAGCGAGCTGGAGGTCCTGAAGGAGATCCGCGACGCTCTGGTCGCGCAGCGCAGCGCCCCGGTCGAGGGGAACCGCGGCGAGGCCCCGGGTCGGGCCGGCCAGGAGTAACAGGAGCAAGGAAGCCGGCTCAGACGTGGTGGGGCGGCTTCTCGTCGAGGAAACGGGCCAGGTCGGCGGCGCTGCCGCCGGAGGGGGCCCGCTCACCCCACCCCCGGTCCGTATCGTCCGCGGACTGCTGGTCCAGTGGATCGTCGAAGATCAGTGCCGGCTTGGGCTTCGGCCGGTCCGGCGAGTTCGGCTTCGCATCGCGCGGTCCGGGGGCGGGGGCGGTACTCATACCTCCCAGGGTACGGCTGTGCTCCGGGAGCGGGGGCGCCCTGCGCCGGCCTTCGGGCCGGGGCGCCCCCGGCGCCGGTCAGCGGTCCTTGGGGTCGAGCCACCAGAGGCCGAGGACGACGAGGAACGACAGGCAGAGGAATCCGGCCCCCCACCAGGCGGTGCCGATGTTGCCCTCCATGTACTCGTCGATGGTGATGGTGAGTCCCCAGAGCTGCCCGATGACGACGGTCATGGCCAGGGTCAGCCGTGCCGTGAGTTTCGAGGACCGCTCCGGTTCCTGGTCGGTGCCCGCTCCCGGCCCCGGCCCGGTGTGGCGGACGCGGGGGTCGCCGTAGCCGCTGGTGGACCGGATCTGCGGGTAGCGCTCGTGGACGGGCCGGTTGAGTTCGGGCCGTGCGCTGCCCGGGTGGTACTCCGGGTACTGCGGGCCGGGGGGCTGCTGGGCGTCGCTCATGTCCGCCTGCCGGAGGTCTCGGGCTCGGTGGCCCCGGTACGGGAGTCGCCGGCGGCCTTGGGTGCTTCGGCGCCCCTGCTGACGCCGGGGCAGCCGATGCGGGAGGCGAGGTCCGGGCGGTCGTCACCGAGCTGGCGGCACAGCCCCTTCTCGATGCTCTCGCCGGAGCGGGTCGTGCCGACGGCCCAGATGCTGCCGTCCGTCTGCTCGGTGAGGACCACCTTGGGCAGCCCGCGGGGCGGCGGTCCTGCGGTGACCTCGCCGGTGCGGGCGTCGAAGACTCCCTCGTGGCACGGGCAGTACAGCTCGCCCTCGGAGCCACGGTCCTTCTGCCACAGCACGGCGCAGGCGAGGTGGGTGCAGATCGCCGAGTAGCCGACGAGGGTGCCGTCGTCGAGCCGGACGGCGACCGCCTTGTCCTCGTCCTCCGGGTAGCTGAAGGCGAGGGACTCCCCGGGCAGCAGCTGGGCGCTGATCCGCTTGGGTGCGGGAGCCTTGTCGTCCTTGGGGTCGCCGTGGCGCGGGAGCATGCCGCCCGCCACGCCGAGCCCGCCGATCGCCAGGCCGCCGGAGACGGTGGCGACGATGCGGAGGTAGTCACGACGGGTGGTGAGGGAGTCCGCGGCGATCCGGTCGTGCAGGGCCTCGCGAGGGTCCCCGGAGGACGGCTGCCGCGGGTCCCCAGGGGACGGCTGTTCGGTGACGGTCATCGGCGGACGTCCTTCCCGTTGATCTCCACGACCGGCAGGCCGCCCGGCACCGGCCACTGGACCCGGTCGGCGGGGACGACCATGGCGACACCGGTGCGGACCTCGGTCTCACCGAAGACGAAGGTGTCCGCGACCTGGACTCCGGGACGTTCGGCCTGGAGCTCCTCGACGGTTCCGTAGAACAGCGCACCGGTCGGGCAGACGGTGGCGCACATGGGAGCGAGGCCGTAGGCGGTGCGGTCGTAGCAGAGGTTGCACTTCAGCTGCAGCTTCGCCTGGAGGTCGATCTTCGGTACGCCGAAGGGGCAGGCGTTGACGCAGTTGGCGCAGCCGATGCAGCGGGTGGTGTCCGCCTGCTGCACCACACCGTCCGCGGTCACCAGGATCGCGTCGGCGGGACAGACCTCGGCACAGGGGGCGACGGGGTCCTCGCAGTGCATGCAGACCGTGGGAAGGGAGGCGACGGACTGGCCCTCGTCGGTGTAGTCGAGGTGGATCATCGACTTGCCGCGGTGCGAATCGCATTCCCGGCAGGCGGAGACACAGGCCTGGCAGCCGATGCAGCGCCCCGGGTCGATAAAGATCGTTCTGCCCATCATGCGGGCATCAGCTCCTCTCCGAGGTGCCACGGCCCTGCGGAGACGTGGGCGGCAGCGGGTCGGTACGGGAGACCTGGGTCTCCGGGTAGGCGACATGGCCCGGCGCGACCGGGGGTGCGGGTACCTCGTCGATCTTCTCGGCGTGCTCGATGCGGCAGGCACACACCTTGTACTCCGGGATCTTGGAGCGGGGGTCCAGGGCATCGATGGTCAGCGCGTTGGCAGCGGTGGGGACCGGCCAGTGGTACGGGATGAAGACGGTGTCGGGGCGGATCGCCTCGGTGACCAGGGCGGGGAAGACCTCGCTGCCGCGCCGGGTGACGACGCGGACCGGTTCGCCGTTGCGGAAGCCGTGGGAGGGGTGGACCTCGGCCCAGGGGCGTGGGGTCTGTTCGACGAGGGCGCCCAGGCGGCGGGTCTGGTTGCCGGAGAGGAAGTGCGCGACGGTGCGGCCGGTGGTGAGGGACATGGGGTGGTCGTCGTCGTACGGGTCCATCGGCAGGTGCCATTCGACGACCTGCATGTGGATCTTGCCGTCGGGGTGGTAGGTCCTGCCGTCCTCGAAGAGCCGGGGGGTGCCGGGGTGATCGGTGGAGGGGCAGGGCCAGGCGATTCCGCCGGTCTCCTCCAGCCGTTCGTAGGTGATGCCGTAGTAGTCGTTGACGGTGCCGGCGGAGGCGATGCGCAGTTCGTCGAAGACCTCGCGGGAGTCGGCGAAGGCGAACTTGTCGCCCGCGCCGAGACGCCTGGCGAGTTCGCACATCACCCAGGTGTCGGTCCGTACGCCGGGGGGCGGGTCCTGGGCCTTGTTGTGCTTGACCACCCGGGCTTCGGCGTTGGCCATGACTCCGTCGTCCTCGGCCCAGGTGGTGACGGGGAAGACCACATGCGCGTTGGCCGCGGTCTCGGAAAGGAAGAAGTCGAACTGAGCGTGGAACTCGGCGGTGTCGTACCCCTCCTTGACCACCTTGTAGTTGGGCAGGGAGACGAAGGGGTTGTTGCAGATGCCGATCAGTCCGCGGATCTCGCGGCGCTGCATCTGCCAGACCATTTCCATCATCGAGGTCCCGGCGGGCGGGAGCTCGGACTCCTCGATGCCCCAGATCTCGCAGATCTGCCGACGGTGCTCCTCGTTCATGATCGAGCGGCCGCCGGGCAGGAGGTCGGACTTCTGGCCGTGCTCGCGGCCGCCCTGCCCGTTGCCCTGGCCGGTGATGGTGCCGTAGCCGGCGCCGGGCTTGCCGATGTGTCCGGTGGCGGTGCACAGGTTGATCACGGTGAGGCAGTTCTCGACGCCCTGCGAGTGGTGCTCGATGCCGCGGGCGTGCCAGGCCATGGCCTTGGGCGCGCGGGCGAAGGTGCGGGCGACCTGCACGATCTGTTCGGCGGGGATGCCGCAGATCTCGGCGGCCCGGGCGGGCGGGTACTCCGCGACCTTGGCCTTCACCTCCTCCCAGCCGGTGGTGTGGGCGGCGATGTAGGCCTCGTCCGTGAGGCCTTCCTCGATGACGACGTGGAGCACGGAGTTGAAGAACGCCGAGTCGGTCCCGGGCTTGAGGGCGACATGGATGTCGGCGGTCCGGGCGATGGCCGTCTCGCGCGGGTCGATGACGATCAGGCTGGCGCCGCGGTCCCGGGCGCCCCACACGTACTGGGTCATCACGGGGAAGCACTCGCCGACGTTGGAGCCCGCGATCAGCAGGCAGTCGGTGAGCAGGATGTCGGAGAAGGGGTTGCCGGCCCGGTCGATGCCGAAGGCGAGCTTGTTGGCGCCTGCCGCGCTGACCATGCAGAGCCGGCCGTTGTAGTCGACGTGCCGGGTCTTGAGGGCGACCCGGGCGAACTTGCCGACGAGATAGGTCTTCTCGGAGAAGAGGCTCGCCCCGCCCAGCAGTCCGAAGGCGTCGTTCCCGTAGGTCTGCTGGATGCGCTTGATCTCGGCGACGGTGAAGTCGAGCGCCTCGTCCCAGGAGACCTCCCGGAACTCCTCGTCCCGGGAGCGCCGCATCAGCGGGGCGGTGAGCCGGTCCGGGTGGTTGACCTGCTGGTAGGCGTTGATGCCCTTGGGGCACAGGCGCATCCGGTTGATGTCGTGGTTGCGGGGTTCGACGCCGAAGACCTTGCCGCCGCGGTCGACGCGCAGATACATCCCGCACTGCACCCCGCAGAAGCAGCAGTGGGTGGGGACGAGCGTCTCGCCGTTCTGGTCGGCGTGCCACTTGTCGGCGGGGATGCCGCCGGCGTCCCGGAAGGCGCGGGTGCCGGGCGGGGCGAGGGAGGGGTCGAGGGGGACGACCGTACGGGTGTCGGCTGCTCGCGGATCCGCGGTCACTTGAAGCCCTTCTTCACCTGGGAGAGATAGGCGCTGCCGCGCAGCACCCGCTTGCAGCGCGGGCAGTATTCGGCCCACTCGTCGAAGCCGAGGCTGAGGTCGCGCATGGTGCCGCGGAGGTTCTCGACGTACGGGGTGGTGTCGATGGGTTCCTCGCAGCGGCGGCAGCTGAAGACCTCCTGGTCCTGCCGGCCGGTGTACTTGAACAGCTGCATGCCCACGGCGGCGGGGCGCTGGACGATGTGGAAGAACTTCCCGAACGGGATGTAGATGAGGGTGAAGACCACCGACACCATGTGCAGGATCGCCAGGAACTCGTACCCGCCGCCGTGCAGGAAGATCGACGAGAAGGTGAGGAGCAGCCCCGTCACGGAGATGACGATCAGCGCGATGAGTGGCACCAGGTCGTAGCCGAACCGCTGGCCGGTGATGGCGCCGCGGTCCTTCATCCGGCGCCACAGGAAGTAGGAGGCGCCGGGGATGACGAGGACGGCGGCGATGTCCAGGCCGTGAAACATCAGCCAGCCGAGGATGTCCAGGGAGTCGAAGCCGATGATCTTGAAGCCCCAGATCCGCATCTCGTAGCCGGGTCCGGAGCCGCTGCCGGAGGTGAAGGTGAACCAGCCCCAGGTCAGCGGGAAGGTGATCAGGGAGGCGAGGATGCAGCCCCAGAAGATCAGCTGGTGGGCGGCCCAGCGTGCGTGGGAGCGGGCGCCGAGGAACTTCTGGAAGCCGAGGTAGGTGGCGATCATCTTCGGCAGGGCGGTGGGTGCCTTGCGGAAGTTGGCAGCCGAGAACAGGCTCCCCCAGCCCTTCTTGAACAGTCGTCGGGCGCCCGGTGCGGACACCCAGACCGTGTAGCGGTAGGCGACGCCGAAGGCGAGGAAGACCGTGGCCACGGCGTACGGCAGGAGCGCGGAGTCGAAGTTCTCCAGGAATCTGCTGCCCAGCACGATGGCCACGATCAGCAGGAGGGAGACGATCACGCCGGCCGCCGTCGCGCGGGCGTTGACGGGCCGGGGGACGGCGACGCCTGAGCGGGCGGGCTCGCCGCCCGGCGGCGGGACGATGGCCGCGCCGGAGGGATCGGTGCTGGCACCGGGTCCGGGCTGCGCTGCTGCGGCAGAGGCTTCTGGTGGCTCGGTCACCCCGTCAGCGTAGGGTTGTATGGGGATATTAGTCCTGTTTTATGGCCCTACGGGGTGAGCGCGTCGCAGCTCGTCGGCGTCCGCGCGACGCGTCGTTCGTACGTCTCACACGGCGTGGAGTCCGTGCGAGGCGAAGATCTCGCGGGCGGCGATGAGCTGTTCGAGGGTGGGCGACGGGGTGTCATGCAGGGTGAACGGCTTGCCCAGCGCCTGCCACTTCGCCTCGCCGAGCTTGTGGAACGGGAGGACGTCGACGCGCGAGACGTTGCCGAGGGAGGCGGCGAAGGCCGCGACCCCGTCGACGTTGGCCGGGTCGTCTGTCAGTCCGGGCACCAGCACGAAGCGGACGTGCACCTCCTTGCCGAGACCGGCGAGGCGGTGGGCGAAGTCCAGGGTGGGCTCCAGCGGCCGGCCGGTGACCTCGCGGTAGGTGGCACGGTCCCAGGACTTGATGTCGAGCAGGACCAGATCGACGTCGCGCAGCAACGCGTCGGTGGCGCGGGACCCGAGGAAGCCGGAGGTGTCGAGGGCGGTGTGCAGTCCCAGTTCGTGCTTCAGGCGGTGCAGCAGCTCACCGGCGAAGACGGGCTGCAGCAGGGGTTCGCCGCCGCTGATGGTGGCCCCGCCGCCGGCGGCCCGGATGAACGTCGTGTACTTGGCCGCCTCGGCCAGCACGTCGTCGGCCGAGGTGCGGGTGCCGCTGCGCATCCGCATGGTGTCCGGGTTGTGGCAGTAGAGACAGGTCAGCGGACAGCCGGCCAGGAAGGTGACGAAGCGGGCGCCGGGGCCGTCCACCCCCGTCGACAGGTCCCAGGAGTGGAATGAGCCGGAGACCGCCCGCTGCGTGGCCGCGCCGGCCGGGGTGGCGGGAGCGGCCGGGGAGTCAGGAGTGACGGTGCTGTCGAGGAGGACGGCCATGACGGGACCTTCTTCGCGGAGGGTCTACGGCCGGCTGGGGCCGCTGGAGGGGTGGAGTGCGCGGCGCCGGGGCGTTGACGGGGGATGGCACCCGGCGCCGCGCGGTTCGGGGGGCTCGGCCGAAGGCTTGGCCACGGGTCCGGGGACCCGGGCCAAGGTTCAGAGCGAGCCGTGGAAGGTGCGGTTGATGACGTCGAGCTGCTGCTCGCGGGTCAGCCGCGTGAAGTTGACCGCGTATCCGGAGACGCGGATGGTCAGCTGCGGATAGTTCTCCGGGTGCTCCATGGCGTCCTGGAGGGTGGCCCGGTCGAGGACGTTGACGTTCATGTGGAAGCCGTCGCTCGCCGTGAATCCGTCCAGCACACCGGCGAGGTTGCGCACGCGCTCCTCAGGGGTCCGGCCGAGCGCGTCGGGCGTGATGGTGTTGGTCAGCGAGATGCCGTCCTCCGCGTCGTCGTACGGCAGCTTGGCGACCGAGAGGGCGGAGGCGATGTAGCCGTGCTCGTCGCGCCCGTTCATCGGGTTGGCGCCGGGGGCGAACGGGGCGCCGGACCGGCGGCCGTCCGGGGTGTTGCCGGTCTTCTTGCCGTAGACCACGTTCGAGGTGATCGTCAGCACCGACTGGGTGTGCACGGCGTCGCGGTAGGTGGGGTGCTTGCGGATCTTCTCCATGAAGTCGTGCACGATGCCGCGCGCGAGGGCGTCGGCCCGTTCGTCGTTGTTCCCGTACGCCGGGTAGTCGCCCTCGATCTCGTAGTCGACCGCCAGTCCGCTCTCGTCCCGGATCACCCTCACCCGGGCGTGCCTGACCGCGGAGAGCGAGTCGGCGGCGACCGAGAGACCGGCGATGCCGCAGGCCATGGTGCGCAGGATCTCCTGGTCGTGGAGGGCCATCTCCAGCCGCTCGTAGGCGTACTTGTCGTGCATGTAGTGGATGACGTTCAGCGCGTGCACATAGGTCCGGGCCAGCCAGTCGAGCATCGCGTCGTACCGCTCGACGAGGGTGTCGTAGTCCAGGTACGCGTCGGTGAGCGGCTCGAAGCCGGCCACCACGAGCTTGCCGGTGCGCTCGTCGCGGCCGCCGTTGATCGCGTACAGCAGCGCCTTGGCGACGTTGACGCGGGCGCCGAAGAACTGCATCTGCTTGCCCATCGCCATCGCGGAGACGCAGCAGGCGATCGCCGTGTCGTCCCCGTACTTCGGGCGCATCAGATCATCGGACTCGAACTGGAGCGCCGAGGTGTCGATGGCCACGCGGGAGGCGAACTCCTTGAATCCGGTGGGCAGCCGGCGCGACCAGAAGACCGTGAGGTTCGGCTCAGGGGCGGGGCCCAGGTTGTAGAGGGTCTGCAGGGCGCGGAAGGTCGTACGGGAGACGAGCGGGCGCCCGTCCTCGCCGATGCCGGCCATCGACCAGGTGACCCAGGTGGGGTCGCCGGAGTAGAGCTCGTTGTACTCGGGGGTGCGCAGGAAGCGGACGATGCGGAGCTTGATGACGAAGTCGTCGATGAACTCCTGTGCCCGCTCCTCGGTGATCGCCCCGCGCTCGATGTCGCGCTGGAGGTAGACGTCGAGGAAGTTGTCGATGCGGCCGATCGACATGGCCGCGCCGTTCTGCTCCTTCACGGCGCCGAGGTAGCCGAAGTACAGCCACTGCACCGCCTCGCGGCCGGTGCGAGCGGGGCCGGAGATGTCGTAGCCGTACGAAAGGGCCATCGCCTTGAGCTCGTTCAGGGCCTTGATCTGCTCGGAGACCTCCTCGCGGTCCCGGATGACGTGTTCGGTCGGCCACTGCTCGCCGAGCGTGGCCTTGTCGGCCTCCTTGGCGGCGATCAGCCGGTCGACGCCGTAGAGCGCGATGCGGCGGTAGTCGCCGATGATCCGGCCGCGGCCGTAGGCGTCCGGCAGGCCGGTGATGATCCCGGACGAGCGGCAGGCGCGGATCTCGGGGGTGTACGCGTCGAAGACGCCCTCGTTGTGGGTTTTGCGGAGGTGGGTGTAGGTGTCCTTGACGGCGGGGTCGGCCTCGTAGCCGTACGCGTGCAGCGCGCCCTCGACCATGCGCCAGCCGCCGTTCGGCATGATGGCGCGCTTGAGCGGGGCGTCCGTCTGCAGGCCGACGATCAGGTCCAGGTCCGCGTCGATGTAGCCGGGGCGGAAGGCGTCGATCCGGGACGGGGTGGTGACGTCCACATCGTGCACGCCCCGGGCGATCTCGTCCGGGAACATGGCGAGGAGCCTCGCCCAGACCGCGGTGGTCCGGGGGGTCGGGCCGGCGAGGAAGGAGCTGTCGCCCTCGTAGGGCGTGTAGTTGTGCTGGACGAAGTCCCGGACGTCGATCGCTTCGCGCCACAGTCCGCCCGTGAAGCCGTCCCAGGCCCCGCTGTCCGTGGTCGCCTCTGCCGCAGTCGCCGTCATGGCCCACACCTTCCGCTGTCGTCCCCGCGTCTTCTTCGCCGCTGCGTCCATTGCACTCCCGCTCGGTGCGCCCGGCGGCCCGCAATGGTCCCCGGTGCAGGACCGTTGGTCCCGGCGATTGCCGGTGCGGGCCTGGCATACATGGTCCGAGCTGGGGTTTTTTCCGGGACCTTGGACCGTCGTCCATTTGTGAATGCATTCACAAATATCTCCGTCCGCCCTGCTTCCCCTCCTTCCCTCCGGGTACGTTCACGGTGAACGGCCCCCGCAGTCAGCCACCCGCACCACAAGGAGCCCCGGATGACCGGCCAGAACACCCCTCCCCCGACTCAGCTCCCGCACCGGAGGGACGCGCTGACCGATGTCGCCGGGGTGCGCGTCGGACATGCGCGGGTCGAGGGCGAGGGCGCGCTCAGCGGCACGACCGTGGTCCTCGCACCCGAGGGCGGTGCGGTCGCGGCCGTCGACGTACGCGGCGGCGGTCCGGGCACCCGCGAGACGGACGCGCTGGATCCGCGCAATCTGGTGCAGCGCATCGACGCCGTGGTCCTCACCGGCGGCAGCGCGTACGGCCTCGACGCGGCGTCCGGGGTGATGGCCTGGCTGGAGGAGCAGGGCCGCGGCGTGCGGGTCGGGGCCGATCCGTCCCAGGTGGTTCCGGTCGTCCCCGCCGCCTGTGTCTTCGACCTGGGGCGAGGTGGTGACTGGCGGGCCCGGCCGGACGCCGCGACCGGCCGGGCGGCGGTGGAGGACGCGGCGGGCACGGAGCCGGGCGCCGCGGTCGCCGAGGGCTGCGTCGGTGCGGGCACGGGTGCGGTCGCCGGGCAGTTGAAGGGCGGGGTGGGCACGGCGAGCGTCCTGCTGCCGTCCGGGATCACGGTGGCCGCACTGGCCGTGGTGAACGCGGCGGGCTCCGTTCTCGATCCCCGTACCGGGGTGCTGTACGGGGAGTACGGCGGCGCCCAGCCGGCCGTCACACCCGCGCCGGAGGTCCACCGGACGGCGCAACAGCGCCTGGCCCAGGCGCACGACGCGAACGCGCGCCCCCCGCTCAACACCACACTCGCCGTCGTCGCCACGGACGCCGGACTCGGCCGCGCCCAGGCGCAGAAGCTCGCGGGGACGGCGCACGACGGGCTGGCGCGCGCCATCCGGCCCGTCCATCTGATGAGTGACGGGGACACCGTTTTCGCCCTGGCCACCGGCACGCGCACACTGGATCCGGCGAACCCGCTCGCACTCGATGACCTGCTGGCGGCGGGTGCGGAGGCCGTGACCCGGGCCATCGTGAAGGCGGTGCGGGCGGCCACGGGAGTCAACGGCCGCGCCGGTGGCGGCACATACCTCGCGTACGGCGATCTCTACAACGGAGCGCGGCAATCGGCACAGCCACCGGGCATGACGGGGCGCGCAGTCGACTCGCCCCCGGCGTAGGGAAGTTCGGGCGACTACGGGAACCTTCTGCGTGCGTCGTACGTTTTTCTCAACCCCGGTCAGGATGTTCAGACCCAGGGACTACGTTGAGCACGCATCAAGTCACACGCGGCGACGGCCTGGAGACAGCACCTTGAGCGATCCGTACGAGACAACCGAGCAGCACCTCGAGCGACTCCTGCGACGGGCTCTCAACTCGTTCGACCTGCCCGACAGTACGGTCGAGCGGCTCGGCACCGCGCTCGCCCACAGCAGCTCCCTGCATTCCTCGCACCACAGTTCCGCCCTGCACCGCGAGACCTACCGGCACACGTACCTGCTGGCCGACGGCACGCCGCTCGCCCTGTGGGAGCTGGTGCACTGCGGCCCGCGCGACGCCGCCGACCCGGGGCACGGCGCGCAGCCCGGCCTGCGGCAGCACGAGCTGTACGACGATGAGGCCGACGCCCACATCGCGGCGGCCCGTCTGACCGGCGGTTTCAGCGACGGCCCGGTCTTCGGGCACGACGGGCCGCAGGCCGACCTGGACATCCTCGACGCCCTGATGGCGGCGCCACCGGCCCCGCTGCCCCGGATGTACGCCCCGGACAACTCCGCGGACCACGCCCGCCGGGTGCTGCGCCGCGCGGAGAACCGGAACGTGCCGGGTGAGGAGACCGCCCTCCTGCTGCGGGCGGCCTTCGCCCACCACATCACCCAGATCTTCGGCCGGCAGTGCCAGGTGGACGGGCGGGACGCGGGGTTCACGCTGTACGAGCACGCCTTCCTGCTTCTCGACGGCAGCGAGACGAGCCTGTGGGAGGTCGAGCACACGGCGACACCGGACGGCCGCCACATGTGCGAGGTGTACGGCGACGAGGACGCCGCGCGCGAAGCGATGGAGAGCCGCACCCGCATCTGCTGACGCGCGGCGCGGCCCGTACGAGCAAGACGGCGCCCGCACCCCCGTCGGGGTGCGGGCGCCGTCGGATTCTTCCGTCCTCCGCTGCTTCCTGCCGTCTGCTCAGTGCGTCAGCACCGGCTCCTTGGCGGGCTCCACGACGGCGTCGGCGATCTCGTCGCCGCCCTCGACGTGCTGCTTGGGCCGGGCCGGCAGCGCGAACATCACCAGGAAGATCACCGCCAGCACGCCGGCCACCCACCACAGCGAGTGCTCGAAGGCGTCCGCGAACGCCGGCCCGATCTGCGGCGGCGTCAGATGGTCGCCCATCGACCCGATGAAGATGACCGAGACGAGCGCGAGCCCCAGCGCATTACCCATCTGCTGCACGGTGTTGAACAGTCCGGAGGCCGATCCCGCGTGCTCCTTGGGCACCTCGGACAGCACCGCGTCGGCCAGCGGGGCCACGATCAGCCCCATGCCGACACCCATGACCACCAGCGGCAGCGCCATCTGCCAGGACGTGATGCCCATGCCGTAGCGGTCGGACTCCCAGATGTAGAGCAGCAGGCCGGCGATCATGAGCAGCGCCCCCGCCTGGAGCACCTTGCGCCCGAAGCGCGGCACCAGCTTCTGTACGGAGATGCCGGCGGCGAACGAGACGGCGACCGAGAACGGGATACCCGTCGTGCCGGCCCGCAGCGCGCTCCAGCCGAGTCCCTCCTGCATGTACAGCGTCCAGACCAGGAAGAAGATGCCGAGGCCGATGCCGAAGGTCAGCTGCACGGCGATGCCCGCGGCGAAGCTCTTGACCCGGAACAGCGACAGCTCGACCAGCGGCGAACCGTCCCGGCGCGCCTTCGCCCGCTCGAACAGCACGAGGGCGGCGAAGACGACGATGCTGCCGGCCATCGACAGGTAGCCCCAGAGCGGCCAGCCGAGCTCCTCGCCACGGGTCAGCGGGTAGATGAGCATGAGCATCCCCAGCGTCACCAGCACCACCCCGACCAGGTCGAGGCGCAGCGCCTTCGGCGCCTTGGACTCGGTGATGAACTTCCGTCCCAGGATCAGACCCGCGATGCCGACCGGCAAGTTGATCAGGAAGATCGGGCGCCACTCGAGACCGGCGATGTTCCACTCGGTGAGCAGTGCGCCCAGCAGCGGCCCGGACACGGCACCGAGGCCGACGATCGCGCCGAAGAGGCCGAAGACCTTGCCGCGCTCGTGCGCGGGGAAGGTGGCGTGCACGATGGACAGCACCTGCGGCACCATCAGCGCGGCCGTGCCGCCCTGGAGGATGCGAGAGGCGACGAGCATCTCCGGGTTGGCGGCGAATCCGCAGAGCGCGGAGGCCACGGTGAAGCCGCCGATCCCGATGAGGAAGAGCCGCTTGCGGCCGAAGATGTCACCGAGCCGGCCACCGGTGATCAGACCGGCTGCGAAGGCCAGGGCGTACCCGGCGGTGATCCACTGGATCGAGCTGAACGAGGCGCCGGTGTCTTCCTTGATGCTCGGGATGGCGATGTTGACGATCGTGACGTCGACCAGGTCCATGAAGGCCGCGGTCATCACGATGGCCAGTGCGAACCACCGGCGGCGGTCCGACGGATCCGGGGACACCGCCGAGGCGTCCGCCGGTGACGGCAGGGATGCGGAAGAAGTCATATGAGGAAGTTAAACGTCGATTAGGTCAGGTCATGACCCAATGGGCGGGCATCCTGAGTGACATGACCGACACCCCGGCACGACTGCTGAACCTGCTGTCACTGCTCCAGACGCCGCGCGAGTGGCCGGGCAGTGAACTCGCCGACCGGCTCGACGTCAGCCCGCGCACCATCCGCCGCGACATCGACCGCCTCCGTGACCTGGGCTATCCCGTCGAGGCGTCCCGCGGCTCGATCGGCGGCTACCGGCTGGTGGCCGGTACGGCGATGCCGCCGCTGCTGCTGGACGACGAGGAGGCGGTGGCCATCGCGGTGGGGCTGCGGGCCGGGGCCGGCCATGCCATCGAGGGCGTCGACGAGGCCTCCGTACGGGCGCTGGCCAAGCTGGAACAGGTGCTTCCCTCCCGGCTGCGCCACCGGGTCTCCACCCTGCAGAACGCGACGATGCCGCTGGCCCGCGGGGACGGCTCGACGATCGACCCGCAGACGCTGACCGTGATGGCGTCGGCGGTCACCGGGCGGGAGCGGCTGCGGTTCGCGTACCGCGCGGGGGACGGCGCCGAGACGAGGCGGCAGGTGGAGCCGTACCGCCTCGTCAGCACCGGGTGGCGCTGGTATCTCGTCGCGTACGACCTGGAGCGGGAGGACTGGCGCACCTTCCGGGTCGACCGGGTGAGTGACCCGTTCGCGACCGGCGCCCGTTTCACGCCGCGGGAGCTGCCGACCGGCGATGCGGCGGAGTTCCTCACCAGCTCCATGGCGCGCCGGCAGCCGGAGCTGGCGGTCGACGTGAGCTTCGCGGCCCCCGCCGAGTTCGTGGCCTCGCGGCTGCCTGCCTCGATCGGGCCGCTGGAGCAGACCGGCGAGCACAGTTGCAGGCTGCGGGCGGTGCTGGCCGACTCGCTGGAATGGGTGGCACTGCGCCTGGCACTGGTGGACTGCGAGTTCACCGCGCACCAGCCGCCGCAGCTGGTGTCGTATCTGAGCGACCTGGGCGGCAGGCTCACCCGCGCGGCGGCGACGCCTGCCGCATAGCGGGCCTGCCCTTCGCGGGACCGGAAAAAAGAATGAGCCCCGGCGCCAGGGGGGGGTGGGCGCCGGGACTCAGCTCTAGGGGGCCACCGATGTGAAGCGGCCCAATTCGGAGGTTACTGGACGAGGGCTCATGCCGCAGCGTCAAAGCCCGTGTCGTGAGCCATTCGCTTCAGTTCGAGCAGCGCGTGCTTCTCGATCTGGCGGATCCGCTCGCGGGTGAGCCCGTGCTGCTTGCCCACCTCGGTCAGGGTCCGCTCACGGCCGTCCTCGATGCCGTACCGCATACGGATAATCGACGCGGTGCGGTTGTCGAGCTTGCCGATCAGCTCCTCCAGCTCCTCGCTGCGCAGCAGCGTCATCACGGACTGCTCGGGTGACACCGCGGAGGTGTCCTCCAGGAGGTCACCGAACTGCGTGTCGCCGTTGTCGTCCACCGACATGTTGAGACTGACCGGGTCGCGGGCCCAGTCCAGGACGTCGCTGACCCGCGACGTGGTCGAGTCCAGCTCGGCGGCGATCTCCGAGTGCTCCGGGTCCCGCCCGTTCTCACGGTTGAACTCGCGCTGGACACGGCGGATCCGGCCGAGCTCCTCCACCAGGTGGACGGGGAGCCGGATCGTGCGGGACTGGTCGGCTATGGAACGGGTGATGGCCTGCCGGATCCACCAAGTCGCATACGTCGAGAACTTGAAGCCCTTGGCGTAGTCGAACTTCTCGACCGCGCGCACCAGACCGGCGTTGCCCTCCTGGATCAGGTCGAGCAGGGGCAGCCCGGCCCGCGGATAGCGGCGGGCGACGGCGACGACGAGCCGGAGGTTGGAACGGATGAATACGTCCTTGGCGCGCTCGCCCTCGGCGACCAGCGCCTCCAGCTCCTCGCGCGAGGCCCCGCCGGCTTCGCTCTCCACCGCACCGTCGAGGACCTGTCGCGCGAAAACTCCTGCTTCCAGGGTCTGCGACAGCTCGACCTCCTTGGCGGCATCGAGCAGCGGCGTGCGCGCGATCTCGTCCAGGTACATGCCGACCAGGTCGCGATCGGCGATCTCCCCGCCCACGGCGCGAACACTGCTTGCCCGGTTGGTCCCGCCGGTGGCGGACGAACGACGGGCGACGGCACGGGTTGCCATGCGAGCTCCCTTGCTGAGTAGGTCGCGACACCCTTTCGGGTGCCCTGCATCCGATGGAAACAACGACTGGAATCCGGACAGAATTCCCACGACCGGCATTCATTTTCGCGATCATGCAGTACCCTGTCGCGCCACCAGGGAGGGCACATGACACAACTGGACACGGAAGTGCAGGTCAGGACGGGCATCGAGAGTGATCTGGAGGCCGTCACGGACATCTACAACCATTACGTACGTGAGACCGCCCTCACATTCGACACGACCCCCTTCACCCCCGGGCAGCGCCTGCCGTGGCTGCTCTCCCATCCTGAAGACGGCCCACACCGTCTTCTGGTTGCTCAGGATGTCCGTAATGTGGACGAAACGAGCGGGGCGGGCCCCCGGATCCTGGGCTACGCCACCAGCAGCGCGTTCCGCCCCAAGGCGGCGTACTGCACTTCCGTCGAGGTGAGCGTCTACTGCTCCCCCGACGCCACGGGACGGGGCATCGGCAGCCTCCTCTACTCGGCGCTCTTCGAGGCCCTCGCCGGTGAGGACCTGCGTCGCGCCTACGCGGGCATCACCCAGCCCAACGATTCCTCGGTCCGGCTGCACGAACGCTTCGGCTTCCGCCACATCGGCACGTACGAGGAGGTCGGCCGGAAGTTCGACCGGTACTGGGACGTCGCCTGGTACGAGAAACGTCTGGGACCGCAGACCTAGTCCCGGCACCCGCCCCATCCGGGACCGCAGCCGGTTACCGGGCGCCGGCGCCGCGCCTACCGTGATTCCGCATGGACCCCACGACGTACACCCCGTCCGACACCTCCGGCACGCTCGACGAAGCACTGGAGCGGCTCCACACCTTCGGCCCCGAGCGCGGCGGCTGGCTGAGCAATCACGCCCCGATGGCCGTCGAGGCGCTGGTGCGCCACGGCCGGGCGCCGGAGGTGCACCGGTGGCTCGACCACTACCGGGAGAAGCTGGAGGACATGCCGGACCCGGCCGCCGAGGTGACCCCCGAGAACTGGCAGGAGGCGCTCGGCGATCCGCGGCGCATCGCCGACTGGGCGGTGTACTTCGAGCGCGAGACGGCCGACCGCCCGTGGCGCGAGGTCCTCGCCGAGTGGTGGCCGCGACTGCTGCCCGGCATCGCGGCCGGGGCGACGCATCCGGTGATCCGGGTGGGCCACAGTGTGCGCACCTTGCTGGGCGCGCCGGAGAACGCGCCTCGCGTGACCGAGCTGGCCCACGCGCTCGGCTACTGGGCGGCCCGCCACCAGCCGCTGCCCCCGCTGTCCTGGCTCGCTCCGGCAGCCGACGCCGCCACCGCGCTGGATGCCGTGGCGCGGGTGCCCGACCAGAGCGGCGGCATCCGGAACCGGCTGGGTCAGCTGACCGCCTTCCCCGCGTGGCCGGGCCACGCCGTCACCGATCCCGACACCGCCCGCGCCCGGCTGGAGGAACTGGTGCGGGCCGCCACCCATCGCTACGCGGCGTACGGATACGGCGAGCCGATCATGCTGGTGCACGCCGCCACCGCGCCCAACGCCGTCCTGCGCACCCTTCCCGCGCTCCCCCGCGAGCTGTGGGCGCCGAGCCTGGGGGCCGCCTGGGCGGCGAGCGCGGCGGTCACCGCCGCGTACTGTCCGGCGCGGCCCGCCGAGCGCGCGGCCGAGTCCGGCGGACTGTCCCCGGAAGAGGTCTTCGCGCGGGCGGCCGCGCACGGCGACGACCACACCATCAAGTTCACCGACACCGCACTGGATGTCGGTGACCCCACCGCACTGGCCGCCGCACTCCGGTCGGTCGAGCTGAATCCTCCGGCGCTCTGACCAGCCACCTTCGCCTGCCGGGCGGCCCGGCAGGCGAGGCCCGCGCCTCAGCCGAACTGCAGCGAGCGCTTGGCCAGGCCCAGCCAGAAGCCGTCGATCACGCTGCGCCCCTGGTCCAGCTCCTGCTCCGCGGCCCCGAGCGTGACGAAGAGGGGGGCGAAGTGCTCGGTGCGCGGGTGCGCCAGGCGGCCGGCCGGTGACTTGTGCTCGAAGTCCAGCAGCGCGTCGATGTCCTGCGCCTGGAGCGCGCGGTGCCCCCAGTCGTCGAACTCCGTGGACCAGGCGGGGGTGCCGCCGCCCGGATGCCGCAGCGCGGCGAGGTTGTGGGTGAAGAAGCCGCTGCCGACGATCAGGACGCCCTCGTCGCGCAGCGGCGCGAGCTTGCGCCCGATGTCCATCAGCTTCTGCGGGTCCAGCGTCGGCATGGAGATCTGGAGCACCGGGATGTCGGCCGCCGGGAACATCTCCACCAGCGGGACGTACGCGCCATGGTCGAGGCCCCGGTCCGGGATGTCCTGGACCGGCGTACCGGCGCCGCGCAGCAACTTGCGGACGCTCTCGGCCAGGGCGGGGGCGCCCGGCGCGGCGTACTGCACCTGGTAGTAGTGCTCGGGAAAGCCCCAGAAGTCGTAGACGAGCGGGATCGTCTCGGTGGCGCCCAGGGCGAGCGGGGCCTCCTCCCAGTGGGCGGAGACCATGAGGACGGCGGTGGGGCGCGGCAGCCCGGCGGACCAGGCGGCCAGTTCGCCCGGCCAGACCGGGTCGTCGGCGAGCGGCGGCGCGCCGTGGGAGAGATAGAGGGCGGGCATGCGCTCCGCGGTGACTGTCATGACACTCCCCATCCACTGCTACTCAAGGTAAGTCTTCTACAGGGCCTTCCATAGGAACTTTTCTTTAATCTTCAAGTTCCTACCCTTGGAGACCTTAGCTCTATCTAGTTCAACTTTCAAGAAAAGGTCGTACAGTGGAGTACATGACCACGGCATCCACCGGTGGGCCGCGCTGGCTCTCCGACGAAGAACAGAGCGTCTGGCGTGCGTATCTGCACGCCACCACGCTCCTGGAGGATCACCTCGACCGCCAGTTGCAGCGCGATGCCGGCATGCCGCACATCTACTACGGACTGCTCGTCCAGCTCTCCCAGGCGCCCCGACGCCAGATGCGGATGACCGAACTGGCCAAGGACGCCAAGATCACCCGCTCCCGGCTCTCGCACGCCGTCGCCCGACTGGAGAAGAGCGGCTGGGTGCGCCGCGAGGACTGCCCGTCCGACAAGCGCGGCCAGAACGCGGTCCTCACCGAGGAGGGCCACGAGATGCTCCGCCGCTCGGCACCCGGGCACGTCAGCGCCGTACGCCAGGCGATGTTCGACCGGCTCACCCCCGAGCAGGTGCGCACGCTGGGCGAGATCATGCAGGTCATGGCGACCGGGCTCCAGCCGGAAGGCACCGACGCGGACCTCCCCTGGCTCCGCTGACCACACCCGCGCACGCTCCCGCACGCGCCTCTGCCCCGGCTCCGTGGATACGGAACCGGGGCAGAGCTCGCTTCACACCGCGTCACAGGAGTCGCGGGCCTTCACGCACGGGTGTCAGTGCGCGACGACCGGAACCCTGAACTCGTCCTCGACGCCCTCGGCGTCACCGGAACCGGTGCCCCCGGACGTCGTGGTGGCCGACGGACGGCCGGCCTTGATGAAGGTCCCCGCGATCGCGGCGGCCACCACCAGGATGCCGACGGCCCACCAGATGGCACCGGTGAAGCCGTGCACCATCGACTGGAGCTTCAGCAGTTCCGGGTCGGTGGCACCGAGCGCGGCGTGCGAGGTGGCGTACGCCGTTGCGGCCGAGGCGGCGATGGTGTTGAGCAGCGCCGTACCGATCGCGCCGCCGACCTGCTGCGAGGTGTTGACCATCGCGGAGGCGACACCGGCGTCACGCGGCTCGATGCCGTGCGTGGCCAGCGACATGGCGGGCATGAACGCCGTACCCATACCGAGGCCCAGCAGGAGCTGGCCCGGCAGGATGACCGCCGCGTAGGACGTGTCGATCTCCAACTGCGTGAGCAGCAGCATGCCGATGCCGGCGGTCAGGAAGCCGGGGGCCATCAGCATGCGGGCCGGGACCCGCGTCATCAGCCGGGCGCCGATCTGCGTCGAACCGGTGATCATGCCGACGATCATCGGCATGAAGGCGAAGCCCGTCTTGATCGGCGAGTAGCCCTTGACGACCTGCAGGTAGTACGTGAGGAACAGGAACAGGCCGAACATCGCGATGATGGCCAGACCCAGCGAGAGGTAGACGCCACCGCGGTTGCGGTCCATCACGACGCGCAGCGGGAGCAGCGGCGACTTGACCTTGGCCTCGGTCAGGACGAACGCCAGCAGCAGCACAGCCGAGGCGATGAACGTACCGATGGTCAGCGTGTCCGACCAGCCGCTGGACTCGGCGCGGGTGAAGCCGTACACCAGCGAGACCAGACCCAGCGCGGACAGGACGACGCCCGGGATGTCGAGCGACGAACGGTTACGGCTGCCGGCCGGCTCGCGGATCACGAAGTACGCGCCCAGGGCCGCGACGATCGCGAACGGGATGTTGACGAAGAACGTCCAGCGCCAGTTCAGCGTCTGGGTGAGAAGACCGCCGAGGATCAGGCCGACGGCGCCACCGCCACCGGCGATCGCCCCGTAGATGCCGAACGCCTTGGCGCGCTCCTTGGCATCGGTGAACATCACCGCGAGCAGCGAGAGGGCCGCCGGGGCGAGCAGCGCGCCGAACACACCCTGAAGGGCGCGGGAGCCGAACAGCATGCCCTGGTTCTGCGCCGCGCCGCCGAGTGCGGACGCCAGCGCGAAGCCGATCAGACCGACGACGAAGGTGCGCTTACGGCCCCAGAGGTCGGCGATCCGGCCTCCGAAGAGCAGCAGTCCGCCGAAGGCGAGGGCGTAGGCCGTGATGACCCACTGCTTGTTGGCATCGGTGATGCCGAGGTCCGTCTGGGCGTGCGGAAGCGCGATGTTCACGATCGTGGCGTCGAGGACGACCATCAACTGCGCGAGTGCGATGAACGCCAGCGCTTTCCAGCGACTGGGGTCCGGGAGTCGGATATCAGCTGTTTTTGACATGGGGGTAGCCACCTAAGGACGCGCGAAGGCGCGCGAGGTCGTGAACCGTGCGTTCGGTGAAGGCCGGGGAACCCGGTGGAGGCCGGGCGAAAACGGAAGCGAGGGTGGGGTGGTGGGTGAGTTCCGGTCAGGAAGAAGGGGGTGGTCGAGGCGTCGCGGACAGGCGGCCGGGCATCCGGTTCAGGATCCCGGCGCGGAGGTCAGGCGCGGCGCCGCAGGTCCTCCAAGGTCGCCGCCGTCCCGGGCAGTCGGGACCGGGCCGGAGCCTCCAGTCCGTCCAGGAACAGCTGGATGTGGCGGTGGGTGAACCGGTCGATGTTCAGACAGGCGATGCCTGGCAGCGGCCGGGTGAGCTGTGAGAGGACGACCAGTACGTCGCCGACGGCGATGTCGGTGCGCAGGCGTCCCGCGGACATGGCTCGCTCGACGAGCCCGTCGACGGCCTCTTCGAGGCGCCGGCGCTCGGCGAGCAGTTCGGGATGGTCCTTGTCGAAGCCGCCGGACAGCATGGGGCACAGGGCCCCGATCCGTTCGTCGGCCGCCGCGTGCACGAAGCGGCTGAGCGCGACGAAGGGATCCTGCTCCTCGTTCGCAGCCTCCTCGGCGCGGTCGGTGGTGCGGGAGGTGACCGCGAGGACGACCTCATGGGTCAGTGCGGCCCGGTCGGGGAAGTTGCGGTAGAGGGTGGCGTTGCCGACGCCTGCGCGGCGGGCGACCTCGTCGAGCGGCACATCGGGGCCGAACTCGACGAACATCTCGCGCGCGGCCGTCACGATCCGCTCCCGGTTGCGCAACGCGTCGGCCCTCGGGCGGGCCGTACGCGGCTGCGCGGTTCCGGCTGCGGTGCGGGCGACGGTGTCCACGGCGGCGCTCCTTCTCTTCCTGGTCTTCCGCTTGCGGTCCTCCGCGTAACCGGGGAACGCCTCCCCGTTTCACAGGGACACCGGTGCAAACGGGGAAATGATCCCCGGTTATTTCCCGCCCCCATGTGACCTGAGTCACATTGCCCGAACCGGGAAAAACCAACCGATCGGCGCACCCAACGCGCGGCGCCGCACCGCCCGGCTAAGGCTGATCGACAGAGCGCAGTCAGGGTCGGCCGACTGCCGCGGACCCGAAGGCGCCTCTATGCAGCAGCCCCGCCACCGGATACGCAAGCACCGCCACCCGGTCGCCCTCGGCGCGGCAACGGCCCTGGTCATCGCAGCCCTGGCCTCGGCCAGCAACACCCTGCCCCTGCCCAGCCGGGCCTCCGCCGGACCGATGACCACCGCACAGCCGGCCGGTCTCGGCCCGTGCCGGATATCGTCGACCATGGGGGTGCAGATGTCGGAGGGCATGCCCACACAGCCGGGCTATGCCCGTTCCACCGGCCAGGTCCACGCGTTGAACCTGATGATCGACTTCCCTGACGCGCCGGGGACCGAGCCGGCCATGGACCGGCTCGCGGAGTTCTTCCCGCAGACCACGGACTGGTTCCGCACCAGTTCCTACGGGCGGCTCACCTACGTGCCCGAGGCCCCGGTGAAGTCCTGGCTGCGCATGCCGCTGCCGTTCTCGGAATACGGGATCGAGCGCGGATCGCCGTACGAGCCGGGCTACCGCCACCTCGTCAAGGACATCGTCGCCGCCGCCGACCCGAAGGTGGACTTCACCGCATACGACCTCGTCAACATCCTGGTCACCCCCAACGCCGGGCCTTCGGCCCTGGACACCGTGCTGTCCGTGACCTTCTCCGGCAACGACGACGCCCCGTACGCGGACGGCGTACCGCTCTCCAACACGTCCTTCGTCTACAGCCGCCAGGACGACGGCTCGGGCTCCTACTCCCAGACCGGCTACCGCGTCCTGCCCCACGAGAACGGCCATGTCTTCGGCCTGCCCGACCTCTACACGATGGAGGGCGGAGGCTCAGTCGGGCACTGGGACATCATGTCGGAGGACTGGGGCGCCAACAACGACCTGCTGGGCTGGCACAAGTGGAAGCTCGGCTGGCTCGACAACAACCAGATCAGCTGCGCCTCCCTGCCCGGCACCAGCGACCACGTCCTGGAACCGCTGGCCACCCACGGCGGCACGAAGCTGGCGTTCGTGCCGCTGACCGCCGAATCCGGCTATGCGGTGGAAGTACGGACCCAGGCGGGCAACGACCAGGAGGTGTGCCGCCCAGGTGTGCTGATCTACAAGGTGAGCTCGGACGTCGACACCGGCCAGGGGCCCGTGTCCGTCACGGACAGCACCAAGGACAGCAGCGGCTGCACCCGGCTGCCCAACGTCCACGCCGAACTCTCCGACGCCCCGTTCCAGCCCGGCCAGTCCTTCACCGACCGGGCCAACGGGATCCGCATCTCGGTACTCGACAAGGACTCCAAGGGCGACTACCGCGTACGCATCACTCGCCTCTGACCCGCTCCACCCCGGCCTCCACCTGTCCGCGCAACTCACGCTTGAGGACTTTTCCGGTGGCGTTACGAGGCAGCGGGCCCTCCGACACCAGCACGTGGGCGGGAACCTTGAACGCGGCCAGGTTGCGCCCCACGTGCTCCCGCAACTCCTCGGCCGTGGCGCCGGCCCCGGGGCGGAGCCGGACGACCGCGGCGACCTCCTCGCCGAGCACCGGGTGAGCCACCCCCAACACTGCCGCGTCCTCCACGTCCGGGTGGTCGTGCAGCACCGACTCGACCTCGACGCAGTACACGTTCTCGCCGCCGCGGACGACCATGTCCTTGATCCGGTCGACGACGTCGACCCGCCCCTCCCGCGTCACCGCCAGGTCTCCGGTACGGAACCAGCCGCCGGTGAACGCCTGCGCCGTGGCCTCCTCGTCCTGCCAGTAGCCACGGACCAATGCCTGGCCTCGTAGCCACAGCTCGCCGGTCTCCCCGTCGGGCAGCGCCTCGCCCGCCGGACCGGCGATGCGCACCTCGGTGCTCGGCGTCGGCCGCCCCACGCTGCCCGGATGGAGCCGGTACTCGGCACCGAAGTTCGCCATCACACCGCCGCCGGTCTCGGTCAGCCCGTAACCGTTGCGCGGCTCGATCCGCTCCCCGTAGCGGGCGGTCAGCTGCGCGACCAGGTCCCGAGGTGCCGCCGCCCCACCGGTGTTGAGCATCCGAAGGCTCTCCAGCCGGTCTCCTGTCCCGGCTGCCGCGGCAAGCAGTTGCAGGGCGGTCGCCGGCACCCCGGCGTAATGCGTGACGCGATGCTCCCGGATCAGCCGCAGCGCCTCCTCCGCGTCCCACTTGTGCATCAGGACGACGGCGCCGCCGGCCGACATCGCCGCATAGAGGCTGGTGAACGCGGCGACGTGGAAGAACGGGAACGTCAGCAGCGTGACGGGTGCGGGCCCCTGCCCGGGGATGACCCCTCGGGCGAGCGCGGAGGCCGCCGCGTGGAAGCGGGGGTTGCGCGCTGCACCTGCCTGGGCGAGCTGAGTGGCGACGGCGCCCTTGGGCCTGCCGGTGGTGCCCGAGGTGTAAATGATCGTCGCGTCGTCCTCGGGCCGGATCTCGACCTCGGGCGGCGCGGCGAACGGATCGGGCGCCGGCAGGTCCTCATACCTCTCGATGCCCTCGGCATACCGTCCGGCGACCTCACCCCGCTCGGCCGTCCCGGCGCGGCCCTCGTGCGCGTGGTGCTGGTCCTCGCCGTGGAAGACGATCACGCGCGCCCCGGCCTTCCGTGCCCAGTCCGCCACCAGCGGCAGCCGCTCACCGTCGACCAGCAGCACCCGCGGCCCGGAGTCGTCGAGCGCGTACGTGAACTCGCCCTCCGTCCACCATGCGTTCAGCGGAACGGCGACCAGCCCGGCCAGTTGGGCGGCCCAGAACGCGATCTGCCACTCCGGATGGTTGCGCATCGCGACCACGGCCCGGTCTCCCGGGCGGAGCCCGTACGTCTCGCTCAGGCGGCACGCCAGCGCGGACGCGGCGGCGAAGAACTCCCCGTACGCATAGCTGCGCTCCCCCGCGATCAGGAACGGCTGGTCCCCGAACGCCCACGTGGTCTCCACGAACTCACGGAGCGTCCTGGGCCCGTCCGCGTACACCAGCGAGCCCGCCTGCGGCCCGTCCTCGGCCCGTACGACAGCGAACGGACCCCCGGGCCCGGCCAGCGTGGCATGCACACGGGCTGCCACCTCGGCCGCTGCCGCTGGGTCGGCCGCCGCTGCGGGGTGTGCCGCCGCTGCGGGCTCGGCCTGTGCCGTGGTCTCGGCCTGTGCCGTGGGCGGCTCGGATGGGGGTGGCGTGGCTGGGGTCCGATCGGTGTGCGGCAAGAACGACCTTCCTAGTCACATGCTCACGATCTTCGCGACGCTAGGCCCGCACCCACACCCCGTCAAGACACCGCCTGCCACACCCCCACCTGCCACCGCGCGTCCCACACCGCGCGCCGTAGGCAGAATCGCTACGCCTTGCCCTTCCCCGGCGCCGCCTTCATCCCGTCGACCACGGCCCGCTCAGTGATCGCAGTCCGCGCGGTCACGGTGCCCGCCGCTATTCCATTGGCCTCCCGGACCTGAACAGTGCGCTCACCGAGATACGAGAACGACTTCGCGTCAAAGATCCACTCCGTGCGCTCCCCGCTGTGCTCGTCGGCCCGCGCGATCGCGATGCCGCCGCGCCCCACCGCGTCCCTGGCCTCGTCCACCAGCACCACCCCCGGAATCTTCGCCGTGGCCCGATACAACGCCGCCGTCAGCTCGGGTGTCATCAGCTGCTCCCTCACCAGGTCGCCGATGACGGTGAAGGCCTCCTGATCCTTGCCGTTGCCCATGCCCTCGGATTCGGCGTAGATCTTCTTCAACAGCGCATCCGGATCGGTCGGCAGAGTCTTGAGGTAGTCGTAACTGGGGGCGGACAGATACGGGTCGGCGTCGCTGTCCAGGCCCATGCCCTCCTTCGACGTGTTGCCGTTGCCCGTCTCGATCAGCCAGCCCTTGTGACCGTCCGGCGACAGCCACACCTCGCGCGGATGCAGCTTCTGCACCCAGGTCCGCGTCTCGCCCGAGTCGACGTTGTTGTCGGTGGAGAGCCAGGACACCTGACTCCTGATGTAGATGAACTGCCCCGGCCCCGGCTCCGTCTGCCGCTCCTTGCCGGCCGCCACCGAGATCCGGTCAACGGTGCTGCCCAGCCCCTGCGTCGTCCCCGGCACCACTCGTACGACAGGAGCGGGCACCATCGCCTGCCCTCCACCCTCGCTCTCCCGTCCCGGACCCAGCCGGCCCAGACCCACCGCACCGGCGAGCACAGCCACCGCCACGGCCGCACCGATCAGCGCAATCCTGCGGCGGGACCGGCGCTCCACCACCGGAGGCGGCGGCGGAAAGAGGGCTGCCGACCGCTCCGACTGCGGATCCGACTGCGGCCATGGCTGCGGCTGCGGCTGCGGCTGCGGCTGCGGCTGCGGCTGCGGCTGCGGATCCGACTGCTGCCGGGCCTGATGCTGCTGAATCTCGTTCATCAAGTGCTCCTCCAGGGCTGTCAGGCGGTCTCGAGGCAGCTCGGGATCACCCGGGCCCGGCAACAACCCGGCGAGCTCCACACGGTCGAGCGGCTCACGCCGTCGCCAGGGGGTGCGCATCATCGGCCACTCTCCTCGTTCGACCGGACCGCAGCGATGCGGTCACCCTGTACTTGTCCGCGCGGCACGGCCGGTTCCAACTTTTCCCGCGAACTCCGCAACTCCCCGTCCGTCAGCTTGCGCAGCCGGACCCGGGCCCGCGACAGCCGCGACCTCACCGTCCCGACAGGTACGCCCAGCGCCTCGGCAGCCTCCGCGTAGCCGAGCCCCGACCAGACGCACAGCGTGAACACCTCGCGCTCGGACCGGCGCAGCTTCCCCAGCGCCACCTTGGCCGCGGCCAGCTCCTCGGAATCCGCTATGCGCCCGACCAACTCGTCCGCGAAGTCCGGCAGTACGTCACGCAGCGGCAACCTGGTCAGCGCCCGGTCATGGCGCCGGGCGGCACGCCCCGTATTACGCAGCACATTGACCGCAATGCCCATGAGCCATGGCCGGGGCGTCTCCCCCTCGTCCCTCAGCTTCTCCCGCAGCCGCCACGCCTCCAGGAAGGTCAGGGACACGACGTCCTCGGCCGCGGCCCAATTGCCCGTACTGCGCACGGCATGCCGGTAGACCAGCTGCGCGTAGTCACGGAATAGCTCCCTGAAGGCTTCCGGATCCCCCGCGCGAATGCGCGCGTGCATCGAGTAGTTCACGTCCTGTCTTGTCCGCACAGCCATGCAAGTTCCAGTGACGCACGTCACATCACTAACGCCCCGATTCACGAGAAGTGCGAAAATGCCCCGGGGTGACCAACGGTCGGAAGCCGCAAACCTGGGCGCGCGCCCAGGTGTCCGCTGGTGTGCACGAACGCGGTGTCCATCTCCGTTACCGAGCGACAGTCTGGAGCGTCCGTGCCCCTGCCACCCGCAGCCTCCCCCACCCCTCCCGCCTCCCGCGGCCCTTCCGACTCCTCCGCAACCCCCACCCTGATCGGCTCCGTGCAGCGCGCCCTGCGGCTCATGGAGGCTGCGGCGGACCATCCACACGGCGCCACAGCGAAACACCTGGCCCGCCGCGCCCAACTGCCGCTCAGCACGACGTACCACTTGCTGCGCACCCTGGTGCACGAGGGCTATCTGCAACGCGACCAGGGCCAGTACCTGCCCGGGCACGCCACCCTCGGCCGCCCCGCCGCCCCCGGTTCCGACCCTCTGCACTGGCTGGCCGACGTGGCCCACGAACTGGACGCCGCGGTCTACTACGCGCTCTACCTGGACGGCGAGGTACGGCTCACGCACGCCGTGCCCGGCCCCTCCCACGCATGTGTCGAGGAGGTCGCACCCTTCGGTGCATCCGCCCACGCCCACGCCATCGGCCAGTGCCTCCTGGCCCAGCTCGACGAGGCTTCCCGCCGGGACCACCTGGACCGCCATCCGCCCGTTCCGCTGACCCGGAACACGGTGACGGAACCCGAAACCGGCCTCAGCCGCCTGGCCCGCGCCCGCAGGGGCGAGCCCGTGCACGAGATCGGCGAGTACGCGATGAACACGGTCTGCGCCGCCGTACCCATCACCATCGGCGCCGTCCCCTCGGCCATCGCGCTCTCGCTTCCGCCGGCCGAGACGCACCGGCTGCACGGGGCCGCCCAGCAGCTCAAGGCGCGCAGCGAACGGACTCTGACCTCGTTCACGTTCACCGTCACCGGCTGACCGCAGAAACGAGCGAGCGGCGTACGGCCGACGGCCTGCCGGACGGGCGCTGAACCGGTCAGGAATCAAGAAGCACCCGCGGCAGGGTCACATCTAGCGTGAAGCACATGACCTCCATCGAAGCCCTCACCCTCGAGGTGGCCGACACCACGGCCGCCCACCGCTTCTACACCGCCTTCGGCCTGGACGAGCGCGTAGGCCTCCGGGCCTCGGATGCCCCCACCACGGGATTCCGCGGGTTCTCGCTGTCACTCACGGTCGCCCAGCCGGCCGACGTCCGCGGCTTCGTCGACGCCGCCGTCGCCGCCGGCGCCACGGCCCTGAAGCCTGCCTCGAAGTCATTCTGGGGCTACGGCGGCGTCGTCCGGGCCCCCGACGGAACGATCTGGAAGATCGCAACCTCCGCGAAGAAGGACACGGCCCCGGCCACCGGTCAGATCGACCAGATGGTGCTCCTGCTGGGCACCGCGAGCGTGACCGCCAGCAAGCGCTTCTACGTCGAGCGCGGGCTCACCGTGGCCAAGAGTTTCGGCAGCAAGTACGTCGAGTTCGACACCCAGGGAAGCCCCGTCAAGCTGGCCCTGTACGGGCGCCGCGCCCTCGCCAAGGACGTCGGCGTCCCCGTCGACGGCACCGGTTCGCACCGGATCGCGCTCGTCGGCGATGCCGGCGCGTTCACCGACCCGGACGGATTCGGGTGGGAGGCCGCGTCCCTGACGTTCGCACCTTGATCCGGCTCCGGACAGACCGCCCCTCGGGAGGCTGTACCTCTTCGCCGCATCGCACCATGGGCGCACTCGGGCGCCGCCGGGCCGGGTGCCCGGCGGGCCACGGGCGCCTAGCGCGTAGACCGCCACCGGGCCGGGCGTCCATGGCGCGATCCAGATGCTGGCCGACATGGCGTTCTCCTTGCGAAAGAGGGGCGATGGACTCCCCGGGGACATATAACAGCACGGTCGTTCGTGCTAACTTGCATGCCCTGACGCCTATCGAGGAGTACTGGACATGGTCCGCACCGAGTCACTTGCCGGCGCCGCGCTCAACACCGCTTCCCGGGTCCCGGGCGGACTCGCGGGCGCGGGCGCCTGCGCCCTGTTCCACATGCCGCTCGCCCGGAGCGGCATGCGTGCCACGGAACGAGAGCTGTTCGCCGGCGCGGACACCAAGCGACTGAAGATCAATGGCAAATCCGCAGTGACCTACCGGTGGGGCAACGGCGAACGGCCCGTACTCCTGGTGCACGGCTGGCAGTCGCGCGGCTCACACCTTGCCGACTTCGTCCCCGGACTCCTCAGCCGGGGCTACAGCGTCATCACTTTCGACGCACCCGGCCACGGCGACGCCACCGGCCGCAGCACCACGATCCTCGAGTACTGCGACATCCTCACAGAACTCCAGTGTCAGCACGGGGAGTTCGAGGCCGTGGTGGCGCACTCGCTCGGCGCCCTCGGCTCGCTCTTCGCGTTGCAGGGCGGGGTGAAGACGAAGAGGATCGTCACCATCAGCGGGGTCTGCGACTTCGACTATCTGGTCGACGAGTTCTGCTCCGCCCTCAAACTGCGCCACCGGCTGAAGGCCCAACTGCACGACCGCATCGCGAAGAACCTCTTCCCCGGCATACCGGCCGACCGGACGCCGTTCTCCGCCGTGAACACGGTCAAGGACCTGGAGCCCCCACTCCTGATCATTCACGACGAGGACGACACCAGGATCAGCGTGGGACAGGGGCGCCGGCTCGCCACCGCATTCGGTGATCAGGCACGCCTGATCATCACGAGCGGCCTCGGGCACCGCCGGATCCTGGGTGACCCCGACGTCGTACGCGCCGTCCTGGACTTCGTCGAGCACGGTCCGGACCGTCAGGCCCGGCCCACGGGCGCGGACCCAGGCGTAGACGCAGACACAGCCGCCGACGCCGGAGCGGCCGCCACACTGACCGCACGATCGTCCGCCTACTCGGTAGACTGAGCCCCCGGCGGCGGCACCATGAGGGTTCGGCCCTGGGGATGGGCGGGACATGCCGGCGACACACACCGACGGACGGATCGCGCGCGGGAACCAGACGCGTCAGCTGGTCCTGAAGCGCGCCGTGGAGATCGCCTCCGTCGAGGGCCTGGAGGGCCTCTCACTGGGCCGGCTCGCGACCGAGCTGAAGCTCAGCAAAAGCGGCGTGTTCGCACTGTTCGGCTCCAAGGAGGACCTGCAGCTCGCCACGGTCCGGGCGGCCATCAACGTCTATCTGGCACACGTCGTCCAGCCGGTCAGCGACCTGCCACCCGGCCTCGACCGCCTGTGGCGGTTGTGTGCCGGCTGGCTCGACTACTCACGGCAGCGGGTCTTCCCGGGCGGCTGCTTCTTCTACTCGGTCTCGGCCGAGTACGACGCCCGCGAGGGCAAGGTCCACGACGCCCTCGCCGCGGCCCGTACCGACTGGTTCACCTTCATCGAGCAGACCGTGCGCGAAGCGCAGCAGGTAGGTGAGATCGACGAGGGCGCCGACGTACCCCAGCTCGTGTTCGAGCTCGCGGCGCTGATGGAGATGGCCAACGCCGAATCCGTCCTGCACAACGAGTTCACCTGCTATGACAAGGCGACCAAGGGCATCCTGAACCGCCTGCGCGACGTGGCCACCGACGCGTCATCACTCTCCACCCCCTGACACAGCGGCAGTTGATCGGGGCCCTCGCCCGCCACTACGACAGCCACGAGGCGAAGGGCAGCCTCGCGCCGCGATGGCGCGCATCCCCCTCAACGCGCCCGACCGCCCCCGCAAGGTCCATCCACACTCACCCCCAAGGCCAAAGTGAACGGACGGTCGCGCTAATATCTTCTCAGTCAACTCTCCCTTTGGAGGTCGGCATGACGCACCCGCACCGCCCTTCGCACATGAACCGAGCGATCGACGCGACCCCCCGCCCGAACCAGTGGATCAAGGACCACTTGGACGGCGTGATCGATGCGCATTTCCTGCCGGACTGCCCCGCGCCCGTCGCCACCGCCCCGCCGAAGCCCGGGAAGGAGCTGCGGCCGACACCCTGATCACGCCGCCTCCAGCCCGCCCACCCCAGGGGACACCACCCAGGTCGGACGACACGCCGCGAACCCACGGCGCCGCCCAGCGGCAACGGGGGCGACCTCCGCAACCCTCATCCGCTAGGCTGTCAGCGGTCAGTCGACCTTCTGTGCGCCTGCTCGGGAAAGTGTCCTTCCGGACCCTGAACCGGCACCGCCGCAAGGGAGCATGACCAGGGCGCCTGTCTCATTCCGCCCGGCATTCCCCCCTGGGGTTTCCGGCAAGGTTTTCGGCAAGCCCCCGCCTTCGTGGGATGTGTCGAAAACCCCCGAGGCCCAGGTCAGCGCCTTAACGCGGACGCCTCCAAAACGGCCCACCCCGCATTTCAAAACGCCCCCAGCTTCTACGCATCCACCCCAGCGCTCGGGTGCCCGCTGCGGGGACCGGCCCGAAGGCATCAGCACAGGACCTCGCCGTGCCGTGCACCAATCGATAGCAGCTCGCGCTGCGCTGGCCCTCGTGTGCGCTGCGTGGGATTCGCCCTTCGGGGCGATGGGCCCCGTCCTTCGGGGCGATGCGCCCCGTCCTTCGGGGCGATGGGCCCCGTCCTCGATGCACCAAGTAGTGCGGGACGCAGGTCTCGGCACCCTTGCGGAGCTTCACTGCGCGGTCCCGATAGGCGGATCCCGCGTCGATCAACTCGGTGCGTCGGGGCGCCGCAGGGAGACAGTCCAAGTTCTTCGCGAATCAGCCTTCCGCGGGCACCCCTAGCGATTGCGGACCGAGTCCAGGGCTAGATCGTTTCGGAGGACCAGGCGCAGGCCACTGTAGATCGGCTTCCACTCGTGGAGCAGTTCGGCGATCGGGGTAGACCATTCGGGGACGTCGCACTCCGTGGCGCTCTCCGCCAGCGACATCGCCGACGCCAGATAGGCGAACGCCGTCACACGGTTCGCCCGGTCCGAGGCGACGGCCACGTCGAAATGCGCTGGTGGAATTCCTGCCACCGGTTGTCGCGCTGGCCGGCAAAGGTTGGCCTTGTTGATCAGGATGGTGCCGCAGGTGATCCGGGTGAACGCGTCGTCCAGCGGGTTAACGGCCCGTTCGGGTGTTCTACCCCCGGGCAAGCTGCCATGAAGTCAGATGGCGTCCCAGGCCCCTGCCGTTCTCGACGGCCCGTCGCCGCTCGAGCCCCGGCAGGCTCAGTCCAGCATGCGCTGGTACTCCTAAAGCGTCACGTTGGTGCGGATCGATGCGAGATCACGGTTGGTCTCGGGATCGACGGCCGTGGCTGTGTCGATCGACTCGTGCGGATCGATGCCGATCAGCGTCATGGGCGGTCCTCTTTCTCGGCTGTCGTGTCAGTGGAATCCGCAACTGACATCCCGACTTCTAGAACGTGGAGTGGCCTCATGCCTCTGTTGAGTCAGCCGCAACGGTCGACACACCCAAAGAGAGCCAGCCCTCCCGAGCGGCATGAAGTACGCGAGTCAGCCTGCCCGGCGCCCTGCGGCACGATACGGGCGGCCAACCCGATCACGAACACGACCACCACTGATACAAGTCAGAAAGTACTGACGCAGCCGGCCGTTGGTGGTTTCATGCGAGCCGCGCCGCCATGGTGAGCGTGCATCGCAGAGGTAGAAAACCTGTGAGCGCTCGATATCCTCATGCAGTGTCAGGTTGCGTCCTCTATCCCAAGTGAGGGTTGGTGCGGTGTGCGGTGACCCTACGTCTCGTGATCGCAGACCGGATCGGCGCACCCGGGCGGGGTGACTGTCAGAGGTGGCGTTTACGCTTCAGGCTGCCGGATGTGAGCGCCCTGTGAAGGAAGTGTGATGTCAAGGCTGAGGGTGGGGAACTTTGTTCGCTTCTTCGGTTCCCCGGGGGTTGGGCGAGTCGTGGCAGTCGAGGGCGACAAGGCGAAGGTCGACTTCTTTGAATCGATAGCGGAACCAGTTGCGCAGACGCAGTGGGTAGCCGAGAGGTTGTGTACCCCGGTGAGCCTGCCGGATGAGACCCGCGTCTATCGGCGTGATCCGAGCACGGGCGTCTGGCTCGTGGGGCGGGTACAGGGGAACGACCCAGGCGTGTACTACGTTCGCTTCCCCAACCACCCGAATGTACATCCGCCTGTGCGAGCAGCGGAGTTGCACGTGCGCTGGGATCAACCGGTGAAGAACCCGGTAGCAACGTTGGGCGCTGGAGGCAACGAGTCCGGTTACTACCATGATGCCCGCCTGCCGATGCTGCACGGCCTCATCGCCCAGCGCGGCGCCAGCGGAAGCATTCCGGCGCTGCTGTCTTCTGCTGCCGAGATCTACCCCCACCAGATCCAGGCCGCGCTGACCGTTCTTTCCGACCCCGTGCAGCGCTACCTGCTGGCCGATGAGGTCGGGCTTGGGAAAACCGTCCAAGCGGGCTACATCCTTCGTCAGACGCTGATCGACAACCGGCGCGCGCGGGTTGTCGTACTCGCACCGGCCCCCCTAGTGAGGCAGTGGCGCAGCGAAATGCTGGAGAAGTTCTTCATCGATGACTTCCCCGAGGCACACATCACCTTCACTGCTCACGAAACCCCGGACAAGTGGGCTACCTACCGCGACGCCGACCTGCTGATCGTCGATGAGGCGCATCTCCTCGTCCACAACATCAGGGAACCGATGCAGTCGCCCTACCGCGAACTGTGCGGCATCGCCCACTCGGCCACGCGCCTGCTGCTGTTGTCGGCCACCCCAGTGACCTCTCATTACGTCACCCACCTTGGCCTGCTGCACCTCCTGGACAAGCACCTGTACCGCTGGGACGACCGCGCCGCCTTCGAAGAGCGTTACCGGCGGCGCAAAGACTTTGCCAACGGCGCCTTCCAGTTGGATGCCTACTTCCCGGCACTGCTGCCGATGACCATCCAAAACCTGCGCGAATTGGTGCCCCACGATGGCTACTTCGACCGTCTGGCCACCGAGGTGCTGGCGCTGCTCACCGACGACGACCAACTGGCGGACGAGGAGCAGGCTCCGGAACTGGAAGTGCGCGTCGAGGCACTGAGGGCTCATCTCAGTGAGACCTACCGCCTGCATCGACGAGTGATCCGCCACCGCCGCGCCTCCGTGCTGCGCGACGATGAAGCATCGGCTCTGGTGCCCTATGAAGTGCGGGGGCGTACCCGCCCGCGCCTGCTCGCGGTGGAATCCGGGGAACACCAGTTGGCCCAGGCGCTGCTGCTGCAATGGCGCACCCTGATCGCTGATCACCTGCTGGATACCCAAGCCGACGAAACCCAGCACAGCGCCTACGGCATAGCGCTGGCGGTACTCGCCTCACGGGCCGGAGCCCTGTTCAAGGACGTGCTGTCTGCCTTGCGCTGGCGCGTGCACCACGATGGCCAAGCCGCCGACCAGGCAGGACTCACCGATCAGGAACGCGGCTACGTGGCCGCGCCGGCCCCGGTGCCCGGCGAGAGTGACCTGCTGGACGCCTACACCCAGGAGCACGCCGACCACTCCGGTGTACCGGCCAGTACGGTGCTGGCTAAGGCGTTGCTGTCGGTGGTCCGACCCGGAACGAGGGCGGTGATCTTCTGCGGCCCCGGAAGCCTGGCCGGGCAGGTCGCCGATGTGCTGCGCGAGCAGGCCCTCGCGGCCGTTGTGGGCCTGCACACCGTCGACATCGGATCGGACGCCTGCGAGCAGGCCGTGCTGGCCTGGCGCACGGCACGCGACACCACGCAGTCCCAGATCCTTGTCGTTGACGCATCCGCCGAGGACGGGCTGAACCTGCAACTCGCCGACACGGTGGTGCACGTGCGACTACCTTGGTCTCCCAACCAGTTGGAGCAGCGTATCGGGCGCGTGGACCGCTACCGGGGAGTGGAATCGCTGCGCCAACACCGACCGGCGCAGCAGTTCCGCGTGGGCGACCGCGAGGGCGATGAGGCGTTCTGCGGCGCGTGGGCCCGTGTCCTTCACGAGGGATACGACCTGTTCACCGCGTCTGCCTCGACCCTGCAGGACACCATTGCCGCTGCTCTGCCCGGTGTGTGGGGGCAAGCCCTCCTCGACGGTCCGGGGCGGCTGACCTCGCTGGCGCCCAGCATCCGCGAAGAACTGCGCCAGGCCAAGCGGGATATCGACACCATGGACATGCTGGAGTCCGTACATGGGGCGTCGGAGCAGACACGCCAGATTGCTGCCGCCCTGGATCGCCTGGAACAAGACTGGCAACGTCTACGGACGGGCCTGGTGCACTACGCAGACCGAAACAACGGTGGACTGGGCTTCCGGCACGGCACGCGTACCGTCGCAGGCCACCAACGCGATTACTTCGACGTCGCTTCCTCACGTCCGCTGATCGACCCACGCCGCTACAAAGCAGCTGCCGAGCGCATGCATGCCGACATGACACAGGGGGTCTTCAACCGGTCCACCGCGTTGCGGGCTCCGGGAACCAGGCTGTTTCGCGCGGGCAACCCCTTCGTGGACCTGCTCGCCGACATCGTTTTCACCGATGAATGCGGTCAGGCCACAGCTTTCCGCCGCTTCGACCCCGCCTGTCGCGGAGCCGATGAGGCCTACTTCGGACTCGAGTATCTCGTGGAGGCGGACATCAGTGCCGCACTGCGCCGCCTCGAAGAGGTACCGGAGGCCCGGCGCGCGCTGAGGCGGCAGGCTGATCGCCTCATGCCCCCGTTCACCCTCAAGGTGTGGACGCGCGCGGGGCACCCCACGGCTCTGATCGACCCGGCGGTCTGCGCCTGGCTGAATGCTCCCTACGGCAAGGACAAGGACGGCAAGGAGACGAAGAGAGATCAGAACTACAACGTCACCAACCAAGGCCAACTGCTGGCTGTGTTCGGTGGCTGGCAGGAATTCCGGCATGCGGCACAAGCGGCCGAGGACGCGGCCCGGGCCCACCTGTTCCAGGCGACCGACCTCGTGAGCAGGTGCACCACGGCGCAGGAGCAGGCACGCCAGCAACTCGCCGTCGCAACCGCCCAGGCCCAGGCGCGCCAGGCAGCCGGTCATCTGCTGGGGGATACCGAGAGCTATCTGCTGGATGTTGCCGTGGCAGGCGATCTCGTGGAGGGGCTCAGCCGCCCCTCGGTGCGCGTGGTTGCTGCCACCTGCATCGTGCGGGGCGGCTACCGCAAGGCGGCGCACCATGAGTGATGCGTGGGCGCAGGCCCAGGAATTGTTTGCCGCATGGCCCCAGATGCCGTCGAAGCCGGCTGCCGGCACCCTGCGACGGCTGCAGGACGCCCTGGCCGACCAGGCAGCGCAGCACACCCAGGCGGTCGCCTGGCGCGACATTGCGGCGCTGACCCGCCAGGTGCTGTTGGAGGCTGCCGTCAGGGGAAACAACACCGGACTCGACGTCCCCCTGGATCCGGCACTGCCCAGCCGCGAGCAGTGGGAGCAGATGGCCTGCCGGACCCTGCCGACCGAGCGAGGCCTGCGGGTCTTCGCCCAGCCGTGGCACCCGCGAGCGCTGACGCCCGAAGCACAAGACAGCGCGCAAAAGGATTTGAAACAGGTCTACCTCGGAGTGGACTCGCCGCACCGGCGACACCTTGAACCCCGGCCTGCCGATCCCTTTTGGCACGAGGCCCTGGGATATCAGGAGTACGTCTCCGTCGGACAGCAGCAGGCGGCACGGGCGGTCGCGCTCGCCCCCGCCGGCACCACGACGATCGTGTGCCTGCCCACCGGACACGGCAAGACCGCGGTCGCGCAGGCTTCAGCCCTGCTGGCCGGTGCCCGCGGGGGAGTGTCCGTTGTGGTCGTGCCCACCGTCATCCTGGCCCTGGACATGGAAGCCAGAACGCAAGCCACCCTTGAGCGGCAAGGCAAACGAAGCCCGAGCGGACGCTACGCCTACACCAGCGGTATGCCGCAGGAGGTCAAGCAGCAGATCTGCGACGACGTCCGCGCCGGTCGGCAGCGCCTGCTGTTCACCTCGCCCGAAGCAGTGGTGACGGCGCTGAAGAAGCCGCTGGAGGATGCCGCCGAGGCGGGACTGCTGCAGTACTTCATCATCGATGAAGCACACCTGGTCGAGCAGTGGGGCACAGGCTTTCGGCCCGATTTTCAAACCATGGCCAGCCACCGGCGCACCTGGCTGCACAAAGCCCCCGCAGGGCAGGCCCCGGTGACTGTGGCCATGAGCGCCACCCTCACCAGCCGACAGGTGACCCTGCTGGAACAGCTGTTTGCCGAACCAGGACAGGCACAGGTGGCTTGGGCGGCGCAACTGCGTCACGAGCCCAGCTACTACGTCGACACCTGCCCGGACCCTGAAACGCGGCAGGAAGCTGTCATCGAGGCCGTCGCCATGCTCCCGAAGCCTTTGGCGCTGTACACGACGCGCGTTAAGGACGCCGAAGCCTGGGCTGAGCGGCTTCGGTCAGCTGGCTTCCACCGCGTGACCCAGGTGACCGGCCGTTCTAAAGACGATGAGCGTCGCGCTGCCTTGGAAGGCTGGGCGGGCTCCACGCCTGCCGGGCCCAGCCCGACCCGGTTTGACGTGGTCGTCGGCACCTCAGCCTTTGGTCTGGGAGTCGACCTCGCCGACGTACGCACCGTCGTCCACGCCTGCCTACCGGAAACCACCGACCGCTACTACCAGGAAGTCGGCCGCGCAGGGCGCGACGGCAACCCCTGCATCGCCTACATGGCCACAGCCCCCGGGGATGAGGAGTTGGCCGAACGCCTCAACCGCGACCCGCAACTGACAACCGGTCGTGCCTGGAAACGATGGCGTGCCATGTGGCGCGACCGCACGGCCACCCCCAGCGGCGCCTACCGGATCAGCCTTGATTCCCTGCCCGCCGATATGCCCGAAGGCTTCAACCAACATCGCACCTGGAACGAACGCATCCTCAACTTGATGGTCAGAGCCGGCCTGATCACGGTGACCGTCCCTGAGCCGCCTGTGCGCGCACCCGAGGAAACCGACGCAGCCTGGCAGCAGCAGTCCGATGCGTTCTACGCCGCGCTGGGCAAGCAGTTCGACATCATCCTCGCCGACGGCCAAACCAATGACCTTGCCTACTTCGGCGCCCACTTCAACCAGGTGCGCCAGCAGATCATCGCCGACCAGCACAGTGCGGGCGGGCGACTGCGCACCATCCTGCGCAGCGAACGCTGCTGGGGCGAGGCACTGGCAGAGCACTACCGCGTGCCGTACCAGGGGGGCACCTTGACCACCGCAGTCACCTGCCGCGGGTGCCCGCACTGCCGCAAGAACGGCCCCGCGCGGGGGAGTGCTGCCGGCTACTACCGACTGGCCGTAGAACCCCGACCCCCGGTGCCGTCCTGGCCCACCAGCAGCGCAGATCCCCTGCAGCGCTTCAGGACAGACTTGCCGTGCCTTTCCATCTACTGGGAAACCCAACAAGAGTTCAACGACCTCATACCCGAACTGCTCGAGCGGTTGGCGGCACGAGGGATGTCAGCCGTGGGCGGTCCGGGGATCAGTCGCCTTTCCACTCGACGACTGCAGCGCGACATGCGCCCACATCCCCTCATCGTGGACTCCGACGGAGATCTCCTCGACCGCTACACCAACCCCCTGGTCTGGCTCATGGACCCGGAGGATTCCGTCATGGGGCCGGAAGCAGCGATGCGCTTTGAGTCCCAGGATGTGACATACCTGCTGCATCCCCGGTCCCTGACGCATCCGGACCGCCCCAAAACCCCTCTCATTGCCATCCACCGTGCCCACCTGTGGGTACGTACTGCCCTGGAGTCTTTCTGATGGCCCTGCTGAATGTGGAAGCCTCGGTACCACCTTTTATGTGGGCCGTGGTTCGGCTGCTTGCCGCAGAAGGCAAACCACTGCCCGTCGACCGGGCACGGTCCTTCTTGACTCCGCCCGCGCTCACCGAGGGCAAGGAGAACAAGACCTTCGATCAAACCGTACGCACCCTGCGGGACCTGGGACTGATTGCAGAGGAAGACAACTGCATTCGGCTCGCTGGGCATGCTGTGACCGTGGATGGCACGGACTTCACCGCATTCGCTACCTGCCTACGCCGCGCTGTCTTGGACAGTGACCTCAACGCGGGACTGGCGCAGGATCCCGCGCAGACCGGTCCGCGGGACCTGACCCGTACGCTTGTGTGGTTCTTGTCCCGAGACCCCCTGGGCGAGGCCGCCACCTGGGATATTGCTCAGCTTGAGCAGTCTGAATACCTCAACCCTGAAGCGGGGACCGCTTCCAAAAATGACACCCGCTGGAATCGCTTCGTGCACTGGGCCCCCGCTCTGGGCCTCGGAGCGACTCCCTTGCTGCCCACCCCGGGCAGGGGTCCCTTGTCGCCGGACTGCACAGCCGCCATCAAAGAGACCATGCTGACGATGTGGGCGATCGGGGAACGCGTCAACGCCGTTGACGCCGCCCAGGCCCTGCGCACCGCCCTACCGGTGCTTCCCGGCGGTGAGTACGCCGTGGCCTTGGGCATCCCCGACCCAGGAGCACGATCGGCTGGCCCTGCCTTGTCCTTTGCCCTCCTGCGCGGTGAAGACGAGGGCTGGCTCGTTCTGCAGCAGGATGCGGATGCGCAGCGCATCCTGAGCCTTCACGACCCCGACCGCCCCTCCCACTACGTGTCCGACATCGTCATCTCGGAGGACCAGAATGGCTGACCTTCGCGGCTTTTTGTGCTGGAAGCCTGAAACGGCAGCTGCGACGATCAACACCGAAGCAGTCAGCCCTTCCCGAGCGGTCTTCCTGGCCACGCATGCACCGCTGCGTATTCGCCGCTCCCGCTTGGACGGGCGCTCTGTTTTGGACGACGGCGCCCTGGTCGACGAGAAAGCCGTCCGCGATGAGTTTCTTGCACTGAAATCCGACACAGGTGCACTTTTGGTGCCGATTGTGGGTGACTCCGGCACCGGAAAGTCCCACCTGGTGCGCTGGGTAGGCGAAACGCTGCCCGACTCGGCCAGGCGCAAGGTCATCTACCTGGAAAAGGCCAAGACGAGTCTGCGTGCCGTCATCGATGCCTTGCTCGCCGACGTCCAGGACGACAACCTGGCCAAACTGCGCGACGACATCCATCGCTTCACCGACAGTATGGATGTGGCGACGCTCAGCAGGCGACTAGTCAACGCACTGAGTGAATCCCTGGCCGCCACCACGGTCCGCGACGTTCCGCAGCAGGCCCGTTTCCTGGCCGGCCCCCGCGGCCTGACCGTCATCTTGCAAGACCCCCACGTGAGCGCCTCCATGCTCGCCCAGGGCAAGTTCATCACCGCCCTGGCAGAGCAGTTGCTGCATGACCGCGCGGATAGCGAACCAGACCGTCCCTTGGCCTTCACCATCGACGATCTGCCGACCGACCTGCTCGATCTCCACCAGGCCGCCCAGATCACGATCAAGCTGGTCGGCGCGATCTCCGGTAACCCCCTTGCGCAGCAGGCTGCCGTTGACCTGCTGAACCAGCATTTGGAAACGGCCGTCAAGCAGGTAGCCAGCCTGGGCTCCGGCCGCCTACAGGACGCCATGCTCAAGGTGCGGCGGGAGTATGCCCGCGAGGGCAAAGAGATAGTTCTGCTGATCGAAGACTTTGCACTCATTCAGGGTGTCCAGAAAGATCTTCTCGATGCGGTCATCGAGGCGGGTAACCGCTTTGGCAGCGCAAGCCTGGCGCCCATCCGCACGCTCATGGCTGTCACCACGGGTTACTTCAAGGACCTGCCGGAAACCGCCCTGACCCGTGTGCGGGCGACGGCCGGATACGTCTACAACCTCAATGTGCCCTTCACCCAGGATGATCAAGGCGAGGAAGAGATCGCCTCGTTCGTCGGGCGGTATCTGAACGCTGCCCGCCTTGGACGGGACGCCTTGGAAAGCGCGGACGACGGACAGGTCGCCAATTACTGCGAATCCTGCCCTCTGATCACCCCTTGCCACGAGCAGTTCGGGGCAACCTCTCAGGGCTTTGGGCTCTACCCCTTCAACGAGTCTGCGCTGGTGCGCACCATCCACGCCACCGCCCCACGCAGCGACCCTTACGCGTTCGTCCCCCGCACCGTTTTGGGAAGTGTGATCCGCCCTGTCCTGGTCGAGCACGCGACCGCGCTCAAGGAAGGCTCTTTCCCCGACGCCCGCTTCCGCTATCAGTTCCCCACGGCAGCCGTTGATGACCCACTGCCTGCCGACGTGCAGGAAGTGGTCGAGGCTGAGGACCACCTGGACGCCGCTCGCCGCAAGCTTGTCCTGGAATTTTGGGGAAACGCCCCCACCCACGCCGAGGCCCTGCCCAACGCCGTCGTCGACGCCTTTGCCCTGGAACACCGCACCTTCTCCGGCGACAGCACAGCGATCAAACAGACACCGAAAACCCAGGTAAAAGCTGAAAGGGACAAGAGGGGCACCGTCACCAGCACGCCGTCGACGACCGCTCCCGTCCGCGCTGAACCAAACCTGCCCCGATCGCTTCTGGCCAAGCTCAAAGCAGTGGATGACTGGCTCACGCGGGACCAGGTGCTCGTGCAGTCCGTTGCTCTGGAACTGCGCACCGCACTCATCGGCGCGGTCGTCCAGCGCTACCACTGGATCGATCCCTTGATGCCGGAACAATCTCAAAGCACCGCCCGCGCCGTGTGGCCCGTTAACGCCCGTGTGGTCTCCATCGAAGGAGCGACGGAGAACCTTCCCGGCGCGGCAACCGCACCCATTCGCCTCAGCCGGACCGCGCGCAACAGCCGTTATCTGCACAGCATCCTGCTGATGAAGAACGGCCAGACCGCGCAACGAGCGGAGCACGTACGCCGTTTGAGCGCGGAAGCAGACCGCTACGCTGCGTCTTTTACGACGGCCCTGCAAACAAGCTTGCAGATCACCGACGATGAACTGGTACTCGGACTGAGGGCCTCGCTCATCGGTGCCGTGTTGGCTGGCGTTGCATGGCCTGGCATGGACGAGGCCGACCTCTTGACGGCGGCCTTCCACGACGGGCGTTCATGGAAGCGTCAGGACGCAGCCGACCGCGATCCTGCATGGAACAGAATGTTGGAGTACCACCTCCCCAACAGGCCCGCCCTGGTCGAATGGCTTCGCAACGCACTGGGCGTGGCTCAGGGCATCGGGCAACCGCGGATGATCGACGCTGCCCGGGCTCTGCCGCTGTTGCGTCAGGCGTGCACGCAGTGGGACTGGCAGATGGAAGGGAAGGAAGCGCCGGACCACGTGAAGCCGGCCGTCAGGAACTTCGCCAACTGGATCGACGTCGTCAACAGCCAAAACGCCGCCCTACGCAACCAGTTGCATGTCATTCGCCAGCATCATCCGCGCGGTACTACTTCCGCGCAGGTCCTGGCCGCAGTACGCGACGCCCTCGCGGCAGCCGAAGACGCGAGCATCTCGATCCCTCGGGCAACCCTCAAGCGGATCACCGAGTTGCTGGAAGATGCCCGCGACGTCGACTGGAAGCTCCTCAACCAACTCGAGGACGACCTGCGTAAAGCCGACGCTTCAGACGCCACTGATGCTGCGCGCCACGCGGCAGGCATCACTGCCGCCGCGCGAGACCGCGGCGCGACCGTGCAGGTCGTGCAGGAGTTTCTCGTGGCCAGCGACACCTGGCTGACCGCTGCCTTGGACCACGCAGAATCTCGAACCAACTCCCACGGCGACGAAGCCGCCCGGGCAGTTCAGGACATTCTGACCGAGTGGCAGGCGCTGAACGTAGAGGGAGAAGACCGATGAGCGGGACCTTGTCTGTCCTGCAAAAGGCAGAACGCCTGCAAGCTGAAGCACGCCGTCTCAACGAGGGAGCCAAGGGAGAGGAGGAAGCGCGGCGTATCAGCGAACGCATCATCGTCTTGCGGACCCACCTGGTCACCTTGCAACGCCACCTCCGTATCGCCCGCTCGCTGATGACGCAACCTGCAAGCCCGGACATCGACCTGTCCGGAATCGACTCCGGGCTAGCGACATTCTCCCGCCAATGCGAGGGCGGCGGCTTGCCCCCCAACGCTGCCTTCACCCGCGCATCGACCGCAGTACAGAAAACAGTAGAGCGCATCGCCCAGGACAGTCAGGAGGCCTGGCGGCAGTGGACGCAAACGCAACTAACCGGACTCGAACTAGCCCGGCAAGTCATGCTCTCCATCGGCGAGCAGAACCGAGCGAAGTCACTGCACCAAGACCTCATCAAAGCCGCCCGGACCGCAGAAGTCGACGCATCAGCGATCACCCTGTTTGCCAACGCGCACGCCGAACTGGCCGAACTACTCAGCACCGCACCGGCCCCCCCGCCGGAACTGCAGACACTCCTGGACCGCCTGGCATCCGGCACCTCACAGCTACTGAAGGACATCACCGACACAGAAATTGCGCTGCTGCGCCAGTGCCAACTCGATGGCGACCTGGAAGTCCGAAGGAGACGAGCGTGATCTCACCTGCGCTGGCGCGCTTTTACAACCTGGTCCTCAACGCCCTCGAGGACCGCGAACTGCCTCTCCTGTCGTGGGGTATCACCGACGGATCCCTGACCGAGCACGAAGTCCTCGACGTCATAGAAACCTTGCTGCCCAAGGCCCCCGCGGACATTGCGCAGATGTCGAGCGAGGACCTGCTCTATGGGCTCCGCGACCGGGCCTGGCTCTTCAAATTGCCCGACACCTCCCCTGCGCAGTACCGCACACGCCTCGCAGAGAGCGTCCGACTCGCAGCACAACTGCGGCAACTTTTTCCCTGGCAAGCGCGGGATGAATCAACACCGTGGTGGCAAAGCGGCAAACGACTCGTGGCCGACTACCGCCTGCACACCGCGCCACGCCGCTACCCCCAACGCAACATCCCAGCAACCACAGCACTGAAAGAACTGGACAGCCAACCAGGCTGGGGAGCCGTTCAACACCTTGTGGCGCAAACCAACATCGGCCCCCGCGACCTCGCCCGCTTCCAGGTCGAGGCCACCGCGGCAGTGACCGGCGCCCTGCAACGCCCCCACTCCAGCGGCGTCATCGTGGGCGCCGGCACCGGCAGCGGCAAGACCCTGGCCTTTTATCTGCCAGCCTTCGCGGCCATGGCCGAGCGCGCCCGCCCCAACACCTTCCGCCTGCACACGCTCGCGTTGTATCCCCGCAAGGAACTCCTACGGGACCAGTTGCGCGAGGCACTGAGCACCGCACGCTCACTGGAGCCTGCCCTGCTGAAGTTGGGACGCCGGCCATTTCGGCTGGGAGCCCTGTACGGAGACACGCCGTACCGCCAAGACGACACTCGCCTGGAACCCGGCGCCACGGCCCGTACCGCCTGGAAACGCACACGCGATGGCGCCGTCTGCCCGTACCTGACCTGCCCCACGTGCGAGCGCGGCGAACTGCTGTGGCGCGATACTGATCGCCGGAACAATCAAGAACGCCTGACCTGTCTAGGCTGCCGTGCCACCATCCCCCACGGCCTCCTCGCCCTGACTCGAAAATCTCAGGAAGACACACCTCCTGACCTGCTGTTCACTACAACCGAAATGCTCAACCTGAATAGCGCCGGAGGCGGCCTCAGTCGCCTGCTGGGCTGGCAAGGCGGCGCAGTACCATCCCTCGTCCTGCTCGACGAGGTACACACCTACTCGGGGATCCACGGAGCCCAAACCGCCCTGCTGCTGCGCCGTTGGCAGCACGCTGTCCGCAAACCGGTCGCTTTCGTCGGCCTGAGCGCTACCCTGCGCGATGCCGCCGGGTTCTTCGCCCGCCTGGTAGGACTGCGCGACAGCCGCGTGGAATACATCCAGCCCACCGATGACAGCATGGACCACGAGGGTCGCGAATACGCCCTGGCCTTGCGCGGCGATCCGATCGCAGGCAGCAGTTTGTTGTCGACATCGATCCAGACAGCCATGCTCTTTGGACGCATGCTCGACCCGGAAGAGGACGCGGCGCTCTACGGCTCCACCGGATTCCTCTTCACCGACGACCTGGACGTCACCAATCGCTTCTACGACGACCTCAGGGACGCCGAAGGAGGACAGAACCGCTACGGCAAGCCGGGAAGAAAACCGGTTCTCGCAGCGTTGCGGGCCCCGACGCGCGCCCAGCACCAAGCACGCTACCGCGACGGCCAGTCGTGGGACCTCATGGAGAAAATCGGCCATGTACTCGCTGCCGGCAGGGCCAACCACGCTTTGCGCATCGCACGCACCTCCTCCCAGGACGTTGGGGTCGATCTCCAAGCGAACCTGACGGTTGCGACGGCTTCCCTCGAGGTCGGATTCAACGACCCCCGCGTGGGACTGGTACTCCAACACAAGGCGCCCCACGACGCGGCAGCCTTCATCCAGCGGCGCGGCCGGGCAGGCCGCCAACGCGCTATGCGCCCCCTCACCGTCATCACCCTCTCCGACTACGGTCGCGACCGTCTGGCCTACCAGGCCTACGAAGCGCTGTTTCAGCCCGAAGTACCCGCACGCCACCTTCCAGTCCACAATCGCTTCGTCATCAAGATTCAAGGAACGCAATCACTGCTGGACTGGGCCGGACGCAAGATCCGCCCCAAGCATTGGTGGGCCGACCCTCGAGGGCTGCTGACCGCACCCAGCGGGGGAAGCAGCAGCAAGGAAAAGCAAGCCGCCGGTGAAGCCTTGGCGCGCCTGCTGGAGAGTCTGTTGACCACTCCCACTCTCCAAGACGACCTGGCCCGCCACCTCAAGGCGTCACTGCACCTGGGCGCCGACGACGTACAAGCCCTGCTCTGGGAAGAGCCGCGCTCCTTGCTACTCAGCGTCGTTCCCACCGCGCTGCGCCGACTGAAGAACGACTGGCAAGTCCTCCAGGACAAGGACCCCGGCGCCGAACCCAGAGCGATGCTGCCGGAGTTCGTCACACGCACCCTGTTCGACCCCCTGAACGTGCCCGAAGTCGCACTGATTCTGCCCTTCGCTGCGCAGCCCACAGCCCACACGGCTGAGCAGAACAGCGCCGATGAACTGCTGCCGATCGCCAGAGCCCTGCGCGAGGCCGTACCGGGAAGAATCAGCCGCCGCTATGGCCACCAGCACGACGACCACCGCACCTGGCTGCCCATCCCGCCGCTGGGCCAGGACACCCTGGAACTCGACAGCAGCCTCGTGCCCGTCTCGACCGCCGAAGGCCGTTGGACCCCAACCCTCACCGGCCAAGGATCGTCCGACGTCGACGTCCTTCGCCCGCACCGACTGCAATTGAGCAAGCCGGACAAGCAGGTCGCCGACCGGTCCCAAGGATTTCCTCTGTGGGGCTCACAACTCGTCATCGAAGCCGGCGCACGCCCCCTGCCCGCCGATATTCCCCACCCCTCGCCCTGGGAACAACGAATCGCCAGCGTGGGCTTCGCCACCCACGAGGCAGGCAACCCCATCGAGGTGCGCCGCATGACATGCGGATCGCGCTTTGAGGTCAGCTACGACGGGGGCACCACCGACGCACGCACCGTGCGCTACACCCTGAACGGGGAACCGGCCGCACTCGGCTTCCGACTGAACGTGGACGCAGCCTCCTTCACCCTGGCCCCCCTCGACACCAGCCACCCCCAGGTCGCCCAGTATCTGACCTCGCCCCAATGGCGCACCCTCGCCTTCTTCCACACCGTCGACAGCGACGCCGCCCTCATCGAGGTGACCAACCAATTCCAGCGCGGCTGGCTGGCCCTGGTCTACCTGACGTCGTTCTCCCTGCGAGGCCTGGCAGAAAGCAGCCCTACCCCGGCATCGATCCGCCAGGCACTCGCCACCGGAACCTGGCGAGACGACCTGGGCGAGATCCTCAGCGTGCTCTACCGCGACGACCCAACTACATCACCCGCACAGAGCAACGAACGCCTCATCGCCACCCTCACCGATCTCAGCCAACACCCCGTTGTCATCGAAGCACTCGACCGCGCCGGACACCTCCTCGTGGCCTCGGACATCGCCGAGCGCACAGCCAACCTGGCACGACGTACCTACACCGACACCATGGCCGCAGCCATCTTGAGCGCCGCCCTTCGCGCCTGCCCCGACGCCCAAGACGGCGACCTGATCGTGGACGTGGAACTGCCCGCACACAGCCACAACGCGGCCGCGATCTGGCTCAGTGAAACCTCGATCGGCGGCCTGGGCGTCATCGAGCAGCTCTCCCGGCACTACGCCGAAGACCCGCGGCGCTTTTGGCGCCTGGTCGAATCAGCACTGACCCCCAACGACTACGAATACGTCGACTCCACCGTGACCCGGCTCCTGCGCCACGTGACCACCCAACCCAACGGCACAGCAGCACGTGCCATGGCAGCCCTACGGGCCCACACCTCAGCCGCTGAATCCAACCAAGCGCTGACAACACTGCGCGAGGCCTGGAGGGACATCGACGGCCCACCACGCCACAGCGCAGTGGCAGCACTGTCAACCCGACTGCTGCGCCCCGGCAGCACTCCCGCCACCGACGCCAGCACACTGGCATTGGTCCAAGGATGGCAGTCCCTGGAACAACGCCTGGGCGTGGAAGTCGACGCCCGCGTCATCGCCTACGCCGTCGGATCAGGCCGCATGCCCACCGGCCCGGGACCGCGCCTTACCGCCGACCAGGCCTTCAGCCTGCTCTGGCCGCGCGGCCGCGACGCCCGCAACCACCATCTCCAGCACTACCACCCCTATCTCGACCACCCCGCCAGCCTGGACCGACTCCTGGCCACCGCAGCACACGACGAACAACTGCCCCACATCGACGTCACGGAAGAAGGCTGGGAAGAGCGCTACCAAACCGCACTAGCCCAACACGCCGCCGTCGTATTGACCGCAGACACCCAAGCCATCACCGCACTGGCCGACGCCATCGTCCGGGTGCCGGCCCTGTCGATCGACCGAGACGCGATGCGCGTACACGGAGAAATGCAAGGCATGAGCCGCCACGGCCAGCAGTGGCACGTACGAGTGGACATCCGAGAGGCCACACAATGAATGGACTCCAGCGCCCCGTACGAACCGGCGGACCCACCGGTGAAAACCCCGACACCATTCTTGCCACGGCCCTGACGGGCGAACTTCTCTTCCCCGGACCCAGAATGTGGCTGGTCTCGCCCTGGATCAGCGACGTCCACGTCTTGGACAACAGCCACGGATCATACGACGACCTGTTCGGCGACACCCCTCCCAGCGCTTGCTCACTATCCGACCTCCTCGCCCGGATCGTGACCGCTGGCGCCGCCCTCACCGTCGTCACCCGCCCCGACCCCCACAACGCCCACTTCCTCGCCCGATTGCACCGCCGCACCCCTGCCCAATCCGTCCGCGTGGTGCAAGACGCCTCCGTCCACGAAAAGACCATCTGTGGCCGTGACTGGCTGCTCACCGGGTCAATGAACTTCACCGTGCGCGGCTTGTTGGAAAACGACGAAGCCGTGACCTACAAGGTAGGAGGCAGCCATGCAGGCCAGGCACGCCTCGAACTCGCCCAGCGTTGGAAGGAGCATCAGTGACCACCACACGTCAAAGCGCCCCGCCCTGGACCACACAGGACCTGAACGACCTCCTTGAGCGCTTCTTCGGCCCAGGCAACGACGCGTGGCCAGGAATGGACCCCGACCCCCACAAAGGTGAACGAGCCCGGCCCTTCGTCGACCTGCTGCGCCGCAGCACTGACATTCCCCTCGTCCTGCCCCGCTACCAGCAAGCCCAGGACCGCTTCGCCATCTACGTCACCGCCCGCGACGAAGCGCACGCGGCACTCATGGCCCAGATCATTACCGCGTTCGCCGGACCGACATACCTCATCGACGCAGGCGTGCGCCCGTGCACTCTTGACGTCAACGACCCGATCGAGTCAGCACTGCTGGACCTCGCCGGCGAAGCCACCACCTTCCGCCTGGAAACCCACCCCAACCGCCGCTACCGCCAGAAACTGACCGACGTTGCCCTGCTCATGCAGCACACCCTGGCCAATCGCCCTCCTCGCCTGTGGCGCGTAACCAAACCCACGGGGCGACTCCTGGCCGAGTTCGACGCTGCCCTGGCCGCCGGCGGCGAAGCAGCCTCCCAAGCAACACTCGACCAGTTGGCAGCGCAAGGCGGCATCAACGCCGTCAACCTCGCCTACCTGCGCATCAAACGGCTCTCCCGCCTTGGCCTCGACCAGGAACTGCTCGACTACCCCGACCTGGGCGACATCGTGCGGCAAAACCCGCCGATCCCCGTCAAGGAAGCAGTGCTTAACGCCGTCTACGCCTGCGACCTGCACGAACCACTCACCTGCGGTGACCTGCAAGGCGCCCAACAAACCTTGCGCGATCGAGGCTTTCTCGCCCTTGCGCCCTTCGAAGAAGCCCAAGCCTCATACTCCACCGAAGCTCTCACCGTCCTCCTCGTTGCCGCTGTGAGCCGAGAGGACCTGGCAAGCACCCAAACGGTTCTCGATACTCTCCAAAAGAGCGCTTCGCTCGAATCCCTTTCCTTGGGCCTTCGCCACGCTATTGCCACGTTGCGCAACGTCCAACCGGACGGCATACCAACCCACCAAACAAGCAACCCCTCCGAAACGCACGCACCCCCCGCCCCCGCGTCCCTGACGCACAACGCGGACGCGACACCCCCACCAGCAGCTCCCACCTCCTGGGCGGAGTTGATGAGCGCGGTCGCTGACGGCCATGCCAACCTGACCAGCATCCTGGACCAGGAAGCGTGGACCGACTGGCCATCACCGGCCCAAGACGACCGGCACATCGCCACGGTGCTGGAGGATCTCCCTAACGACAGCCAGGCAAAGATCTGGCGATACGTGGGTGCCTTCATCGATAGCGTCGGTTACGGCCAGCCTGCCCCCTTGAGTGCACGCGCCCTGATCACCTGCGCGCTGGCATACGACTGGCTCGGTCCGGGAGACCTGCTGGCCGTGCAGGCCCTAACCGAAATTGTGCTGCGGTCCAGTCCTTCCTCCGCTACCTACCAACAACTGCTGGAAGAACTCTCCGACACCTGCGAACGCTGGGTTGCCCCCGAGCGAGCCGCCATCGCACTGGACTTCGCCGACCGCCTCGTCATGGAAGCCAGCCCCGAGCCAAACGCGCGAGAGACCTTCGCCCTGGCGCTGCTGCTACCACTGAGCGTGCACCAGGGGCGCTTGGACCCCGGCGACCTGAGCATGGCGCGCCGTCTGTCCACGGAACTCGGCATTGAACTGGACTGGCAGAGCCAGCCCAGTGAAGGCGAAGCGCAAGAAGCCGAAGCGGAACTCAAGGCGGCAACGGGGCGCCAACTCCTGCTGTACTCCCTCGACCAACGGGTGCTGGATCGAGTCACCGAGACGCTTCAGCAACTTGTCCCTGGCCTCAAAGTGACCGCTTCCCACGACAGCGTAGGAAGTTCCCAACTGCGTCAAAAGGCCCGACAGGCAGACGTGATCGTCTTGGCCACCCGCTGTGCCAAGCACGCCGCCACAGGGTTCATCACACAGCACGCAAAATCAGCTGTTACCGAATATGCGGACGGCAGTGGTTCGGCCTCTCTTCTGCGCGCGGCAATACACGGCTTGCTCCGCGCGGGCAAGGTTTGAGGCAGAAGCCCGCCTCGCTTACGTTGCCGTCACCCGGCCCGCGACCGCCTCGACCTCGGCGTGTGAGGCTCATAAAATCATCGCTGCTAGTCGGCACCTGCCTACAGGCTCGTCGACGGGGACTTGTAATGCTGCCCTGATGATCGTGTCCCTGCTCTACCGCACCGCATCGACGCCCCCTCGACCGGGCTCCCTGCAGGCACCACACGCCGCACCCACTTCGCCGACCTCGACCTCACACCCCGACCCCGCCGGAAGCCCCGCACACACCTCCCGCGAATCGGGCGTCAGAGTCCCACAGGGCCGGGTCGGTGTCGGTGGTGCGCGCCATCGTGGATTCGCTGCAGGATCGCTCCGCCCAACTGGCAGCCGCCGAAGACGGGCGCAAGCACGGCAGATGTGGGGCATTCACCGTGTCCGGTCCAGGCACAGTGAACCCAGTCGGCCGGTCAGCCTCGCACGGTGCGCACCAGCAGGTCTGTGAGCAGGCGGATGTCGTTGGGGGTGTTTTGCAGGCCGTTCCAGCGGCGCTGTTCGCCGTCGGGGAAGCGCCACATGCCGGAGGTCCAGGCGGTGACCGGCATCAGGCTCAGGATGGCGTTCCGGACCCGGTCGCAGTCGACGTCTTCGGCGGCCATGCCGTCGGTGAGGCTATCCATGACGAAGCCCATGGCTTGGATGCCTGCTCCGTGGCTGAGGCGGGACTGGCGGGGCGGGAGCTTCCAGGCGTCACTGAAGGTTTCCTGCACGATGGTCCAAAAGGAGCGCAGGTGCAGCAGCATGCGTTCGACGTCGCCGGAGCCGTCTTCGGGGTTGCGGTACTGGTAGAGGGCCCCTTCGAAGAGGCTGTGCTCCAGCATGCGCAGCAGGCTGGTGTCTTTGATGTTGCCGTGGGGGGAAGTGGGGCTGGCGACGCGGCCGTAGAAGGGGCCCTTGCCGTCGGTGTTAAGGCGGGTCATCAACTGCGCTGGCAGGCGCTTGCGGGCGTAGGAGGGAGGAAGGTGTCCGCTGGTTTCGGGCAACAGTTCGTGGATGAGGCCCTTGGGTAGCGGTTTGGTGGAGTTGACGAGGATGAACTGGGAGCGCTGGTCTTGTTGATCGTCGGCGATGAAACCGACGGCAGCGACGGGGAATTCGGCCAGGTCCGCGTCGCGAATGGCGGCGCTGCGCTGCTGTCCGTCCACGATCAGCGCGGGCTTTTCCTCATCGGGAAGGGATTCGTCGACGGGGATGACCAATTCTCCCGGGACGGAGTAGTCGACGCCGGCAGCTCGGCGCGCTCCGGTCTCGAACCTGACGGACTCGTCGAACGCCAGGACCAGGGCGTTGGGGAGCATGGCGTTGTCGGACTCGAGGTAGCGGCGGATGCCCCGGACGTGGCTGAGGACTTCGGGCCGCTGATAGCCCTGCAGGCTGCTGCTGTCGTCCCGCCGGACGCGGGAGACGGCGGCGAAGCTGTGGATCTTCTTGCCGTCGACAGCGAAGCAGTAGATTTTTCGCTCTCCCTGACGCACTTCAAGTGCAGGGAGCCTGAGTTCATAGCGGTCGGCCATCGCATCTCCTGACGTGGATAAAAAGTAGAGGGCGGATCTTACCCGAAGGTGAGTGATCGCATTTTCGCTTCGAGTACGGTCAAATTATGAAATCCGCGACGCTTGTTTCGCTCACTCCCCCGGAATATTACGATCTCAATTCCGTGCTTCTCGCACAGGGCGCAGGGGCAGATACGCCAGGGCGCATCGCTCAGGGTGCGCTCGTACACTTCGAGGTAGCTTTTCTTTTTCGGCCCGAGTACGAGGGATTCGTAGGTTCCGAGGGCAATCAGGACCTCCTCTATGGATGTTTCCTCGCGATCAAATTCGCGCAGGGCGCGCAGGCTGGCTCGCTCGGCGGTGATTGCTTCTGTCTGCGACACGTTCCCGGACAGGATGAGCCGCTTGAGTGCGGGGTTTCCGTCGACTTGGGGGACCCTGATGGCCGTGTAGGAGTCGGTGGCCGAGTGGTAGTTATTGCGGTCATCCATGAAGGCCTGACGGAAAGCGGAGGTACTGTCGAAACTGGTCACGCCGTGGCGGGCGAACTGTTCCATGCTGTCCACCCGGTTGATGCCGAGCAGATGCAGTCCTGTTCCCGGGGAGCGAATGTCGTCGATGGCACGCAGACAGGAGAGGATTTCGTGCGATTTGAGGGGAACCATGCCGCCTAGTGCGATGCGCCGGTAACCCATCTTCTGCAATTGCTTCACGCTGTGCGCGTAGCTTTGCGGGCCCCAGCCCTGTGCTGCACCGACCGGTTCGAAGCGCGCGCCTGATTTTTGTGTTGCGGTAATGAATTCTTCGGCAAGTTCCAGGGAGATTTGCTGCCGGGCGATCCAGGCATCTTCGGGCCGCTTATCAGACTCTTCGGGAATATATCCGAAGATAATGTGGTCGATACTAATTCCCGCATCGAATCCACAACGGCCGTAGAAGTCCATGACTTCATCCACCTCGTAAGGCGGACGCTCTTCGTCTATATAGTTGAAGGCTCCACAGTCACCGATGGTGGCACAGACTTCGGGGAGACGGAAGAAATTTCTCACGCCCAGCCGGTAGAAACGCTCGCGCTGCGGGGAGGAGTATTTTCCCGAGCCTTTCACGGATCCGTCGACAACCGCCTTGCTGACGAGGATCCCGTCGTAGGGGATCGGCGTCACAACCTGGTGGGCATAGACGTCGTCCCGTTGGCGCACTCGATAGGGCGAGTACTCGTCGTTGACGAAGTCGTAGGTGGGACTCACCAGGTCCTGACTGTCAGGAAAATAGAATTTCACGCGGCTTTTGCCTTTTCCTGCACATAGATACGGAGGAGGTAGTTCGAAAGGGTACTGATGTGGCGCGGGTTGTTCTGGAGTTCGTTCCAAGGGATGTTCAGGTCCGGCCAGCGCCCGTCGGTCCAACGGCAGTGCGGTGCGACTAGTGCGAGTTCGGCCCGTGCCTGCTCGAGCGCATGGGGGGATGCAGGGGGGATGGCCATCATTACGCGGTCCATGAGACGCCCCATGGAGCGAATGCCCACTCCGTGCATCAGCCGACTCCGAGTCGCCGGCAGGCCCCACGCTTCCGGGAAGGTGTCGCGGACGGCATTCCAATAGATGACAAGAATCTGCCGGATAGTGGCGGTATCGACGGTGCCGTTGGACAGATTTTTGTAGGGGAAGAAAACACCCGAAGGGGAGTTGAGGGATTCCTGTATGGCCGTGGTGAGGCTGTTGTCGGTGACGACAGCCTCCGCTTTCTGCTCGACAGTTGTGGAAGGGCGGCGCACCAACCCGTGAAAGGGCGAATCCTTGTCCTGATTGAGGGCTTCGACCAGAACCGAGGGGAGTTTCCTGGCGGACAGTTTGGTCGGCAGCACCGTGCCGACTTCAGGAAGCAGTTCGGTGACGAGGTTGGTCGGCAGAGGAGAGACCGTGTTCACGCGCAGGAACTGGTCTCGCTGTGTTTCCAGGTCTTCGGCGACAAACCCGGCGATGGTCACTGCCAGGCGGGTGTTGCGGGTACGTGCGAGAGCGAGGCTGCGCTGCTGGCCGTCGACGATCCAGGCCGGCCGGGGGGCATCGGGGGAATCGGGCAGAGAGATCTCCAGCGTCCCAGAGGTACACAGGCCGTCGCTGCTGCTGGGGCCGGGGCTGGACTTGAACCGCACACTGGAGGGCAAGGCGAGGATCAGTCCGTTGGGAAAGAGGACCTCGTCACTGTCGAGATACTCCAGGATCTGCTTGACGTGCTGCTTTTTCTCGGGGCGCTGGTAGCCGATGAGCCTGCCGGCCTCGTCCCGGGAGATCCGCGCGACGTCGGCGACCTGGTGCACCTCTTCTGCCGCCAACGTGAACACATACAGCGGGATCGTGGGGTGCTGCTCGATCCGCAGGGCCCGACGCTTAAGCACAGTGAAAGTCATCCGCGGCCAATCGTTGATGTGTACAGGTCTGCGAAGCGCTTCTGTTCACAGGCCATCCCCTTGTCTCTGAAGAGACGCAGCAGTCGAGTGCGGGAGGAGTCGGGGTGGAGGGCCTTCATCTCTTTAATGAAGGCGATCACCAGCTCGTCCGACATAGGTGTGCGGGCGTAACGTTCGGGCCGGGCCGCCTGAGAGGCCCAGGCATCCCAACGCGCCTGTGCCTCAGGGCTGATGAGGCGGCCCGGCGTGCAGTACTCGAGCCAGGAGGCTGCCATGCGGGCGTTCAAGCTGGTGAGGGTTCCGCCGAGGGCCTGCCGCAGGGCGGCGTTGGCCGGCACACGCAGCACCCCGTCCAGATCGCAAGCGCCCCCGATCAGCACCACATCGGTGTCGGCGGCCGCGAGCCCGCGCAAGTCCCGCTGCATGGCCTGGGCGTAGGTCTCCGACAGCACCACCAGTGCCCGTCCGGCGGCCGTGGCGATCTTAGACAGATCGCTGGTGCCGTCCAGGTGCTGCAGGTGATCCCACCACCGGGATGCTTCAGGACTGGAGAAAGCCACGGAATCTGCGTGTCGTGGTACGAAAGTCGCTGCATACGACGGCGCCAGGCTGGAGACTTGCCGGAGGCCCAGGCCGGCCGAGGCTACATAGAGGCGAGGGATAAACCCTGCTCGAGATGCGGCGTCGGTGAGAGCGAGCGCACGCCGCCACTGATCCCCCTGGTAGAGGTCCTGCAGTTTCGCCCGCCGGCCCTGGACTACCTGCAGGCGACGTGCCCATTCCGCGGCTCGCTGCGGCAGGTCGCCGGTGGGCAGAGTGCGTGCTTGCAGGTCCGCGGGGGGTGGTGAGGCCTTCCGGTCCGTGCACGTGACCACGATGGGCAACTCGTTCACTGCGACTCGACCCCTGGCTTCCGTAACTCGATTTTTGTTGTGGTTACTGTAGCCGGTAGTTAGGGGGGTAGGCTGCACCTGCCTCAGCTGAGGAAACTGGACTGCAGATAGGGGAGTGACAGCATGGACCGTCCCGCGATCGTGTTGCTGAGCGGCGGCCTGGACTCGACCACGGTGCTGGCCATCGCCAAGGACCAGGGATTCACTCCCTACGCGCTCAGCTTCCGCTACGGCCAGCGGCACAGCATCGAGTTGGAGGCGGCTCAGCGCGTAGCGCAGACCCAGGGCGTGGCCCGGCACGTCATTGCCGACATCGATCTGCGGGTCTTCGGCGGCTCTGCCCTGACCTCCGACATCGAGGTGCCCAAGCATGAGACGCTGGAGGACGTCGAGGAGGGTGGTGTGCCGATCACGTATGTGCCGGCCCGCAACACGATCTTCCTCTCATTCGCGCTGGCGTTCGCCGAGACGGTCGGTGCCAGCGACATCTTCACCGGGGTCACAGCCGTGGACTACAGCGGCTACCCCGACTGCCGCCCCGAGTACATGGAGGCCTTCGCCACCATGGCCAACCTGGCCACCCGAGCCGGGGTGGAAGGAACCTCCAAGATCACCCTGCATTCCCCCCTGATCGCGCTGTCCAAGGCCGACATCGTGCGCGAGGGCCTGCGACTGGGCGTGGACTACTCCCTTACTTCCTCCTGCTACGACCCCGACGAGCAGGGGCGCGCCTGCGGTAAGTGCGACACCTGCCTGCTGCGCCTGAAGGGCTTCGCTGAAGCCGGCGTGAAGGACCCCGTCCGGTATCAGAGCGCCTGAGCATGACCTATCTGATCAAGGAAATCTTCTACACCCTGCAGGGAGAAGGCAGCCACGCAGGGCGTCCGGCGGTCTTCTGCCGATTCTCCCGCTGCAACCTGTGGACGGGCCGGGAACAGGACAGGGCCCGTGCCATCTGTCAGTTCTGCGACACCGACTTCGTCGGCACCGACGGTGAAGGTGGCGGCCGCTTTCGCACCCCGCAGGACCTGGCCGATGCCGTGGAGGCCGCCTGGCCCACGACCGATCGAGCCCACCGGTTCGTGGTATGCACCGGCGGAGAGCCCCTGCTGCAACTGGATGAAGAAGCCATCGAGGCTCTGCACGAGCGCGGCTTCGAAGTCGCAGTGGAAACCAACGGCACTCGCCCGGCCCCACGAGGAATCGACTGGCTATGCGTCAGCCCCAAGATCGGCTCCACTCTGGTCCTCACCCAGGGTGACGAAATGAAACTGGTCTACCCGCAGGCCGGCGGTGACCCCGCCCAGTTCGAAGAACTGGACTTCCGGCACTTCAGGCTGCAACCGCTGGATGACGCTCACCGTGAAGCCCATACCCGTGCCACCGTCGAATACTGCATGAAGAACCCGCGCTGGACTCTCTCCCTCCAGACGCACAAGTATCTGGGAATTCAGTAATGGAAATCTTTCGCGAGTTCACCTTCGAAGCAGCGCACCGTCTGCCGCGCGTACCTGAGGGCCACAAGTGTGCCCGCCTCCACGGCCACTCCTACAAGGTGATCGTGCACGTCGAGGCCCCCGTCGATGCAGAACTGGGCTGGGTGATGGACTTCGGCGACATCAAGCGGGCCTTCAAGCCCATCGATGCTCAGCTCGACCACTACTACCTGAACGACATCGAAGGCCTGGACAACCCCACCAGCGAGAACCTGGCCCGCTGGATCTGGGACCGGCTGATCGGCGAACTTCCCGCACTGTCCGAGATCACTGTGCGGGAAACCTGCACCTCCGGTTGCACCTATCGAGGCGTGTAAGGCATGCACGACATCCAAAACGAAGCCGACCACCGCGGCATTTCCATCGACGAGGTGGGCATCAGCGGCCTGCGTTACCCCCTCACCTTCGACGACGGCTACACCCGACAGCAGGGCATTGCTGACATCAGCGTCACCGTCGGCCTGCAAGCCGACCGGCGCGGCACCCACATGAGCCGCATGATCGCGCTCGTGCACGAGGAAGTCGCCACGCTGACCCCGCAGGAGTTTCCCATCGCCCTCAAGCGTGGCCTCGCCCTGCTCGATGCACCGGCTCTCACCCTCACTCTGACCCTGCCCATCGCCACGACTGTCACCGCCCCCGCCAGCCAGCGGGAATCCTGGCAGGCCCACGACATCACCGTCACCGGACGCATCAGCGCTTCCGGATGCGCTGTCACCACCTCGGTGACCACGCACGTCACCAGCCTGTGCCCCTGCTCCAAAGCCATCTCCGACTACGGCGCCCACAACCAGCGCAGCGAGATCACCCTGGAGATCACCGGCACCGACGACACCCCTTACCCCCTGCCCGTCCACGAGATCATCCAACTGTTGCGCGCCACTGGCTCCGCTCCCGTCATCCCGCTTATCAAGCGGCCTGACGAACGTGTCGTCACCATGCAGGCCTACGACCACCCCGTCTTTGTCGAAGACATCATCCGGGACATAAGCCTCACCTGCCGGGACAAAGGACTCACCCACACCGTCACGGCGAAGAACATGGAAAGCATCCACAGCCACGACGCCATCGCAACCCTCACCTACAACCACTCCTGACCCGCCAAGGGCGACTCCGGCCACCACCACGGAACGATCAGTGGACGATTCCTAGCCGGGTCGCACCAGCCAACGGTCACGGCCGTCACCAGGGCCAACCATCGTCCACGAATCCGGTCTGAGCAGCGCCCCTAGCGCGCCCGGCCCTCGCCACCGTCTCGCGGCCTCAGCCCAGCCGTCCCTGTGTGACAGTTCACCCGTCCAGCGCTTAAATTTTGCTACTCAAGTAGCAACCCCTCAAGCTTGAGGCATGCCCCCCTCCGCTGCCTGCTGGGTCCCATGGCCCCGCATAGACCGTCGCACCTACCTCCTTCTGCTGGACGACCGGCGTCGGCTCCTCATGTGCGGCGGATGCTGCGGCGACTGGACCGTCCCCCAGGTACGCATGACAGCCAGCGCCAGCTTCCTGGAGTCAGCCACCCAGTTTCTGCAGGAGCGATTCGAAGTGGCGGCTCCACGCTATGGATCGGTCTATGGCATCCGGCAGTCGCGCACGGGTGAGGACTGGGAGTTCGACCGAGCCACGTCTTCGCGGGTCTTCATCGTTCACATCAGCGACGGCGAAGGATCGGCGATTGAGAAGCGGTCGCTCACACACGCCCGATGGAGTATCGAGGAACTGCGCAGGCGCAGAAGGGAAATCTCCCCGGAGGGGATCGTCTCACTGGTCACCGGTTACGTCGAAGGATGGCTTCCCGATGGCCCCATCACTCTTCACTGAGAGTGGCGCCGTAGCCCGGCCGGCACGCCCTGTTCAGCGATCCGCTTACCTATCTATGGAGCCCTCGCGGGGATCCCACTTGTGACTCTCGAACTCGGTCCCTGCACAGATAGAGGCGGCGCCCCCATCGCGCCCGGCCGCTTTCGCCTGCACGCTGGTCACTGCCTGCTCTGACAGGGTGAGTTCGTGGGCCACAATGCGGACCCACCTCTGGAACTGGGCCGAGGCGGCCTTGACCAAGGTCCTCCAAAGCTGATGCGCTTAGGAAGTTGGGGTGTCGGGCTCGGGGGGCTTCATGGTCAGGGCTGTTCTCGGTTCGATGTCTCGCGACCGTGGTAGCAAGACGGATTCGGTCCTTCCACTCGGTGGAAGGGCGGCCAGCGTATGAGACTCCGGCGAGGGTTCATGATCGGTGTCGTGGCAGCCGGGGGTGCCGTGACAACGATGCTCGTGGGACTCGTCACGAATGCGGTGTCCGAGTCGGAGTGGCCAGGCTGGTTGGGGTGGTTACAGCGGCATGCCTGGTTCTCGTTCGCAGTGCTGGGCGGGGCCTTGGTCGGGCTGACGATGCTGCTCGCCGCGTTATCGGCAACCCAGACACCCCCGCAGTCCAATGAGCCGCTTCGGCCGGAGGACAGATCGGAACCTCCAGGGGCTGCACTGGTGCTGCGGTCACTGCCGCGCGACACCGCTGCATTCACTGACCGGAGCGCCGAACTCGAGACGCTGGTCCGGTCCGTGAGGGTCTCGCAGGAAAGCGGTTCGGCACTGCCCGTGCATGTGATCGACGGGATGCCCGGGGTCGGCAAGACGACATTCGCCGTGCACGCGGGACATGTGCTGTCGGAGCGGTTTCCCGACGGGCAGTTCTTCGTGAACCTCAACGGGCACACGACGGGACGCACCCCGGTGCAGCCCACCGAAGCGCTTGCTTCATTGTTGGCAGCGACCGGTGTGCCAGTACAGCGGATTCCAGTCGGCGACGACGTCGGTGCTGTCACCGAGGCACGGGCGGCCATGTGGCGGAGTGGGCTCGCCGACAAGAAGGCGCTGCTCATCCTCGACAACGCGTCCAGCTATCGCCAGTTTGAGCCTCTCCTACCGGGCGGGAGCGGCTGTCTCGTCCTGGTGACCAGCCGGAAGCGGATGGCTGTGGATGAGGAGGTGATCCTGCCGGTGGCGGCGTTGCCGTCGGAGCACTCAGTCGACCTCTTCGTGCGCCTTAGCGGGCGGCCAACGGACTTGCTCGACCATGCCGTGCTCGCGGACTTGGTGGGACTGTGCGGGTATTTGCCACTGGGGGTTTCGTTGCTCGCGGCGCGGCTGCGCCACCATCCGTCGTGGAGCGCTGAAGACCTGCGGGCGCGACTGGTGGCAGCACGGGACCGGCTGGGAGAACTCAGGGCCGGGGAGCGCGCAGTCGCCGCAACGTTCGCTCTGTCCTACCGTGACCTCGGGCCGGAGGGGCAGCGCTTCTTCCAGCATCTCGGCTTCTACCCTGGTACCGACCTCGACGCCTATGCCGGTGCCGCGCTCGGTTTAGTCTCGGTGGCCGCGGCGCGCGAGCAACTTGACGCGCTCTACGACGCCCATCTGATCGACGAACACCCTGGAAGCCGCTATCGGCTTCATGACCTCTTACGCGACTACGCCCGCGGTCTCGCTGACGAGGGAGGCACCATGGAACATGTTCAGGCCGTTCAGCGCGTGTGTACCTACTACTTGGCCGCCCTCTCTGTCGCGAATGGACACATCCTTCGCGGTGGCGCTGCCATCCCGGCGCTACCAGACGTCGCCGCGCAGGTAGAGACGCCGCCCATGGAGTCGCGTACGACAGCCCTGGGCTGGCTAGAGAACGAGCGAGCGAACGTCCTTGCCTGCATCCGGCGAGCGAACAGTCTCGCGCTGCATGAACTGGTCATCCGTATGGCCGCGGCCATGGCCCCCTTCCTGCGGCAGGCCGGCCCCTGGGACCAGGCCGTCAGCCTTCACCGCGCGGCCGCCGAAGCCGCCCGGCACACCGGTGACCGGCGCGCGCTGGCCTGCGCGCTCACCGAGGTAGGAGTCATACGGCGCTTCATGGCCGCCTACCCTGAGGCGATCGAAGCCCTGAACGAGGCAGTGACGGAGTACGAGGCAGTCGGTGAGCGACGCGGCAAGGCGGACGCGCTCAACCAGGCGGGCATCGTCTCGTACATGATCGCGGACAACGACGCTGCGGCCCGCGCCCAGACCGAGGCCCTCGCCCTCTACCGCGACATCGGCGACCGGCTCGGCCAGGCGAACGCGCTCGCAGACCTCGGCATGGTGCGCCGGCAGACAAGCCAGTTCGACGGGGCGGTGGAGGACCAGACCGAAGCCCTCTCGATCTATCGCGAGCTGGGTGACCGCTACGGAGAGGCCAACTCGCTGCGGGACCTGGGAATCGTGCACTGCCTTATGGGTGAGTATGAGCTGGCCACGCGTCGGCACCGTCAGGCATTCGATATCTATCAGGAGCTCGACGACCGGGTCCACCAGGCATACGCCCTCAACGAGCTCGGTGTCGTACGGCGGCTGACCGGCGACCTTCCCGGGGCTCGAGAGGCCCATGCTCAGGCGCTGGAGCACTACACGGAGCTCGGCGAGCGGTTCGGGCGCGCGAACAGCATCCGCCACCTCGGGGTGCTGGACCGCATGGACGGGAACGCCACCGAGGCGATCCGCATGTTGGAGGATGCCCTGGGTTCGTACCGCGACCTCGGTAGTCGTGGGGGCGAGGCCGCCGCGCTGGGCGATTTGGGTGTGGCGCACGGACTCGTCGCCGAGCAGGACCACGCTATCGAAGCGTTCCGGCAGAGCCTGGAGATTCTGCGAGCGCTCGGCGACCGGTGCGGGGAGGCTGAGGTCCTGAACCACTGGGGGATGCTGGTGCACGCTTCTGGTGACTGGGCCGCCTCGCGGGGACACTTCGAGCAGGCGCTGGGGTTGGCTCAGGAGATCCGCTGTCCGCTGGAGCAGGCGCGGGCGCTGGAAGGGATCGGACGCTGCAACTGGATGGCAGACGGACCCGCGCAGGCTGCGGACTCGCTGAGCGAAGCACTTGCCGTTTACCGGCGGTTGGGCGCGAACCGAGCGGCCGACGCTGTCGAGCGGCTGCTTGTGTCGCAGGCGGGGTGAGCCGAGCTTGTGGCCGGATTGGGCATGCCATCGTAGGTAGTGGGACTGCTACGTTGCGGGTCAATCTGCCGACTCAACCGCCGTCGGACTGTCACGAGGAGCGTTGAATGCTGTCACGCACGTCCGTTCCCATGCCGCAGGCCCCGGTGATGCCCGTGGCCCCAGAACCCACGCAGAGCTCGGTTGTCCTGGATCGCGTCGCTGTCCGCGTACGGCAGCGATTGGCCGCCGAGCAGACCGCGACGAGCCGTACAGGCGAAGGTGGTCACCAGGCTTCACTGATCCGGTTCTGGCCCCTGTGAGCTCTCACGCTCGATGACGCCACACGAGAGCATCGCTCCCTTTCAGTCCTTCATTCTCAAGGTCGCCAATCGCTGCAACATCGACTGTGACTACTGCTACGTCTTCAACTCCGCAGATCAGGCGTGGCAGCGTCTACCCGCCCGGATGAGTGTGGATGTTGCGCGGGCGACCGGGCGGAGGATCGGAGAGCACGCCGCGGCACACGGTCTGCCGAGCGTGCATGTCATTCTGCACGGTGGAGAGCCCCTGCTCGTCGGCCCCCGGCACATGGCTGGCCTGCTTGACGCCGTGCGGGAAGTTGTTCCGGCCAGCTTGGAGGTACGTTTCGAGCTTCAGACTAACGGGACGCTTCTCACGGAGCCGTGGCTGGACCTCTTCGAGCGCTACGAGGTTGTCGTGGGCGTCAGCCTCGACGGGCCGCCGTCCGCGAACGATCGGCATCGGCTGACCCATGCCTCCCGGTCGAGCGCCGCCTCGGCCGTACGCGGCATCGACCTCCTGCGGTCCCGACCTCACCTGTTCGCAGGAGTGCTCGCTGTCGTGGACTTGGCCAACGACCCGGTCGAGGTCCACGACTACCTGGCGTCGTTCGAACCTCCAGTGATCGACTTCGGTCTGCCGCACGGGACGCACGACGAGCCACCGCACCGCGGCGATCCAAGCGTGCCCGAGTACGGGGTGTGGATGAGCCGCGTCTACGAAGCCTGGCTCGCCCGGCCCGAAGACAGGCACGGTATACGGATGCTGGAGGACATCGTGGCGCTCAGCTCCGGCGTGCGCGGCTCGGTGGAATCCCTGGGTCTGGCCCCGCCGACGAGTGTCGTGATCGAGTCCGACGGCACGATCGAGGGCGTGGACACCCTGCGGTCCGTTGAGGAAGGCGCCTCCTGGCTGGGGCTAGACGTCTTCAGGCATTCCTTTGACGAGGTCCTTCACCATCCCAAGCTCCTGCACCGGCAGTACGGGAAGGTCGCGCTCGCTGAACAGTGCCAGAGCTGCCCTCTGGTGGAGGTGTGCGGCGGAGGCTACCTCCCGCATCGCTTCAGCACAGCCCGTGGCTACCAGAATCCCTCCGTCTACTGCGCAGACCTGGAGTACCTCATCCGGCATGTCCAGGGCTCGCTACAGCGGCACGGCTGGGACCCGGCGGCCCCGCTCCCGTAGCCATGAGCCGTGCCGCCACGGCAGGATCATGCGTTGGAACGAGCGAGTGAAGCGATGGAAGAGCGACAGGAGATGTCGATGACCGTGACGATCCGTCCCGCCGACAGGCGGGACATCGTGGCCGTAGCCGAACTGATCGAGGAGATCGAACGGTTCTACGGATCGACCGAGATCCAGCCACTCAAGGAACGCCGCGCCCAGGTAGAGGAGGCGCTCTTCGGGTCGCCGCCCCTGGCGTCCGCGCTCCTGGTCGAGGACGAGGCCGGCGATCTCGTCGGGCTCGCTGCCTACTCGTTTCTTTGGCCAGCTGCGGGGTCCTCGCACTCCCTGTTCCTGAAGGAGCTCTACGTCCGAGGGACCCTCCGCCGCCAAGGCGTAGGCGCCCGCCTCATGGACGAGCTACGCGCCCTGGCCGCCTCACGCGCTGGGTGCAGCCGGGTCGAGTGGATGACGGACCGCGACAACCCGAACGCGCGTGCCTTCTACAAGTCTCTGGGATTCACGGAGTTCGATGGGAAAATCGTCTACCGGGTGGACACCAATACGGGCTGAGGGTGGGGTGCGGCTGTGAAGGTAGAGCGGTGCGACCGGTGTGAATGCATCGTCGGGTTGGGATGCGTCTGCTTGCCAAACGGAGTCGTATCCGAAAGACGGGCTGCCCGCAGCACAGGCAGGAGTGGCGGCGCTTCCCCGCGAACACGATCCTGATCTCGCCGACGCGGTACGCGCACCTACCCGGGGCCTGCGCCCACCTAACGGAGGAGTTGGTGACGGCCCCGCGTTGGGGCTGGATCCCCGATCCACCGCACGGGCTCCGGGACCGGTTGAGCAGTAGCCACCCTGCGCCCGCGACAGAGGGAAACACCACACGGCAAGCGGTACGACGGTGCGAGGAGTGTCGTGATGTAAGCCGCCGTAGGCACAGTCGCACGTGACCGACCTGGGCTTCGCCAGGTGACCGGACGCAGGGCTGCAGCCCTGCGGGTTTGGCTGTGTACTGGGCTTGATCCGCTTTGACGGACATTCGAGATCAGGGGTCCAGCCCCGGGAGGATGTCCATCATGGAGAGCATGGGGAAGAAGAAGCCTCGGCGCCCTCGTCGTTCGTTCACGCCGGAGTTCAAGGCGGAGATCGTCGGTCTGTGCCGGCGGGGTGACCGCTCGGTCGGGCAGGTCGCCAGAGACTTCGAACTGACCGAGACCGCGGTGCGGGACTGGGTGAAGCAGGCCGAGGTCGACGCGGGTGAGCGCAATGGGCTGACCAGCAGTGAGCGCGAGGAGCTGGCCGCGTTGCGGCGGGAGAACCGCAGGCTGCGCGAGGATGTCGATGTCCTCAAGCGGGCCACGGCTTTCTTCGCGAAGGAGACCCGGTGACGGTGCACCCGTTCATCGAGGCGGAGAAGCAGGCAGGTCACAGCGTCAAACGGGCGTGTGAGCTGATGAAGGTCTCCCGGACCGCCTTCTATGCCCGTCGCTCCGGCCTGCCCGGCGTCCGTGTGGTGCGGGATGCCGAGTTGACCGAGCAGATCACCGAGGTCCATGCGCGATCGCGCGGGACCTACGGGGCCCCGCGCGTGCATGCCGTGCTCAAGCGCGAGGGTGCCGGGTGCGGCCGTCGTCGTGTCGCACGACTGATGCGAGCCGCCGGGCTGCAAGGCCGGCACCGCCGACGACGGCATGCGACCACGATCCCCGATCCCACGGCCGCCTTCCGTCCCGACCTCATCGTCCGGAACTCCAGCCCGACCGCACCGGGCTCGATACCCGTTGGTGCGGCGACATCACATACATCCCGACCGACGAGGGCTGGCTCTATCTGGCCACGGTCATCGACATCGCCTCCCGGCGCGTGGTCGGCTGGGCAACCGCCGATCACCTGCGGACCGAACTGGTGGCCAACGCGCTGACATCTGCTTGCCGGCAGCGTCGCCCCACCCGTCCTGTGACCTTCCACTCGGATCGCGGCTGTCAATACACGAGCCAGCAATTCGCCGCCCTGGCGGCCCAGTTTGGGGTTCTTCTGTCGGTCGGCCGCACCGGTCAGTGCTGGGACAACGCGCTCGCCGAGTCGTTCTTCTCGACCATCAAACGCGAACTGCTCGGCACCTCCGCCTGGCCCAGCCGGGCCGCCGCCCGCACCGCGATCTTCTATTTCATCGAGGGCTGGTACAACTTGCACCGACTGCACAGCAGCCTCGGCTACCTCAGCCCCGCCGAGTACGAGACCGCACTCGCAGCCTGACCACCACACCAATGGTGTCCGTCAAAGCGGAACAAGCTCAGTACAGGCCCTTCTCTTCCGGTCAGTGGCCCGTGTCACGCAGCCGTCTTTACGGCGGCCCTGCTCCCCCATCATGGCCAGGACAGCGGCTTGGTCGGCCGCCTGCGCCCGAGTCAAACTCCAGGAATGGGGACGGCCGCACGGAGGCTGCAAGTGCTGGTCGCGCTGTGCACGCCTTCACGGCTTCCAGGTCCAAGACTCGGTCTCCCTTCAAGCCTCACAGAGAGGGTGTTGCGCATCGAGACGGACGCACCCGCGGTTGCACCCCAACCCTCCAAGCTGGCGGCCTCGCCAAGCGCGCATGAGCCGTCGATCAAGTGGAGTTCGCCTTCATCGTTCAGTCAGACGGCGCAGTAGTCAGCTGCGTGGGCCCACTCCCATGCCTGGTAACGGCACTGCGGTTGGCGGCGATAGCGAACCTGGTGGCAAGTACCGGTTCAGGGCAGCTATCGGGCTTGCGAAGCTGAGTCCAGACCGTGTCTCGGCTGGCTGCTACCCCACCCTTCAGCAGGCGCATCACACGGACGGTCCTGTACACGGCGAGGAAGGTGCTCGGAGTGAAAATCGGGCAGCCAGGGCACCACACGCCCTTGTCCTTGCCAAAGTTCGTGCCAGGCGGGACATAGACGCTGGAGGCCAGGGGCCCGTAGAGAACGCGGGATGCCTGACCGGAACTCATGTAGGGCTTGCGCCCATCACGATGCAACGCGAGTTCCTTCTGTCACCTACGTACCCCCTCTTGCCCCTCTATAGGGTGAGGCGAGAATCAGGGGACTGAGGGGTCGGGAAGTGAAGTCAGAACGAGCCTCTCAGGACCCACGCGCGGTTGCTCACGATTGCTGAGCCCAGGTGGTGTTCAACCCTTCAGGACGTGATCACCTGTCACCGCTTCCCTGTGTCAGGAGCCATCTGGTCGAGCGAGCTCTCCGGCGGCTGTCTCCTATCCCGCCTAGGGAATCCTGGCTGGGCAGTTCTCCTGAGTGCCTCTCACTGACTGAGCTGTGGTCGGGTTCTCAAGTACTCGCGCACAGGGGTCGCATCAGGCTTCCCGGGGCGTCACACGAGGTCAGAGATACCGTTCTCTTGACGGTTTCCAGGGCCTGCGGCGCCACGCTCCCGGCCTCTCCGACGCGCCCTGGGCTGCCAGCGGATCCCCCAATGACTATCAAAGCGGGCGGGCCGGTGCTGTCGAGGCCCTATGGTGATCGCCATGCAGCCCACCGACAGTGGCGCCGCGTCCGCCAATCCCAGCTGGGTCGCGGTGGATATGGGTGCCTTGATTCACCAGTGTGATGCCGAGTTGGCTCAGCACGACGCCATGCTCGACCGGCTCAGGTCAGGAGTCGCAGCGCTGGAAGCTGAGAAGCAAGCGGTGCGCTCTGCGCGCCAGCAGGTGGTGCTCACTCGCGAGGAGGCGCTGCGCGTTCAGGAGACGCTCCACGCGGCGGCCCGGGCTGGAGCCGCTCTTCGTAGCGGGCAGCGCGAGGGCGGGGCCGGTTGCAAGGACTTGCCGGATCCTGGCGAATGCAAGGGGACCGACGCCTGCGCCGATGAGGCTGCGGACAGTTCGGATGCGGCGGCCACGTCGGCTGAAGAAGGCAGCACCGGCAAGGCTTCGACAGCGTTTGACGAATCGAAGCTCGGCCCTCGCGGCATGCAGGCCATGCAGATCATCAACAGTGAGCCCACGCTGCAGTGGACCGGGAAGCTGCTCGCGGTACGGCTGGAAGGCCAGGAGGCCAAGGCCGACGGGAAAGCGCACAATCGCGCGCGAACGCTCATGGACGATCTGGCGAAGAAGCAACTCGTGGCGAAGATGTACACGGATGATGGTCGTCGCTGCTACTTCGTCGCGGCCGCGTCAACGGAGGCCGCCTAGAGGCACCCCAAGGCGACCGCCTCCCGCGCTGGCATGGTTCCTAGGCCGACGCATCAACGCGGGAGGCGGTCTGACGACTCTGGGCCGTACCTCCACGCTACCGGGCAATTCCCGGGCGAGGGGCCAGTTCGGCCTGCGTTCCCCCGATCGAGAGGCCGACCCTCGCATGACAGGCGCATCATCGGAATTTTCCCGGCTATCCAACCCGGCCGGCTACTACTCCTCGCCGCTTCGCCGATGCGAGGGAATGGGCTGGTGACGGGCACCGTCATCGCCTGCAGGCCAATCGGTATGACGTGGCCAGAGCATCTCGTCAAGCGTCTCCTCGATGCTTGCGAGCGTAAACATGTCGGGCCAAACGGTTCCGGCAAGGATGTTGGAAATGACTTGCCGGTTGACACCGGACGCAGTCGCCAGCGCGTTGGCCGACAAGCCGCGCCGCTCCATCGCCTCCGCCAGGGCCCGGGCTACGGCCTGCCCGACCTGTGCCTGCCGGGCGCTGTCCATCACTGCGTACGGCCAGTGGCCGGACACGGCATAGTCGCGCGGCTTCTTTCCACGTCTCGTTCCTCCGGGCATGCGACCAGTGTGACGGACGGGATGCCGACTTGCGCACCCCTCACAATCATGGGCTGCTAGAACAATAGCAACCCATGATTGGCCGCGCTTCCATCTCAGCCCGTTTGAAAGGATTGGTATCTACAGTGTCGACTCGTCAGGCGGGGACTCCGCCGATCAACGGCCGCGCCAGACTGAGGTCTGATGAGCGGCTGATGCCGTCGCCCAAACTGCGGGCGGAGCAATACCTCCTGGTCACCGTGGCTGCCTGCTCGGCGGTCGACCCGGTGGGGGCCGAAGAACTGGCAGCGGCGACTGGGGTCTACGTCAAAAACTGTGGGCTGGTGCCGGTGTTCATCATGAACACCGGACTGCTCACCAAGGGGCACCGGCGAGCGACATATCTGCCCAGCGAGAAGGGTCGATACATCGCCCGCGCCTTCGCGCGCAGTGAAGCCGAAGGGCTTGAAGCGCTGAGGACGAAGTGGAGGGGGCAGTGGTTCGCGCGAACGGTCAGGGACCGTTGCCGGCACGGCCCCGTCTCCCGTGAGGGCCTGGTAGCCGCCCTCATGGTGGCGGCAAAAGCCGGGCCTGAGCGCATCAAGCAGGCCCACGTTCTGCTCGATCTGATGGTCGCGACCGGTCTCGTCACGGTGGAGGGGTCCGGTGAGCTGAACTATTTCGAGGGCACCAGTAACACAGACGCCCCGCCCACAGGCACCCAAAGCACCGACACGCCTCACGAGGCACCGCAGGCTGTCAACGAGGACGACGAGTCGAGTACAGCCGTGGAACCGTTGCCTCAGGACGAGTGTCAGTCCGGCAGTACCCGACAGCCTGACTCCGAGGGGGTGCGGGACGGTGGCGAGCAACTGCAGACGGAGGTACCTCGTCCGCGTACCGAGGCAGTCGGCGGCCAGCCGCCTGAGGGAACGGGACCCGATCAGGATCTCTTGTCACTTCTGCTGCCACCGGTTCTGCTGGCGGACTTGACTCGTCTGACTTCGGCGGAGGTCCTCGAACTCCACAGTCATCTGAGAGCCGTCACGGCCCTCACCGCCAAACTCCGGGGCCATCGCGTCGCTTAAACCCCAGGACACAAAAAACAGTCCGGCAGCGCCAGCTTCCTTGGCCGGTGCGGCGCTGCCGGACTCCCACCTCCACCCGACGACCCGCCCGGCAGTGCCGTGCAGGAAGGGGCTTCGGCATGTCCTCACACAAGGCGAGGAACAACCACCGTAGCGCGATCAATCGCGCGCCTGCCCACGTTCGCGCGAGTTCCGGCCCTCTTCAGGGAGTGGTCCGGCATGGCTAGGCCCACCATCCGCCGAGTGCTTCTCGAAGTCAGCCGTCAGTGGCTGCAGCAGGCAGCCGACGGCGACATGGCCATCGAGACAGTCGACCTCTACATCCAGATCAGTGAACGATTCGACGTCTTCGCCGACGCCCACGGTATCCACCGAATGGATGATGTCACCGGCCAATTGACCGAGTCGTTCATGGACGCGCCCGGCCATGACCGACACGACAACATCACCCTCGTTCCAAAGGACGGCACACGGCGGCAGCGCCGCTCCGCCCTCGCCTCCCTCTTCGCGCACGCCCGGGCCCTCGGCATGACCCAGGCCGTGCCCCTGCTCGACTCCCCTCCCATCCCGCGGCCGCCTCGCAGCACAGGCGCCGAACTGACCGGCGCGGAAATCGAGGATCTCCAGTTCCACTCCGAACGCGGCATGCCTGCGACCCGGCATGCTGCCCTGCTGGCCTTGCTGCTGTCAGGCCTCGGCAGCGCCGAGGCCGCTCAGGCAACCCCCGGCGACCTGGACCTCTCACTAGCCTCCGTGACCACCGAAGGCAGCACACGCACCACCTCCAGAACCTGTCCGCTCAGCCCCTGGGCCGTCCGCGCCCTCCGTCTGCGCACCGCCTACCTGGCCGAGCACCGGCCGGGCCGGCGCCGCCTTGTCACGAGCGACGCCTCCACCCGGTACGCGGCGCAGGCCAGCGTCGGCGCTGGCTTCAACGACATCGCAAGGCTCTCAGGCCTCGCCACCGTCGCCCGCCGGGTCGAACCCCGCGACATCACCCGCTACGTCGCCCGCCAGGTGCTGCTGGAAACCGGCCAGATCTCCGAAGTCGCCCAAAGGCTCGGGCTCTCCTCCCTAGACAACGCCGCAGACCTCGCCGGACTTGTCTGGAAGATCGGCGGAGATCCGCGATGACACTCCACAGGGCCGCACGCCCCAAGCGCACGTCCAAGACCACCCGCAAGCCCAAGAACACCCCGCCGCCGTACATCTACGGAACGATCCCCGACGACACCTTCGGAGCGAAGAACGACCCACCAGAACTGCACGGGCCGCAAGCCCCGCACCTGATCACCGACCGCCGTTTCGCCTACTTGATCAATAACCCGGACCTCTACGCCGCGGCCGATACCCTGCCCGGGCCGCGAGCGGTCGGCCGACCTCCGCACTATCCCCCCGTCATCTACCTGATCTTCCTGTGCTCGATCTCCGTCTTCGGCTCCGCACGCGCGACTGCTGCCCACTTCCAGGATGAGGACTGGTGGAAGCGCATCCGCTCAGCGATCCGTACACATTCGGGCGACGAGGCCGCAGACGCGCTGAGGCCGACCGGCCCCACCCGCAGCAACTGGAATCACTACTTCAGGCAGCACCTCAAGCCCGCTCACGACGAGATCCGTGACATCAGCAGCGATCTGTGGGTTGAGCAGGCCCTCGCACACGGCATGCTCTGCGAAACCAGCAATAGAACCAGCCGCGTCCGCCCCGAGCGCCAGCAGGTCCTCCACGGAGACGCCACCGTCGCAAGACCTCCCTCCGGGCACTCCGAACACGAGACAGTCGACAAGAGAACCGGCGAGATCCGCCGGCGCCGCGTGGACGAAGACGCCGGCATCTGCATCGAAGGCGGCGGCAAGCAGGTCTACGGCAACAAGTTCCTCTCCACCGCCGTACGCCTGGCCGCCACCCCCCACAGTCGCGTGATCCTCGCCCTGGAATCCATCCGCCACAAATCCGTGAAGGAAGACCCCGAGCGCGAATCGGAAGGGGTCGCCCTGGTCGCCATGGTCAAGCGCATCCTCAAACGCGCCCCCGGCACCAAGGCCGTCACCTACGACGCCGCCCTGCGCGGCAGGCACCGCGCACCCCTCATCGCCGAAGGCCTCGTTGTGTTCACCCCACAGCACGACGGGCTCACACCCCAGTCACTCCTGCGGTACAAGGACAAGGACAGCCCCTGCTCCCACGACCTCTACGTCGCCGAGGGCAGAGTGTGCGAGCGCCGCTTCATCGACGGCAACGAGACGCTCTACACTCCTCTGCCCGTCGAAGAACTCGAATGCCGTGGCGGAAAGAACAGCACCCGCTTCTACCATCGCATCGCCATCCCTTGCCCCACCAAGACACACCAGCTCCGGATCCGCGTCGACGAGACCGACGAGGACAGGCAGGTCGACCCGAAGACGAAGAAGCAGCGCTTCAACCGCACCGAGCACCTCCGCCAGGTACCTCCCGGCACCCCCGCCGGCCGCCGCTTGAAAGGCTTCCGCCAGGACAGCGAGTCCATCCACTCCCGCTTCGACCAGGCCTACCCCCATGAGCGAGTCCCGGCATATGGCGCCCGAGGAGCCCTGTTGATCTACCTCGGCTACGCCTGGCTGAACAACTCGATCACCCGAGCACTCAACGCCCTCCACTCCTGACACCCTCCACAGGCCCCCCACCCCAGCACCCGGGCCCAGGACAAGATCCCTAGCCCGCCACACCCCCCGTACATCGAGCACGCCACCCGCTACACTGGCGGCGGCGAGCAGACCATCACAGGTCGATCACCAACCTGTCCAAAGCATGTCAAGAATCGGCTCCGCGAATTGCGCCGTTTTAGACACATTTTTGTACAGATCCCCGCCTTCGTAGCTCAGGGGATAGAGCACCGCTCTCCTAAAGCGGGTGTCGCAGGTTCGAATCCTGCCGGGGGCACCAGTACACAGGGGCCTTGCCTACTAAATTTAGTAGGCAAGGCCCCTGTGGCATCCGCGTCCGACATCAACAGCGGCGGTTACTCCCGGGCCGATTCCTGAGGGAGTAGGTACTGCCCCGAGTGCCGGCGGAGAAAGCCCTCCAACCGTGGAAGCTCGATGACATCGGCCGGCAGGTCACCGGGGCGCGCACGGTAGAGGTCGACCAGCCGGGCCAGCAGTTCCTCGTCGAGCAACGGGGCCTGATAGCGGTCAATGGTTCCGATGTAGAAGAGCCAGCTGAACAGCCGGTTGGCGGGAGAGTGCCCTTTACCTGCGTGCAGGTTCTCCGGCTCGTGCTCCTCGCTCCACGAACCGGCGTACAGGTAGGAGGCGCAACGCAAGGCCTCGTCCAGAGCGGGGGTCGGATCGTCCTTGCCGTTCCAATAGATCCGAGCCTCGTCCTCGGGTATGGGACTCGGTGCGGCTGCCAGCCACAACGGGTAGGTCTCTTCCACGACCGCAGTCTGACAGGCCGGGTCGAGCGCGGCCCACGGATCATGGATCAGGGATCAGGGATCACGGATCACGGCGCCACCGGCCGGGACCTCCGAAGAGGCGGCCGGCGCGAGTTGACCCTCCCCTTACGTCAGGCTTGAGGCTGTGTCCGACGAAAGGGCAGGTGCATGAGCTACTCCGTGGGACAGGTCTCGGCCTTCGCCGGGGTGACGGTGCGTACGCTGCACCACTACGACAAGGCGGGGCTGCTGTCGCCCAGCGGCCGCAGCCACTCGGGATACCGGCGCTACAGCGACGCCGACCTGGTTCGGCTCCAGCAGATCCTCTTCTACCGCGAGCTCGGCTTCTCCCTCGTCGAGATCGCCGCGGTCTTCGAGGATCCGCAGGCGAACGCGCTGGACCGTCTGCGCGCCCGTCAGCGGCAGTTGGGCGAGGAGATCGCCCGGCTTCAGCGGCTGTCCGAAGTGGCGGAACGGGCCATCGAGGTCCAGCAGACCGGCGTGGCCCTGACCCCCGAGGAGCGCTTCGAGGTCTTCGGTGAGATCTCCTTCGACCTGAGCTACGCCACCGACGCGGAGCAGAAGTGGGCGCAGTCGGAGGGACAGCACGAGGCGATGGCGCGCGCGGCCGCCCACACCAAGGAGGACTGGCGACAGCTCATTGGCGAGGCCACCGCCTGGCGTGCGGAACTGCTCGCGGCCTTCGACGAGGGGGAGCCGAGCGACGGCGAACGGGCCATGGATCTCGCCGAGGAACACCGCCTGCACGTCTCACGCTGGTTCACCTCCTGCCCACCCGACATGCACCGGCGCATCGCGGACAACTTCCTCGCCGACCTGCGCGCCTTCGCCCCGGTCGTACCACCGTCCCAGCAACGCCCAGGGCTGGCCGCCTACACGCACAAGGCGGTCCACGCCAACGCGGCCCGCCGCGCAGGCGGCCGTACCGACACGGAGGCGGACCGGTGAGGACCCTGATCGCAGCGGCCGGATCACGTGGTGACATCGCGCCCTACACCGGCCTGGACGCCGAGCTCCGCCGGGCCGGGCACGACGTCGTCCTCGCCACGACAGACGCCTTCGCGCCCCTCGTACGCGACGCCGGACTGGAATTCCGCAGCGTCCCCGCTGATCCGCGGGGACGCGGTGGCGTCGCGAGCTGGCGACCTTGCAGTCCCTCCACCCGATGCAGTGGGCCTGGTACGTCGACGGCGGGCTCGGCGGCGTCGACCCGTCGAGGTTCATCACCTTCGACGGGGACATCGAGCTCGGCCCCGGTGTCGCGCCGCTGTGGCCCCCGGGGCACACCGACGGCAACCACTCCCTCGCGCTCAACACCCCGGACGGCCACCGGGTGCTGGCCACCGACGTCGACGGGGACGCGGCACGCGCCACGGCGGCCGGGATCGGGCCCCCATGTGTCGTGGGCCGCCGTCGACGTACGGGACGAGGCCCAGGTCGCCGCGGCGCGGGACCGTGTCGTGACGGAGACCGGCCGCCTCGACGTGTGGGTCAACAACGCCGGCGTCCTCGTGACCGGACCGGCCTGGGAGCAGCCGCCCGAGGTCCGCCGCCTGATGCTGAAGGTCAACGCCCTCGGCACCGTCAACGGCACGGTCGCCGCGATCGAGGCGATGCGGGGCACGGGCGGCCACATCGTCAACGTCGTGTCGCTGGCGGGGCTGACGGCGGTGCCCGGCGAGGCCGTGTACGCCGCGTCCAAGCACGCCGCGATCGGCTTCAGCCTGAGCACGCTCGCCGACCTGCGGCTGGCCGGGATCAAGGAGATCGACATCTCCTGCGTCTGCCCCGACGGGATCTGGACCCCGATGCTCCACGACAAGCTCGGCGACCCCGCCTCCGCGCTGTCCTTCTCCGGCAAGCTCCTCCAGCCCGAGGAGGTGGTCGCGGCGGTACGCAAGGTGCTGGACCGCCCGCGTCCCGTCGTCGCGGTGCCCGGTTGGCGGGGCGTGCAGGCGCGCCTGGCCGACGCCCTCCCCGGGTTCGGGCTGCGCGCCCTGCCGCTGGCGGTCGCGCAGGGCCGGCGCGTGCAGCGCAGGATGCTCGCGAAGCGCGGCACCGGGACCTGACCGGTGGGAGCGTCCCTCGCCGGGACGGCCGCCGGACGGTGCCGTCCCGGTCAACTGCCCTGGTTCCTGGGGTGGTTGCTGGCCATGCGCTCGTTGCCGAACTTGTACGCGCCCGTCCAGCGGGCCATCACGGCCTGGGCGTCGCCCGACTCCACCTCGGCCACGAACTTCGCCGCCCGGTCGCCGCGCAGCGTCGTGGCCTTGCGGTCGCGGTGGGTGATGACGACGGTGCCGTCGGCATGGGACTCGTAACGGAACCCGGAGGGTGCCGGCATGGTCGGACCTGCCTTGTCTCGTGTCTGCGCGCGTGGGTGGTCGAGTACGGGGCTCTCGGCGTCAGCCCTCGCGCCGGTCGTCGACGACCTCGACGGTCAGGTACGGCCACGACGACGCCCACCGCGTCAGCTCGTCCGCCGCCTGACCGGCCGCCGCACGCAACGGTACGGACGGACGGAAGCGGACCAGGGTGCCCGTCGAGCCGTCGTCGTCGACCGGGTCCAGACCGGTCACGGGGACGCCGTGCTCGTAGCGCTGGGTCCAGGAGCCGTTGCGGCGGCGGTTGGTGTGGACGAGGTGCTCGCTGAGCGCCGCGACGACGGACATGCCCCGCCGCGGGTGCCCGTCGGGGAGTGTCCGCGCTTCGGGGAGTGTCCGCGCTTCGGGGAGTGTCCGCGCTTCGGGGAGTGTCTGCCCTTCGGGAAGGTCGAAGAACCGCAGGTCCTTCGTGGCCATGACGGGCTTCTTCACGAGCTCGCCCCGTTCGTCACGGCGCGTGTCGGTGCCCCGCCCGTCGTCCGCCACGGACACCGAACCGTCGGCATGCAGCGTGACGAGGGCGCGGCCCCCGCCGTTGCACTCCGCCTCGTCGGCGGCATACGCGACGACTTCGAGGATCAGGTGCCCCGCGCCACCGGGGGCAAACACGGCGGGGTCGCGCCGGATGCCCTCCAGATGACCGGGATCGACGGCCCCCGCCCAGTCGTGCGTCGTGTTGCGCCAGTCAGCCCTTGAGGTGTTCATCAACAAATCATCCCTCTCAGCGGCAGGAGGCCTTCAGCTGCGCCGCCGCATGGTGCGCACCGGCCGCCTGCGTGCCGCCCCAGTCCCGGCCCCGGTCGATCAACTGGACGGCGAAGGTGTCGCCCTTCACCGGGTAGCTGTTCACGTCGACCGCGCTGCCCCGGTGCACGGTCTGCCGCACGGCGAAGCCCATGTACGCCGAGTCCGCGTCTGCGGGATCGGAGAGCACCCGGTAGACGGTGGGGTTCCCGGCGACGTCCCGGTCGCGGTCCGAGCGCGGGACGAAGACGATCAGCGCGCACTCCCGGAAACCGGACCCCAGGTGCCAGGACCAGGTGGCGGTGGAACCGCGGTCCTCGTCCGGGCTGCCGGACATCGGGACGGCGCTGAACCGCCCGTCGCAGGTGCCACCGCGGAAGCCGCCCGAGGCGACCGTGTACCAGCCCGCGTCACCGTTCTCGAAGCGCCCGTACTCGCGGTACTCCCCCGTCGAGCAGCCGGGCCCCGCCCACGCCGTGTAGCGGTAGGCGGGCTGCTCCGACGGGCCGGGAGGCGTGGCCGGTGAGGAGGTGGAGGGGGAGGCGGAGGGGGAAGGGGAGGTGGCCGGTCCGGCGGCCGAGGGGCTGATCCTCGTGGGGGCGCCGCCCACCCGGTCACCGGCCCCGGCACCCGCCCGGCCGACCGCCCCGGTGCGGGTCTCGCCGCCAGCCGACGCGATGAGCGACGCCGCCGTGACCAGGGAGCCGGTCAGCACCACCACGCCCGCCGCCAGCCAGGCCTTCCGGCTCCCGGGAAGGGTGGATATCCGGCCCGCGAGCGTCTCCCGGGCGATCCACGTACCGTCGCCGCCGCCCGAGCGCGCCACGGAGCCGCAGTCGGGACAGCTCATACCGGGCAGCGCACCACGTCGTTCGCCGCCGCACTGTTGGCACGTCATGGCAGCACACCATGCCAGTGCCGCGTGCCCGCAGGGAGAGTTCGTACGGAATTGGTCCGGCCGGTTCCCGTACCGCGGTGCGGGAACCGGTGACGGGTGTCAGCGCAGTTCGTCCGGGCACGGTGTCCCGGGCGACAACTGGTAGGGCGCGCCCAGCCGGTACACGCCGGGGCGCGGTGCCAGCAGTTCCGTCCACTCGTCGCCGTGCTCGTCCTCGTCCAGCTTGATCAGGCAGCCGTTGGCGTTGGTGAAGGACCTCGGGCTGTCCTCGTCCGCGCGTTCCTTGGACGCCTCGGTCTCCTGAGGCCGCTCCAGGCTCCGCCCCTCCTCGTCGACGACGGCGAGCCAGCGCGAGTACGGGATACGGATCAGGACCCGGCCCGCCTTCTTCACGTGAATGGTCAGCTCCCCCGCACCGGCCTCGTCCACCGTCGCCGGCGGATCGGCCATCGGCACGGGGCTGTCGACCGCGAAGAGCCGCCAGTTGGCGTCGGCCCAGATCGCCTTGAGGTACGGCTGCCCCTTGCCGACCAGCTCCGCCTCCTGGACGGCTCCGCTGGAGTCCGGGTCGCCCGTCGGCAGCACCACGTAGTGCACCGCCCAGCGGTCGAGCCACTGGCGGTAGTTGATGGCGTTCAGGGTGTCGTCGTAGAAGAGCGGGTTGCGCTCCATGTCGGCCTGCCGGTTCCAGCCGCGGGCCAGATTGACGTACGGCAGCATGGCCGCCGCCTCCCGGTGGCTGCTCGGCGGAACGACCTCGACCCGGCCCCTGTCCGCACCCGCCTTCTGGAGCTGGTCGACCAGCGGAGCCAGTTCGCGCGCCCAGGACGCGGTGGGCGCGGTCCGGACGATGTCGTCGACGCCCTTGAACCCGATCCAGAAGTTCAGCGCGGCGAACGCGATGGCCAGCGCGTACCACTTACGGGAGCGCGGCACGGTGTACGGCAGCGTGGCGAGCAGCACCACTCCGCCGAACAGCATCGCCATCCGCGAGACGTTCGAGCCGATCTGCGAGTCGATCACATACGTCAACAGCGTCCCGATGCCGTACACGGCGGCCGCGGTACGCACCGTCCTCCAGTCGCCCGGCACCAGGAAGAAGACCAGGCCGGCGAAGATGAACGGCCCCGACAGCGTCGCGATCGACATCGGCTGCGTACCGGAGAACGGGAACAGCCACGCGGACAGGGCCACCACCGCGACCGGCGCCAGCCCGAGGGCGTACGCGCCGGGGCGCCGCTTGTTCAGGAACAGCGCGGCCGCGACCACCCCGAGGAAGAGCCCGGCCACCGGGCTGCCCGCCGTCGCGAGCGCGGCGAGCGGTGCGGCGACCGCCGCCTTCGCCCAGCGCTTGTACCGCCAGCGGTACGGCCAGCAGAACACCGCCGCCGTCGCACCGACCGCGAACATCATGCCGAGCCCGAAGGTCACCCGGCCGGACAGCGCGTTGCACAGGTAGGCGAAGACACCCGCCATCGAGCAGGCCAGCGGATTGCGCACCGCCTTGACCCGGTAAAGGATCAGCGAGGTCAGCCCCGCCGAGACCGTCCCGGCGATCATCATCGTCGTACGGACGCCGAGCAGGGACATCAGATACGGCGAGACGACGCTGTACGAGACGGGGTGCATGCCCCCGTACCAGGCCAGGTTGTACGCGGTCCCGGGATGCCGGCCGACGAACTCGGCCCAGGCGTCCTGCGCCGCGATGTCACCGCCGCTGTTGGCGAAGAAGAGGAACCAGAGCATGTGGACGGCCGCCGCGACCGCGGTCGTCAGCAGGACCGGATGCCTCAGGCAGCGCTCCTTGAGGCCGCCGAACCCCGTGGGGCCCTCCGGTCCGTCCGTGCTCCTCCCGGAGCTTGGTGAAGCCGTGCTGCTCGCCCGTGTCGGCTCGGCAGTGGTCACTGCGACTCTCCCCGTCCCTCCCCGGACGCGTTGGAACCGCCGGCTTGCCTGCTCGGGTCTCATGGGCGGGAAGACGCGTTCCAGGGTCCACGCGTTGCCCCCGGGACGCTAACACGCACCTTCTCGTCGCCGCCCGGAAAGGGCCCCTGAAGGCCCGTGAAGGCCCGCGAAGGCCCGTGAAGTGCCTCGCACTCCCGGCCCGGGGGCGCGAGGCCCCGCGGGATACGGATCCCGCGGGGCACCACCGGCCCTGACACCCGGCACCGGCACCGGCACCGGGCCGGTGCGGTGCGCTGCCGTCAGCTGATCCGGGTCAGCTTCTGGCCGAAGCCCGGGTCCTTCAGATCCTGCTGGAGGGCGACCGGGGTGCTGACCTTGCCGGGGCCCGTCCCCACGGTCACCACGCCGACCTTCGTGCCCGCCTTCATGCTGCGCGAGATCTCCTTGCCGTTGCCCTTCACGGACAGCTCGACCTTGAGACCCGGCCAGCCCTTCGCCTTGAGGTCAGCGGTCGCGACCAGCGGAGTGTGACCGCCGAACCCGTCGTCGACGTATCCGACGACATCGCCCTTCTTGACGACCGCGGCGGAGGTGACGGCCTTCTGCGCTTCCTGGATCAGCTTGAGGCTGTTGTCGATCGACATCACCAGGCTGTCGTACGGCTGGCCGGTGCCCGCCTGCTGTCCCATGACCGCGCCGTAGATCCAGAGCGTCTTGCCGTCCACGACCGTGTTGGCGGACCAGACCAGGTTGCCGCCGGCCGGCGTGGAGGAGCCGGTCTTGATGCCGCTCACGCCAGGCTGCAGCAGGATCGTGTTGTTGTTGTAGATCGTCGGGGCGATGCCGTCGATCTTGATCTGCGGAGTGTCGACGATCTCGCGGAACACGTCGTTCTGCATCACGGCCCTGGCCAGCTTCAGCTGGTCGACGGCCGTGGAGACCGTCGTCTTCTTCAGACCGCTCGGGTCCGTGTACGTGGTGCCGTCCATGCCGAGGTCCTTGGCCGCGGCGTTCATCTTCGCGATGAACTCGGTCTCGGACGAGTCCCAGCGGGCGAAGAGGCGTGCGGCGTTGTTCCCCGACGGGATCATCAGGAGCTGCAGCAGCTGCTTCTCGGTGAACTCCTGCCCCTCGGAGATCGGCGCGGTCGACTCGTCACCCAGCTTGGACTCGTCCTCGGCCTGCTGGTCGACGGTGATCTTCTCGCCCTGCTCCTTGCCGGTGAGCGGGTGCTCCTTGAGCACCACGTACGCCGTCATGATCTTGGCGACACTGGCGATGGGCGCCGGCTTCTGCGTACCCGCCGAACCCATCGTTCCGACACCGTCCACGGTGACCGCCGACTGCCCCTGCGACGGCCAGTTGAGCTTCAGGTCGCCGCCCTTGAAGGCGTACGACGACTCCGCCGTCATCGTGAGCGCGGGGGCCGGCAACGGGCGCACCATCTGCACGACTGCAAAGACGATCAGTAGCAGGAGGACCAACGGGGTCCAGATCTTGACCCGGCGCACGGCGTTGCGGACCGGGGTCTCCGGCGGCGGCGGGGTGTTCGTCAGCTCCGCCAGCAGGTCGAGCGGCGGCCGGGGCGGCATCGGCTGCTGCCGGGTCCGCTCGGCACCGCTGAGCGAAGCGGCGGGCGGCGGCTGACCGGCGCCCGGGGGTGCGGGTGCGGGTGTCTCCGGCGTACGGGGCGCGGGGGCCGGACGTACGTCGTCCGCACGCAGCGGTACGAACTTGCTGGTGCGCTCGGCGGGGGACTCCGGCCGGGACCCGGTCCCGGGCCTGGGCTTCGACTCCGCGGGGGGTGCGGTGATCTTCAGCGCGGTCGTCGGCTGGTCGACGCGGGGCAGCCTCGGCGCCTTGAAGACGGCCGTTGCCTGATCGATTCCGCGCGAGTCCCCGGCGGGCTGCGCCTCGTCGCCGGACTCCTCACGGGTCCGCGGGACGCGCGCCTCGGAGGCGGTGTCCGGGACGGCGTCGTCGGATGCGGCGTCGCCGTCGGAGACGGTGTCCGTGGAGGCGACGTCGGTGGATCCGGTCGGCGCCTTGCCCTTGCCCTCGTCCGCGTCGTCATCGTCGTCGTCGGAATCGGGAGCCGGCTCCGAAGCGGCCTCGGCGTCGGCAGCGGCAGCGGGCGCGTCACTCTTCGCGTCCACGCCCTCCGCGACGTCCGTGCCGTCCGCGTCCTCGCCCTTGGAGACCCACGCGGCAACGGCGGCACGCAGCCGCGCATCACCTTCCCCGGGCTCCTCGGGCTCCGGCTCGGACCCGGCAGCCTCCGCCGGCTCCTCGGCGGGCCCGTCCTGGGCGGGCTCATCAGGCTCGGCGGGCTCGGCCGGCGCCACGGCCTCTGCGGGCGCCACGGCCTCTGCGGGCTCCACAGGCTCCTCGGGCTCCGTGTGCGCCTCCGCAGCGTCCGACGCGGCCTCAGGGGCCTCTGCCGGGCTCTCAGCGCCCTCTGTGGCCTCCGCGACCCCTTCGCCGCCCGCGACAGCCTCGGGCTCCACGGACGTCACCTCGCCCGGTGCCGCGGGAGCCACCTCGTCCGCCACCACGGACGTCACCTCATCCGGCTCCGGGGACGTCACCTCATCCGGCTCCGGGGACGTCACCTCGTCCGGCTCCGGGGAGTCGCCCGAAGCGGGCTCCTCGGCCTCGGGCTGTGTGCGGAAAACGGCCGTAGCCGTGTCCGTGCCGCGTCCGGACTCCGCCGGAGAGGCGGGTTCACGGAACACCGCAAGACGCGGATCGGCCTCGCTCCGAGTCGTTCCCGACGACTTCTGCTGCTCCGACTTGTCGGGGGACTCGCCCGCCACCGATGCCTCCTCCATGCGGCACGGGGACATCCCCGCGCTGTCCGAACCATCTACCAGTGTCCCGTGTGAACCCTTGGCCGGGCTGCTAGACGAGAACGACATACCTACTGGTTCCCGTATAAAGCACCCAGGCACCCTCGACAGACAGATGTGAGAGGGGTCACCCTGTCACTCATCCACGCGGGGAGGCATGGATGGGCAGGAGCCGCAGAACAATTCCGGAGGAGCTTCTGTTGCTCGCTCTGGACCCGACCACGGGTACCACAGCGCAGCCGCAGTCGCTCGACCTCGGCCTGGCCGGGGCACAGCTAGTAGAGCTGGCTCTGGCAGGACGGATAGCCCCTGATGGGGATCGTATCGCCGTGGTGATGCCACGGCCGACAGGAGATCCGACTCTGGACTCCGCACTGGAACTGCTGCGCAGACGCGGCAGCCCGGTCCGGGCCGTCCACTGGATCGGCGGACCCCGGCTGGGGCTCCGCCAGATTTACCTCGCTCATCTGGAGCGGTGCGGCATGGTGCATGCCGTGGCGGGCCAGATGTGCGGAGTGCTGCCGACGACTCGCTACCAGGCGACGGACACGGCAATCAGCCGGGACATCAGAGCCAGGCTGGACAGTGCGATCCGCACCGGCGTACCGCCGGACCCGCGGACCGCGGCGCTCGCCGCGCTGGCCCACGCGGTCGGACTCGGCAAGCACCTGTACCCCGGGAACGAGGGGCGCTCCTCGCGCTCCCGGCTCCGGGACCTGATCAGACACGACCCGATGGGCGGTCTCGTGGCGCATGCCGTGATGGACGTCCAGAACGGGGCGGTCGCACAACCGCGCCGCAACCAGGCGGCCGGCGTTCCGTTGCAACAGCAAGTGCAGTCGCAGTCACGCCGCGACAGCATGGCGCACACCGCGGTCCACTAGGGCCGCGCGGGCGTCGACGCAGCACCCGCACCACCCAGCATCACGTGCACCGCAACGCACCACCGCAACAACCGAATACCGCCGCACCGTCGTCCCCAAAGACCCGGTTCGGGAGCCGCACCAAGCGCGGGGCAGCCGGTACCACCGGCTGCCCCGCGCCGCTGCGTGTGGCCGTTTTCCAGCGCGGCCGGGGGCACGGGTGGCAATCTGCTGAGCAGTAGATACGCACAGCTACATAGCCGGAGGTGCCGTTTCCGTGCCGTCCAACGTCAATCCCACCGTCAGGCGACGCCGGTTGGGTCAGGAATTGCGCCGACTGCGCGAGATCAAGGGCATGACGGCCGAGGAGGTCGCGGAGCGGCTGCTGGTCTCGCAGTCCAAGATCAGCCGCCTGGAGAACGGCCGCCGCTCCATCAGCCAGCGCGACGTCCGCGATCTCTGCGGGGTGTACGAGGTCGAGGACCACCGCATCGTCGACTCGCTCATGCAGATGGCCAAGGACTCCCGCCAGCAGGGCTGGTGGCATGCCTTCGGCGACATCCCGTACAGCGTCTACATCGGCCTGGAGACCGATGCCGAGTCGCTGCGGGTGTACGAACCCCAGGTGGTCCCCGGCCTGCTGCAGACCCGCCAGTACGCCGAGTCACTGATCAACGGCGCGCTGCCGGAGGCTCCACAGACCGACATCGACAAGCGCGTCAGTGTCCGTGCGCGCCGCCAGGACCGCATCACCGACCCCGAGCACCCCCTGCGCCTGTGGGCGGTCATCGACGAGTCCGCGCTGCGCCGGCTCGTCGGCGGCAAGCAGGTGATGATCGAGCAGTTGGAGCGTCTGGTGGAGCTGTCGCACCTGCCGCACGTGACCGTCCAGGTGCTGCCGTTCGACATGGGGGCGCACCCGGGCATCAACGGGCAGTACGCCATCCTGGAATTCCCGGACGCCGCGGATTCCAGCGTGGTCTATATCGAGGGCGTCACCAGCGACCTCTATCTGGAGAAGGCGAATGACGTGCAGCGGTACAGCGTCATGTACGAGCACCTGAGGGCGCAGGCGCTGAATGTGGAGCAGACCCGGCATTTCATCGACGGGATCGCGAAGGAGTACACCCGCCTGAACACGGCGTGAACTCCGGCTGGACGGGCGCGTAAACCGGCCAGCCCACAAAGTCCGGTATGAGAGAAATGAAGCGATGTTACGGGTGAGGCGACGGCACGGTACACCGTCGCCACCTCGCAACGGAAGACCTGCATGGTATATACCATCCGGTCGAGTGAACGGCCCCTTCACTCGGGGAGCTTGGCGAGTAGCGTCGATCACGCCACCGGGCAAACCGCTGGCGCTCACACAACTCTCTGAACCGGAGTGAACATGGCCATTCGTCAGGGTGCTACGGAAATCTGGACGAAGTCGTCGTATTCCGGGGGCAACGGCGCCTGCGTCGAAGTCAAGTCCCCTCTTGTGCAGGCGATTGCCGTACGTGACTCGAAGGCGCCCGAAGGCCCTTCACTCACCTTCGTCCCCGGCGCCTGGAACGCGTTCGTGCGTGATGTCGCCGAGGGCTCCGTCGACGCCTGACCGATGTCTCCCTTACGCCGTATCGCCGCACCGATTCAGGTGCTGCCGGTAGCCCTCTCGTCCGGTCCGCCGTCCTGGCCGAGGGGGCTCCCCGCGCAACTCCGGGGAGCGGAACCACCGCACGGCTCCACCCGCCGCCCGACTCAGCGCAGCTGATCCACGTACCGGTCCGTTCCCGGCACGGTCGGGATGAACGGCGCCACCAGCTCCACCCGCCCCAGACCCGACTCCGCCACCGTCGCGTCGAGCCCGGCGAAGTGCCCGGCCCAGCATTCCCTCGGGTCCTCCTGGAGGAACCAGAGCAGGGTCAGCCGGGTGTCGACGCCCTCGACCTGTTTCACGTAGGTCATCCGGTCGCCCGGCAACGGCGTGGGACGGAACACGGTCACCATCGCCGCGGGCGACCCGCTGAGCCTCTTCGGCAGATGCCGTGAGCGCAGCCACTCCAGCAACTCGGCCCGCTGCTCCGGCCCTTCGGCGTCGATCACCTCCAGGACCAGCCCGCGGTACGGATGGTCGAGGGCGTGGAAGTCCCGGGGCCCCGCCGCCCCGTCCCGGTAGACCGTCGCCTCGTGGTCCTGGAACGCCGTGAAGACGTGCGTACGGTCCTGGTAGACGCGCCCGTCGCGGTTCAGCCGCTTGTTGATGCCGACGGTCCACTTCATGTGGTCGTCGTAGCGCCCGTCCGTCACCCAGTACGTCGACAGGTAGCAGCCGGCGCCGACCGGCTGGGCGATCGCGGACTTGTCCGGGTAGCGCAACTCCTGGAGCTCGCGCGTGGCCACCCAGCGCCGACCGGAGAACATCCAGGGCATCGCCATCGCGCCTGCGTAGTAATGATCATCTTCATACCACCGGTTGTACGCGAACTCATGGCCCGGGTGCGGTTCCACCATGGTGATCAGCGCATGGCCGGGATGAACCCCGTACGGGCCCAGCGCGGCCAGTTCGGCGTACGTGTCACTGCGCGTCCCGCCGCCCCGTGTCCCCTCGCCCTTTACTTCCTCACCCATGCCGTTCCCCTTCCGTACTCCGCCGGAGGGACCTACTCTGACGCCCCGTCAGAAGAACTTCCAGAGCCGGGAGGCACCGATGTTGCTCGCGGGGAAGACCGTCGTCGTGTCCGGGGTGGGTGCCGGGCTCGGCCATCAGATCGCGGCCACGGTCGTACGCGACGGAGGCAACGCCGTCCTCGGGGCGCGCACTGCGGCCAATCTCGTCAAGTCCGCCGCCGAGATCGATCCGGAGGGGCTGCACACCGCACACCTGGCCACCGACATCACCGACGAGGTGCAGTGCGAGGCGCTTGCGGCGCTGGCCGTCGAGCGGTTCGGACGGATCGACGCGGTGGTCCATGTCGCCGCCTGGGACAGCTACTTCGGCGGCGTCGAGGATGCCGACCTGGACACGTGGAAGGCGGTCGTCGACGTCAATCTGCTCGGCACCCTGCGGATGACGCGCGCCTGCCTGCCCGCCCTCAAGGAGCGGGGCGGCTCGGTCGTCGTCATCGGCACACAGTCCGCCGTTGCGGCGCCGTCCCAGGTGCGCCAGGCGGCGTACGCGGCCTCCAAGGGCGCACTCACCTCGGCGATGTACTCCATGGCGTGGGAGTTCGGGCCGCACCGGATCCGGGTGAACACCGTGCTGCCGGGCTGGATGTGGGGGCCCCCGGTGCAGGCCTACGTGCAGTTCACCGCGCACACCGAGGCGGTACCCGAGTCCGAGGTGCTGGGGAGGCTCTCGGAGCGCATGGCGCTGCCCGAGCTGGCGACGGACGGCGATGTGGCGGAGGCCGCGGTCTTCCTGGCCTCCGACCGGGCACGGGCGATCACCGGGCAGTCCCTGCTGGTCAACGCCGGCGAGCTGATGCGCTGACGCGCGGGGGCGCTCCACAGGGAGTTCGGCAAGGTCAGCTCTCCTCCTTCTCGGCCGCACGGGACCCGCATCCCGTGCGGTCTTTCTGTGCTCTTCGGCGCTCCTGAACGTTCTCTCGTCTTCTCTGCACAGCCTGACGAAGTGCCCGATCATCGTGTGGCCGCCGTCACGTTCACGACAACGACTTCGTGAGTCAAGAACGAGTAAAATCGTTCGACTTACTGATCCGTGTTCACATCCCTGACCGTCGGAGGCCTTGACCGAGGTACCGAACAGGCGGTTCAATCCCCGAAGTCCCCACTCCCGCACGGGGGCCCCGCTGAACGGCCGTACTGACGAAGTGCGCACCCGTTCATAAGGCGGACCCCAGGAGGGGGACATGAACAGTCTCGACTGGGTCGTGCTCATCGGCTACTTCGGCGTGATGATCGCGATCGGGCTCTGGTCCCACAAGCGTGTGGACAACGTCAGCGACTTCTTCACGGCCGGCGGCAAGATGCCGTGGTGGCTGTCCGGCATCTCGCACCACATGTCCGGCTACAGCGCCGTGATGTTCACCGGCTACGCCGGCATCGCGTACCAGTACGGCGTCACGTCCTTCGTGACGTGGTCGCTCCCCATCGCCATCGGCATCGGCATCGGTGCCAAGCTCTTCGCTCCCCGGCTCAACCGGCTGCGCTCGCGGCTGCACGTCGCCTCGCCGCTCGAATACCTGAAGACCCGCTACAACATCCAGACCCAGCAGGCGCTCGCCTGGTCCGGTCTGCTGCTGAAGATCGTGGACGTCGGCGCCAAGTGGGCGGCCATCGCGACCCTGCTCTCCGTCTTCACGGGCATCAGCCTGACCCAGGGCATCTTCATCACCGGCCTCATCACGGCCATCTACTGCACGGTCGGCGGCCTGTGGGCCGACGCGCTCACCGAACTCGGGCAGTTCGTCATCCAGCTGTTCGCCGGCATCGCGATGCTCGTCACCGCGATGAGCAAGCTCGACGGCTTCAGCACCCTGTGGACGGTCTGGGACAAGCTGCCCGAGGGCCACACGGACCCGACGGCGGGTCCGTACACCGTGACCTTCCTGCTGGCGTACCTGTTCATCAAGACCTTCGAGTACAACGGCGGCATGTGGAACCAGGCCCAGCGCTACATGGCCACGGACTCCGCCGCCTCCGCGACCCGCTCGGCGCGCCTCTCCGCCCTCCTGTGGCTGGTCTGGCCGACGGTCCTGTTCTTCCCGATGTGGTGCGCCCCGCTGCTCGTCGACGCGCAGAAGCCGGACGCCTCGGACAGCTACGCGCTGATGACCGAGCAGCTCCTGCCGCACGGTCTGCTGGGCCTGGTCGTCGTCGGCTTCTTCTCGCACACGATGGCCATGTGCTCCTCGGACGCCAACGCCATCGCGGCGGTCTTCACCCGTGACATCGCCCCGGTCTTCTCCAAGGCGGCCCGCAACTGGAACGCCCGGGCCGGCCTGCTGGCAGCACGGCTCTCCACGCTCGGCTTCCTGGGCCTGTCCATGGCACTGGCGACCCAGATCAACTCGCCGACGTTCAAGGACATCATCTCGGTCGTCATCAAGTGGGTCGCCGGTCTGATGGGCCCGATCGCCATCCCGTTCATGCTGGGTCTGCTGCGCAGGTTCCGTAAGTCGGGACCGACGGCGGCGCTCACCAGCTGGGCGGCCGGTCTGCTGGCCTTCTACTTCACCAACTACAACTTCGACGGTTCGGTGAAGACGGACGTCGCCCTGCAGTACCAGGTGGCGCTGCCGCTGGCGATCTCGCTGGTGCTCTACATCGTCATCGGCTTCATCAAGCCGGAGGACACCCCGGAGCGCGACGCGGTCATCGAGCAGATCAACTCGGACGACGACGGCCCGGCCACCGGTGCGACGGTGCCGGCCCAGGGCGGCCCCGAGGACGTCGCGGCCGTGGAGGGCGTGAAGGACTGACGCCTGCGGCTGTACGGGGGTGAGGGGCGGGTTCACGTACGGATGCGGCGGCTTCCGTACGTGAACCCGCCCCTCTTCCGTGCCCCCGGTGTGCTCAGCCGCGCGGGTAGCGGACAAGCCAGCCCGGGGCGGCGGCGGCCGGACCGTGCAGGGCGGGCCCCTGGGTCATCTCCATGGCGAAGTCGTCGGCGAGTTCGAGAAGGGTGGGACGCCCCTCCAGCTCGGCCAGCCAGGCCGGGGGCAGCGCGGTCTCGCCGTGCAGCGTGCCGAGCAGCGCCCCGCACAGGGCCCCGGTGGCCGCGGACGGCCCGCCGTGGTTCACGGCCAGCCGCAGTCCGTGCCGGACGTCCTCACCGACCAGGCAGCAGTACACGGCCACGGCGAGAACCTCCTCGGCGGAGTCCGTGGCGCCCAGGGACTCGATGAGGGCGGGGCCCGGAATGCCCTGGCGCACGGTGCCGAGGGCCTGCTGGAGCGCCTCGGTGACGGGTTCGTGGCCCGGCCGCTCGGCGAGCAGGGCCAGCGCGTGCTGCACGGAACCGTCCAGCGTCTCGCCGCGCGCCAGCCCGTGCACCATCACGGCGAGGGCGCCGGAGGACAGCAGGGCGGTGGGGTGGCCGTGCGTCTGGGCGGCGCACTCGACGGCCAGCTGGAACACGAGTTGCGGTTCCCAGCCGACGAGCAGCCCGAACGGCGCGGAGCGGGTGAGCGCGGCCGAGTCGTGCGCGGTGGGGTTCTTCGGCTGTTCGAGGGTGCCCATGACGGTGTCGCCGAAGCCGCCCAGGCACTCCCGGGTGGGGGCGCGGCGACTGTAGAGCCACTCCTGCGCGGCGAGCCAGCCGTTGTCCTTGCGCCGTTCGTCGGGCCCCCAGTCGTGCTGGGTGGCGGCCCAGCGCAGATGGGCCCGGTGCACATCGGTGGGCGGGTGCCAGGCGCCGGTGTCGCGGCGGACCTGGGCGCGGATCAGCCCGTCGACGGTGAACAGGGTGAGCTGGGTGACGGCGGTGACGCAGCCGCGTCCGCCGTGGGCGGGCACGAAGTCGGTGACGGCGTCGGCCCCGTGGGCCTCGCGGATCTCCTCCAGCGTGAGCCCGCTGACACCCGCGCCGAGCGCGTCACCGATGGCGCCGCCGAGCAGTGCGCCCCGTACGCGGCTGCGGAAGTCCTGCTGCTCGGCACGGCCCCAGACAGCTGTGGTCGCAGAGCTCACCGTGCCCCTTCCCGTCGGTCGTCCGGTCTGTTCCTGTGTGCGACTGCGCGGTAACTGCGCAGCACTGTAATCGACCGGAGCGGGCTGCCAACGGGGCAGAACGGTATGTACGAAGTGGCTGGTTCGGTTCAGTTTTGCGCGGCATTCTCCGGGGATTGCCCCTGCATCCGGCCGCCTCTGCTGTGCGCGATCCGCAGCAGATCGCCCAGCGACTCCGTGGCCCTGGTGAGCGCGAACCGCACCGCCCGCTCCCCCGCCGCCCGGTCCGCCAGCACGGCCCGCGCACCGGCCCACACCTGCTCGCCGCACTCGATCTGCTCGTCCTCCATGTCATCGGCCAGCCGTGACATCAGACTCCCGGGGTCGTCGGTGCTGAGCCAGCACGGTTTGCCCTCCGGGGAGACCCAGGGAAGGAGGCGGGGAGGAAGGTCGGCCATGACTGCTCCTGACGGCCGGTGGGCGCTTCCGCCTTCTCACCGTTTCGTGGAAGTTGAGAGCGATGTGTGCGCTGCGGGTACGGCCGAGGCGCCCTCGGAGCGCCCACATCACTCTCAACCTGGCGCCGGATGAAGAAACACGACACGAGATGTCTGGGTTCGCGTCGAGCATGGAGCCACCGGCCACCGCGATGCCATGCGGGGGCCGGGGTCCACAGACAGCCACGACCCTCAAGGGGACGCATGCCCGACACATCGACATCGACACCCGCACCGGCACTCCACGAAAGGATCGCCCTGGTCGCGGGAGCCACCCGGGGCGCCGGGCGCGGCATCGCCGTCCAGCTCGGCGCGGCGGGTGCGACCGTCTACGTGACGGGGCGCACGACCCGGGAACGGCGATCGGAGTACGACCGGCCCGAGACGATCGAGGACACTGCGGAGCTCGTCACCGCAGCCGGTGGAACCGGCATCGCGGTGCCGACCGACCACCTCGTACCCGAGCAGGTCCGTGCGCTGGCCGAGCGCATCGACGCCGAGCAGGGACGGCTGGACGTCCTCGTCAACGACATCTGGGGCGGCGAGCGGCTGTTCGCGTTCGACAAGCCGGTGTGGGAGCACGACCTCGACGACGGGCTGCGGCTGCTCCGGCTGGGCGTCGAGACGCACGCGATCACCAGCCACTTCCTGCTGCCCCTGCTGGTACGGCGTCCGGGCGGCGGGCTCGTGGTCGAGATTACCGACGGGACTGCCGCATACAACCGTGCGAACTACCGCAACTCCTACTTCTACGACCTGGTCAAGAACAGCGTGCTGCGCATGGCGTTCGTGCTCGCACACGAGCTGACGCCGCACGGCGGTACTGCGGTGGCGCTCACCCCGGGCTGGCTGCGCTCCGAGATGATGCTCGACAACTTCGGTGTGGCCGAGGAGAACTGGCGCGACGCACTGACCGAGGTGCCGCACTTCTGTATCTCGGAGAGCCCGTCGTACGTCGGGCGCGCGGTTGCCGCCCTGGCCGCGGACGGCGACCTCGCGCGCTGGAACGGCCAGTCGTTGTCCAGCGGGCAGCTCGCCCAGGAGTACGGCTTCACCGACCTCGACGGCTCCCGCCCGGACTGTTGGCGCTACCTGGTCGAGGTCGACGCCGCCGGGAAGCCGGCGGACGCGTCGGGGTACCGGTGACCGTTGGGTCGAGGGGCTTCCTACTTCTCGGTGAAGACGTCCTCGACGGACTGGGCGGTGGGTGCCCGCAGGAGCCAGCGGTTCAGGGTGTCGAGATCGCCGCAGGTGGTGATCCGTTCGCGCGCCTCGTCCGGTACGTCGACGCCCGCCCGGGCGAGGAAGAGCAGGATGCCCTGCGCGATGCCCTCCGCACGGCCTTCCGCACGGCCTTCCGAACGGCCTTCCGAACGGCCTTCGTCCCGGATTTCTTCGGAGATGGCGGACTTGTAGAAAGAAAGGTCCACGGCCACCAGGTTCCTCCACTGTTCCGCGGCCGGGCGGCTGCCCAGACCCTGTGCGGTGAGTTCGACTAAGGGCTGTCCCGCAATTCCTGGTGGATCAGCGCGCGGCGTCAGATGCGGTGCATCGCAAGGCGGAGAGGCGCCCGCATACTGGATGTATTCGGGCGTTTCGACAACGCGGCGAGGTGCCGTAGCTGTCGTCGTGCGCCCGCCAGGAATTGCGGGACAGCCCTTAGGGGATCGGCGATGATTTCCGGTGCGTCCCGCAGAGCGGTGGACAGCGTCTTCAGTATGACACCGATGTCCGGATCGGCCGCGTGCGTGATGGCGGCCAGCGTGGTCAGCACCAGGTCCTTGCGTGCCTCGGCGACATTGGTGATCACCGGCATGTTGTGCGGGCCCGCGACCAGGGGACGCAGTGTGAGTGCGGGCCATTGGCGCGGGCCGATGGGGACCGTCCGGGACGCCCATTCAGCGGTCGCCCTGTCCTGGCACACGACCAGCAGGAGCGGCGGAACCCTGTACTTCGTGTAGAGGTAGGACAGGTAGTAGGCCCAGCTCGCGGGCTTGTCCTCGTCCTTCTTGCCCTGGGCCTCGACGGCCAGGAGAAACGACTCGTCGCCCTCGACGTCGAGGCGCAGCAGCGTGTCCACGCGCCGTTCGACGGGGCGGTTCTCGGTGAGGTCGGTCGGCATCACCGAGACGGAGGTGGGGGCTGCGATGGGAACACCCAGTAACTCCGAGACGCGGGAGAACAGCCCCGGGTACTCCTGAAAGATGCGATGCATCGCCTCGTGCGGCGAGCTGACCATGCGGATTCCCTCCGGGCGGTGCGAGCCCCGTGCAGATCCACGCACACCTGGGGCCACTTCTTGCCGGGAGCATATGCAGGGCGGAAGGGCGGGCAACGCGGTACGAGAGACCCCTCACCCGTCCGAGTGGCGCGACGCGAACGCGCGCGCGAACAGGCCGCTTCCGGAGCTCCGATGCCCCGCTCCGGAAGCGGCCCGCCCCCGCTACTGCGGCAACACCGGCAGCAGTTCCGGCAGATGTCCGTCCGAGGCCGCCGCTGCCGCCACCCGCTCCTCCGGCACCTCCCCGTACAGCGTCGTACGCGGCTTCGCCGGGCGGCCCGCCGCCTCGGCCACCGCGATCAGGTCCTGCACGGACTTGTAGGAGCCGTAACTCGACCCGGCCATCCGGGAGATGGTCTCCTCCATCAGCGTGCCGCCCAGGTCGTTCGCGCCCGAGCGGAGCATCTCCGCCGCGCCCTCCGTGCCCAGCTTCACCCAGCTGGTCTGGATGTTGGTGATGTGCGGGTGGAGCAGGAGACGGGCCATCGCGGTGACGGCCCGGTTGTCGCGGTCGGTGGGGCCGGGGCGGGCGATTCCGGCCAGGTAGACGGGGGCGTTCGTGTGGATGAAGGGGAGCGTCACGAACTCGGTGAGGCCGCCGGTCTCCTGCTGGAGGTCGGCGAGGGTCCGCAGGTGGCCCAGCCAGTGGCGGGGCTGGTCGACGTGGCCGTACATCATCGTGGAGGAGGAGCGCAGGCCCACCTCGTGAGCCGTCTTGATGACCTCCAGCCAGGTCGCCGTCGGCAGCTTGCCCTTGGTGAGGACCCAGCGGACCTCGTCGTCCAGGATCTCCGCCGCGGTGCCGGGGATCGAGTCGAGCCCGGCCTCCTTGGCGGCGATCAGCCAGTCGCGGATGGACATGCCGGTGCGGGTGGCCCCGTTGACGACCTCCATCGGGGAGAAGGCGTGGACGTGCATGCCGGGCACGCGTTCCTTCACCGCCCGCGCGATGTCGAAGTACGCGGTGCCGGGCAGGTCCGGGTGGATCCCGCCCTGCATGCAGACCTCGACCGCGCCGACGTCCCAGGCCTGTGCGGCCCGGTCGGCGACCTGGTCCAGGGAGAGGGTGTACGCGTCGGCGTCGGTGCGCCGCTGGGCGAAGGCGCAGAAGCGGCAGCCGGTGTAGCAGACGTTGGTGAAGTTGATGTTGCGCGTGACGATGTACGTGACGTCGTCACCGACCACGTCACGGCGCAGGGTGTCCGCGATCCGGCACAGCTCGTCCAGGGCCGGTCCGTCCGCGTGGAGCAGGGTCAGTGCCTGGGCGTCGGTCAGCTTCGTCGGATCGTCGGCGGCCTGGCTCAGCGCGCCCTTCACGTCGGTGTCGATGCGGGACGGGACCATGCCGGGCGCCGCCGCCTCGCGGAGCGCCTCCCAGTCCCCGTACACCTCGTCGAAGTCGTCGCGGCGGTCGCCGGTGCGGCCCTCGGTGTCGATGGTGCGGTGCAGATCGGTGCGGCCGGAGGAACCGAACTCCTCGTCCGGTTCCTGCCAGGGCAGGCCGACCGGGATCGCCCCTTCCTTCGCGAGCCCGGTCTCCGGGTCGGCGAGGGCGCGGACGTGCGGGAGGAGGCGGGGGTCGAGCCAGGGCTCGCCGCGCTGGATGAACTCCGGGTAGATGGTGAGGCGTTCGCGCAGCTCGAAGCCCACCTCGGCGGTCCTGGCGGCCAGCTCGTCGATGTGCGGCCAGGGGCGCTCGGGGTTCACATGGTCCGGGGTGAGCGGCGAGACGCCGCCCCAGTCGTCGATGCCGGCGCCGACGATCAGCGCGTACTCCGCGTCGACGAGGTTCGGCGGGGCCTGGATGCGGGCGGACGGGCCGAGGATGTGGCGGGCGACGGCGATGGCGGCGGCCAGCTCCTCCAGCTCCGCGTCCGGCATGGCGCGCATCGCCGTGTCGGGCTTGGCGCGGAAGTTCTGGACGATGACTTCCTGGATGCCGTGGTAGGCGCGGGCGGTCCTGCGCAGCTCGAAGAGGGAGTCGGCGCGCTCCTCGTACGACTCGCCGATGCCGATGAGGATGCCGGTGGTGAACGGGACGTTGGACCGGCCGGCGTCTTCGAGTACGCGCAGCCGCACGGCCGGTTCCTTGTCCGGGGAGCCGTGGTGCGGGCCGCCGGGCTCGGACCACAGGCGGGTCGCGGTCGTCTCCAGCATCATGCCCATGGACGGGGCGACGGGCTTGAGGCGCTGGAGGTCGGTCCAGGTCATGACGCCCGGGTTGAGGTGCGGGAGGAGGCCCGTCTCCTCGAGGACGCGGATCGCCATGGCGCGTACGTACGCGAGGGTGTCGTCGTACCCCTCGGCCTCCAGCCACTCCCTGGCCTCCGGCCAACGGTCCTCCGGCCGGTCGCCCAGCGTGAACAGCGCTTCCTTGCAGCCCATCGCCGCACCCTCGCGGGCGATCGCGAGGACCTCGTCCGGGGACAGGAACATGCCGTGGCCCTCGCGCCGGAGCTTGCCGGGGACGGTGACGAAGGTGCAGTAGTGGCACTTGTCGCGGCAGAGCCGGGTCAGCGGGATGAAGACCTTGCGGGAGTACGTGATGACACCGGGCCGGCCCGCCGCTGCCAGGCCCGCGTCGCGCACCCGGGCGGCGGACGCGGCGAGATCCGTCAGATCGTCGCCGCGCGCCTGGAGCAGGACGGCGGCCTCGGTCACGTCGAGGGCGACACCGTCTCTGGCACGCTTGAGGGCACGTCGCATGGAGTTGGTGGTGGGGCGTCCGCGCTGAGGATCGGTCATGAACCGAGCATACGAGCGAGTAGTCGGCCGGTGACCGGCCGGATCTCCCGCAGGTCACCCACGCCCCTGGCGCCTCGGCCGCGCAGCGGCTCTCGCCCCGTAGGCTCGGCCCGGTGATGGAAACGATCGTCTTCGACATCGGCGAGACACTCGTCCGCGACGACCGCTACTGGGCGTCCTGGGCCAACTGGCTCGGCGTCCCGCCGCACACGCTGAGTGCGCTGGTCGGGGCCGCGGTCGTCCAGGGCCGGGACAGCGCCGACGCGCTGAGCATGCTGCGCCCCGACATGGACGTCACCGAGGCCTCGCTGGCCCGCGCCGCCGCCGGGCGCGGTGAGCACCTGGACGAGTCGGACCTCTACCCGGACGTGCGGCCGGCGCTGGCGGAACTGCGGGCGCTGGGCGTACGGGTGGTGGTCGCGGGCAACGGGACGGCACGGGCCGGGGAGCTCCTGCGGGCGCTGGACCTGCCCGCGGATCTGGTGGCCACCTCGGACGAGTGGGGCGTCGCCAAGCCCGACCCGGCCTTCTTCGCGCGCATCCTGGAGCTGACCGGTTCGGACCCGCAGTCCACGCTGTACGTGGGCGACCACCCGGCGGGCGACCTGTTCCCGGCCAAGTCCTCGGGGCTGCGGGCGGCGCACATCCGGCGGGGCGCGTGCGGGTACTGGTGGGCGGACCACCCGGACGTGGTGGAGACCGCCGACTTCCGCATCAACGCGCTGACGGAGCTGCCGGCGCTGCTGAGCAAGGGCGCGGACGCACCGGAGCCGCCGCGAGCGAGGTTGCTGCGGGCGCTGTAGCCGGGTGCCCGCCGGCCGGACTCCGGTACGTCTGCTGAGCGAGGTTGCTGCGGGCGCTGTAGCCGGGTGCCCGCCGGCCGGACTCCGGTACGTCTGCTGAGCGTCGGCGGGCCGGGCACCGGGCAACCGGCCCGTCGACGCGGCTCCTCAGAGGTACGGCCGCTGGTCCGACTTGGCCTTCACGTACGCCTCCCGGGCCGTCCTGGTCTCCGGCGCGTCGGAGACCTCCGCGACCGGCACGTCCCACCAGGCTCCGGAGGAGGGCGAGGGGGCCAGCGGGTCCGTTTCGATGTGGATCACCGTGCACCGGTCGGCGGCCCTGGCCTTCGCGAGGGCGCCCCGGAGTTCGGCGATGCCGGTGACGCGCAGGACGTCCGCGCCCAGGCTCGCCGCGTTGGCCGCCAGGTCGACGGGCAGCCGGTCGCCCTCCAGCGCTCCGCTGTCCGCGTCGCGGTAGCGGTACCAGGTGCCGAAGCGCGGGGCCCCCACCGTTTCGGAGAGCGCGCCGATCGACGCGAAGCCGTGGTTCTGGACCAGGACCACGATGAGCTTGACCCCTTCGGCCACGGCCGTCACCAGTTCCTGCGCCATCATCAGGTAGGAGCCGTCGCCCACCATGACGAAGACCTCGCGCTCGGGGGCGGCGAGCTTCACGCCGAGCCCGCCGGCGATCTCGTAACCCATGCAGGAGTACCCGTATTCGACGTGGTACTGCTTCGGGTCCGCAGCCCGCCAGAGCTTATGCAGGTCGCCCGGGAGCGATCCGGCCGCGCAGACCACCACACCGTCCTCGCCGGCCGCCTCGTTGACCGCTCCGACCACCTCCGACTGGGCCGGCTTCGGGGTGTGGCCCAGGTGGTACGCGGCGTCCACGGCCGCGTCCCAGTCGCGGGCCAGGGCGGTGGTCCGGGCGCGGTGCTCCGCGGGGACCTGCCAGTCGGACAGTGCGGCGGTCAGCGCCTCCAGGGCGGTGCGGGCGTCGGCGACCATCGCCAGGCCGGCGTGCTTCACCGCGTCGAGCCGGGCCACGTTGATGTTGAGGAACCGGACTCCGGGGCCGGCGAACTGGGTGTGCGAGGCGGTCGTGAAGTCGCTGTAGCGGGTGCCGATGCCGATCACCAGGTCGGCCTCCCGGGCCAGCGCGTCGGCCGCCGTCGTGCCGGTGTGCCCGATGGCGCCCGCCGCACACGGGTGGCCGTGCCGGAGCGCGCCCTTGCCCGCCTGCGTCTCGGCGACCGGGATTCCGGTGGCGCGGGCGAAGGCGTCCAGCGCCGCGGTGGCGCCCGCGTAGACGACCCCGCCGCCGGCCACCACGAGGGGGCGGCGGGCGGCCCGGATCATGCGGACGGCGTCGGCCAGCACCTGGGGCTGCGGGGCCGGCCGGTCGATGCGCCAGACCCGGTGGGCCAGGAACTCCTCCGGCCAGTCGTACGCCTCCGCCTGCACGTCCTGGGGCAGCGCGAGCGTCACCGCGCCGGTGTCCACCGGGTCGGTGAGCGTGCGTACGGCCGCCAGCGCGGCGCCGATCAGCTGCTCGGGGCGGCTGATCCGGTCGAAGTACCGGGAGACGGGGCGGAAGGCGTCGTTGACCGTCATGTCGCCCGCCCACGGCATCTCCAGCTGCTGGAGCACCGGTTCGGCGACGCGCGTGGCGAAGGTGTCCCCGGGCAGGAGCAGCACGGGCAGCCGGTTGATGGTGGCCCCCGCGGCGGCGGTGATCATGTTGGTGGCCCCGGGCCCGACCGAGGCGGTGCAGGCGAACGTCGAGAGGCGGTCGGACATCCGGGCGTACGCGGCAGCGGTGTGCACCATCGCCTGTTCGTTGCGTGCCTGGTAGTACGTCAGGTCGCGGTTCTCCCACAGCGCCTGCCCCAGGCCCGCGACGTTGCCGTGGCCGAAGATGCCGAAGCAGCCGGCGAACAGGCGCCGGCTCTCCCCGTCCCGTTCGGTGTGCTGGGCGACCAGGAAGCGCACCAGTGCCTGGGCGACGGTCAGCCGGATCATGCCGTTCCTTCCGCGGAGGGTGTGGCCGGAGTGGAGCTCCAGGTTTCGCGGACCCAGGCGTGTGCCGGGTCGTCGGTGATCCGCCAGGCGCGCTCGTCGTGCGGGCCGGCCATCACGTTGAGGTAGTACATCGGGTAGCCGGGCAGCGCGGCCGACGGGCCGTGCCAGCCGTACGGGACCAGCACGACGTCACCGGTGCGGACTTCGGCCGTCTCGCCGGCGGGGCCGGGCGGGCTGCCGCCGAGCCGGTGCTGGCCGAAGCCGCCGCGGCCGATCTCGAAGTAGTAGACCTCCTCCAGCTCCGACTCGGTCGCGGTGTGCTCGTCGTGCTTGTGCGGCGGGTAGCTGGACCAGTTCCCGTCCGGGGTGAGGACCTCCACCACGATCAGCCGGTCGCACGCGAAGCCGTCGGCGCTGGCCAGGTTGTTGACCTGCCGGCGGCACGAACCCGTACCGCGCGTCTCGACCGGCACGTCCTTCGCCGGGCCGTGGCGGAACGGCAGGTCGCGCCGTGCGGTGCCGCTCGCCACCGCGAAGCGGCCGCCCCCGGGGCTGCTGATGACGGCGTCGCTGCGCCGGGGGACGTACGCGAAGTCGCTCACGCCCTCGAAGACACCGGGGCGGCCCGCCAGTTCGAACTCCTCGGCTCCGCAGCGCACCGAGCAGGCCCCGGACAGGGGCAGCACGATCACCTCGCGTTCCTGCGTACCGAAGGACTGCGCGCCGCCGGGGTCGAGTTCCAGCACTCTGAGTCCGGTGTGCCGCATGCCGGTGTCCACGGACCAGGGGCCGTGTGCGGTGCTGCCCGCGGGCTGGTGGCCGTCCATGGCGTCTCCTCTCACAGCAGGCCGACGGCGGTGTCCACCGCGGCGGCCACGTCGTCGTCGGGCGGGTAGAGCAGCGAGCGGCCTGCGACCAGGCCGCGCACGGTGGGGAGCCGGAGCGCCTTCTCCCACGAGGCGTACGTCTCGTCCGGGGTGCCCGGAGGGTCGCCGCCCAGCAGCAGCGCGGGCAGTGTCGACGCCTCCATCACCGCCTCCATGTTCTCGACCACCGGAACCTTCAGCCAGGTGTAGGCGGAGGTGCGGCCGAGTCCCTGGGCGATGGCCAGCGCGCGCGTCATCGCCTCGGGCCGCAGGTCGTTGGCCGCTCGCCCGTCGGGCCCGCGCCGGACCCAGAAGGGCTCGACCAGGGCCGTCAGCCTGCGGTCCGCGAGGGAGGAGACGGCGTCCGCGCAGCCGACCAGGGTGGTGGCGGTGGCGGGGTCGGTCGGGTCGATGCGCAGGAGCATCTTCCCGGCGTTGAAGCCCATCTCCTCGATCGAGGCGGCGTCGTAGGCGGTGAAGCGGTCGTCCATCTCGAAGACGGTCTCGGGCACGCCGCCGCGGTTCATCGAGCCGATGACGACCTTGTCCTCCAGGGCGCCGAGCAGCAGCAGGTCCTCCAGTACGTCGGGGGTGCCGAGCACGCCGTCCACGCCCGGGCGTTCCAGGGCGGTCAGCAGACGGTCGAGGAGTCCGGCGCGGTTCGCCATCGCGTCGGGCCTGCCGCGTACGGCGAGGGCGCCGCGGGCCGGATGGTCGGCGGCCACCAGCATCAGCCGGCCGGACGGCTGGATCATCGGGCGACGGCTGCGCCGCTGGGCCGCCTCCAGGATCGCCTCGGGCCGCCGGGCCCGGGTCTCCATCAGCGTCTGGAGTGCTCCGTCACGCATGCGGTGCCGCTTCGGGGGTGTGGGCGTGGTCCATCATGTCCTCCACCTGGGGGGTAGTCGGCATGTCGGGAGCGCAGAAGAGCCGCCCCGCGACGTAGGCGCCTGCGGCGTTGGCGAAGCGAAGGGTCCGCGTCAGTGGCCAGCCCGCGAGCAGGCCGTGGCAGAGGGCGCCGCCGAAGGCGTCGCCCGCTCCGAGGCCGTTGACGACGCGGACGGGGTGGGGTGCGACGACGACCCGCTCGGTGGCGGTGCGTGCCAGCACCCCCGCGGGTCCTTGTTTGACCACGGCCAGGTCGATGCCGGTGGCGAGCAGGGCGTCCGCCGCGGCGTCCGGGTCCCGTACGCCGACGGCCGCCTCGCACTCGTCGAGGTTGCCGACGGCCACGGTCGCCCCGGCGAGGGCGGCCCGCAGGGCGGGTCCGGCTGCCTGCGGGGAGGGCCAGAGGCCGGGCCGGTAGTCGAGGTCGAGGACGGTGATCCCCGACCGGTCGCGGGCGGTCAGGGCGGCGAGGTGGGCGGCGGCGCTGGGTTCGGCGGACAGTCCGGTGCCGGTGACCCAGAGCAGTCCGGCCGTGCGCACCTCGTCCAGGTCCAGTTCCTCGGGGTGGATCCGGAGGTCCGGGGTGCCGGGCGGGCGGTAGAACCAGATGGGGAAGTCGTCGGGCGGGAACACCTCGCAGAAGGTGACCGGGGTCGGGGGCCCCGCGACGGCGTGGACCCGGGCGGCGTCGACTCCGTAACGGCCGAGCTCGGCCCGGAGGTAGTCGCCGAAGGGGTCCTGCCCGGTGCGGCTGATCAGGGCGGTACGGCGGCCGTGCCGGGCTGCGGCGACGGCGACGTTGGCCGCGCTGCCGCCCAGCTGCTTGCCGAAGGTATCGACGTCGGCGAGGCCCACCCCCTGCTGGAGCGGGTAGAGGTCCACGCCGAGCCGCCCCATGACGAGCACCTCGGGTGCGTACCGGTCCGGGTCCGGTTCCGGGGCTGTCACGACGTCACCTTGCGCAGATGGGCGAGGGATGCCACGACGTCGGCCGACGGGCCTTCGCCCAGCGCGGGTTCGGCGTCGAGGACGGTGTCCTGTTCGAGTACGTACCACCCGTCGTAGCCGGCCCCGTCCAGGGCGGTGGTGATCGCGGAGATGTCCACGTCACCGCGGCCGAGCGGCTGGTAGAGGCCGGTCCGGACGGCTTCCGTGTACGTGACGTCCCCGGCCCGGACGCGGGCGGCGAGCGCGGCGTCGACGTCCTTGAGGTGGACGTGCGCGATGCGGTCGGCGGCCCGGCGGGCCAGGGCGACGGGGTCGTTGCCACCGGCCAGCAGATGGCCGGTGTCCAGGCAGAGGGGGACGGAGCTGCCGGTGAGGACGCGGTCGACCTCGTCCGGGCCCTCGACCATCGTGCCGATGTGCGGATGGAGGGTGGCGGTGATGCCCTCGGCGCCGGCGTGGGCGGCGATCCGGTCGAGGTTGGCCAGCAGGGTGTCCCATTCCCGTGCGGAGAGTTCGGGGCGGGCGTCGTAGCCGTCGGACCCGGTGGCGGCGGCCAGGACCAGCGTCCGCGCCGACCCGAACCCGGCCAGGGCGCGCCGGACTTCGGGCAGCGGGTCGCGGCCGGGGTCGTGGAGGACGACGGGGACGAATCCGCCGACGGCGGCCAGGCCGTGTCCGGCGAGCAGTTCCGCGCGGGCGTCGGGGTCCTGCGGCAGGAAGCCGTCGGGCCCGAACTCGGTGGCGGCGAGACCGGCGGCGGCCATCTCGTCGAGGACCCGCTCGGGGGCCATCTGGTGTCCCCAGCCGGGGACTTCGCACACGCCCCAGGAGATGGGGGCTCCGGCTACGCGGATCATCGGCCCGCCTCCTCTACTCGTACGGGACGGCCGGTGCGGCACGACAGGTCGGCGGCCTCGGCGACCAGCAGGGCGGCCAGCGCGTCGTCCCCCGTGCAGGGGCTGGGGCGGGTGCCCGCGGCGACTTCGGTGAAGGCGGTCAGCTCGGCGACGTACGCGTCGCGGAAGCGGCTGAGGAATCCGTCGTGGGAGACGGTCGCGGGCTGCGGTCCGCCGGCGGTGAAGCGGAGGGGGGCGTGGGGGTCGAGGCCGGTGGCCAGGGTACCGGCGGAGCCGGCCACCTCCATCCGTACGTCGTAACCGGCGCCGTTGTAACGGGTGGCGGTGCACGTCACCAGCGTGTCGTCGTCCAGGGTGAGGACGGTGACGGCGGTGTCGACGTCACCGGCGGCGGTGAAGTAGGGCTCGCCCCGGTTGGAGCCGGTGGCGCTGACCTCGACGACCTCGCGGCCGGTGACCCAGCGCACGATGTCGAAGTCGTGCACGGCGCAGTCGCGGAAGATGCCGCCCGACGCGGGCAGGTATCCGGCCGGTGGCGGCGCGGGGTCGGCGGTGCAGGCCCGGATGGTGTGGAGCCAGCCCAGTTCACCGGCGGCGACGGCGTCACGCAGCGCGGTGTAACCGGCGTCGAAGCGGCGCTGGAAGCCGACCTGGAGCGGCACGCCGGTGGAGTCGAGCTCGGCCAGCAGGGCACGGGTGTCGGCGAGGGTGCCGGCGATCGGCTTCTCGCAGAAGACCGGCACTCCGGCGGCGGCTGCGGCCCGTACGAGGTCCGCGTGGGCGGCGGTGGGAGCGGCGATCACGACGGCGTCCGGGCCGGAGGCCAGCAGTCCGTCGAGGTCGGCGGCGTGCTCGGCCCCGAGTTTGGCGGCCAGGTCGTGTGCCTGGCGTTCAAGGGCGTCGTGGAGGACGACCCGCGTCACGGCGGGCAGTCCGATCAGGGTCTCGGCGTGGAACGTGCCGATGCGGCCGGTACCGATGAGTCCGATGCGCATGCGCAAATGCCTCCGGATCGAGGAGGAGTGGATGCCTGTCCCTGATTTGTATCCTCGGCACTCACAACGAGTCAAGCATTTGTTCTGACATATATACGTACAGAGCTTGAGTCGAAGTGTGCGGCATACTGAGGGCCTGGTTCTACGTATCGAGGAGTCCCATGGAATCGATCACCAGGCTGATAAGCATCGACCGCAGCAGTCCCGTACCGCTGTACTTCCAGGTCGCGCAGCAGCTCCAACAGCTCATCGAGTCCGGCACGTTGGCGCCCGGCACCCGGCTGGAGAACGAGATCGCCCTGGCGGACAAGTTCGGGCTCTCCCGTCCGACGATGCGTCAGGCCATGCAGCACCTCGTCGACAAGGGGCTCCTCGCACGCAAACGCGGCGTGGGTACCCAGGTCGTCAACAACCGGGTACGCAGGCAGGTCGAGCTGACCAGTCTCTTCGAGGACCTCAAGCGGGACGACCGCCGGCCCCGCACCGAGGTGCTGTCCATGGCGACCGTGCCCGCCGCGGGCGCCGTCGCGGCCGCGCTCGCGCTCGAACCGGGCACGCCCACCGTGGCACTGCGCCGGCTGCGTTACGCGAACGACGAGCCGATAGCCGTCATGCAGAACCACCTTCCGGCGGACCTGCTGACCCTGACCGAGGACGAGCTCACCCAGTACGGGCTCTACGAACTGCTCAAGCGGGCCGGCATCGCCCTGCGCACCGCCCGTCAGAACATCGGGGCGCGCAGGGCCACCGCGGCGGAGGCCCGCCTGCTGGACGAGGGCCGCAGCGGCACGCTGCTCACCATGGAGCGCACGGTCCTGGGCGACGCGGAACGCCCGGTGGAGTTCGGCTCCCACCTCTACCGGGCGTCGCGGTACTCCTTCGAGATGACGCTCACCGCGCACTGAACGGCCCGGCGGGCAGCCCGCCCACCAAGGTGATGCTGATCTCCGACGGCCGGAACCCCGCTCCCCTCGCCGATCTGGTGACCCACCACTGCCCGGACGCCCTGCTCGTCCAGTCGGAGGACACGTACCTGGAGGTCCTGCCCCCCGGTGCCGGCAAGGAGTCCGCGCTACGGGAGTTGGCCGCCCGCTACGGCATGGACATCACCCGGATCGCCGCCATCGGGGACAACCCTAACGACACCGGCATGGTCCGCCTCGCAGGACTCGGCGCGGCGGTCGGCGACGGTCACCCGCAGGTCCTGAAGGCCGCGGACATCGTGGTCGCGCCCTGTTCCGAGGGAGCGGTGGCCGACCTGGTGGGCCGCATCCTGGACGGGCCGCTGCCGTGACCGACGCGCCCCGGCCTTCGAGGCGGCCGGGGCGCGTCACTCACGCTCCACCGCCTCGACCCGCCGGGCCAGGGCCTCGTTCATCGCACGGAACTGCGGGAGCGTGTCGGCCCTCAGCTGCCCTGCCACGAACGGCACGGCGACCCCGGTGAAGGACTCGCTCTGCGTGAGGCGGACCCGACCGCCCTCGATCTCCTCGATCACGAACCGGTGCTCCCCGTCCGCGATCCAGCCGGGCCCCATCTTCCCGATCCACCGCAGCTCCCGGCCCGGCTCCAGGGTCAGGACTTCCGGGGTGAAGACGGTGTCCCCGGTCCTGTCGTGCATCACGTTGCGCAGGGTCGCGCCCTCTTCGAGGCGGCCGCCCTGCGAGGTCACCTCCGTCGAGGTCATGAACGGGTTCCACTGCGGATAGGCGGCGAGGTCGGTCAGCACCTGCCAGACCTCGTCGGGCGACGCCTCGATCTCGATGGAGGCGGTCAGCCGGACGGGGTGGGTGTTGCTCCACGCCGTGTACCCGCCGAGCAGGGCGACGAGCGCCGCTCCAGCTCCGAGGAGTACGCGACGCCTGCGGCGCCGGGCGGGAACGGCGGCCGGAGCCTGAGCCGGATCCCGGGGTGCCTCGGCCGGCGTGGACGGTGTGGACGGTAAGGCGGCGGTCATCGTCGTACTTCCTCTCGTCAGGGGTTACGCGGTCCGGGGCCCGGCCCGCCTCAGGCGGCGGCACCCCGCAGCACACTGGTCACCAGCCGGTCGACGTACGCGGGGCCGAGGGGGCGGCCGGTGATGAGCAGCCGGTAGTACAGGGCCCCGGCCAACTGGTCGAAGAGCACCTCGGGCTCGGCGTCCTCACGCAACTCCCCCGCATCCCGGGCCTGTTCGATGAGCCGGAGCACCAGGGCGTTGCGCCGGACGAACATGGCCTGCACGGCGGAGCCAATGTCCGCGTGCCGCGCGGCGGCGGCGGCGACCTCCGCGACGAGCCCGGCGGACGCGTCACCCGACGCGGCGGGGCGCCCGGCGAGCCGCATACGTTCGAGGCCGTCGACGATCGCGTTGAGGTAGCGCGTGAGATCGGCGCGCACGTCGCCCCGGTACTCGACGGGGACCTCATCCTGCATCCGCGCCACGACGGCGACGACGAGGTGGTCCTTGGTGGGCCATCGCCGGTACAGCGTGGTCTTGGCGACCCCGGCCTTCACCGCCACTTCGTCGACCGAGAAGGCGTCGTAGCCGCGTGCGAGCAGCAACTCCAGGGCCGCGCCGATGAGGCGGGCATCCGCCGCCTCACTGCGCGGCCGACCGCGCCGGACTACCGGTTCCACGGGCCCACCCCTTATCGCTACAACCGTTTCGTAAAACGAAGGTAGCGCCGGCCGGGGCATTACGCAACGGCTGTAGCGAAAATTGCTCCTGGGTAGCCACGGCCCGGAACGGTGATCAAGTGCACACTTCATTGCATGAGTGACACACTGCCGATCGCAGAGGCCCGCGCACACTTCGACTCCCTTGTCCTCAGGGCCTCGAGCGCGCGGGAGCGCATCACCCTCACCGACCACGGCCGGCCCGCTGCCGTACTGATCAACCCGCAGGAACTCGCTGAACTCGAAGACGCACTGGCCCTCGCCCAGTACCAGGCACGGCAGGCACCCGGCACCGTCGAAACGGTTCCCCATGACCAGGTCCGCGCGCGACTCGGCCTGGCGCGGCGTCGCCGTACCTGATCAAGCCCAAGTCTCCGTGATCGTGATGCACGTCGGTCGCGTCGGCTGACCGTCGCCGCGCGGTCGCGCGAAATCCAAAGTTGAGAGCGAAGTGGACAGATCAGGCGCCCACATACGAGACGCTCCGGCCCCGAACTACACCCACATCGCTCTCAACTCGGTCTACAGACGATGCCCGTCAGCCGAGGCGGAGCGGCAAGCGCGCGGCCAGGCCGCCGAGTCGGGCCGTTTCCGCCGCGGTCGGGGCCCGTCGCCCGGTGCCGATGAGCACGGCGTCCCGGTGATCTCGCACGCTGCTGGACGTCGCCCGCAAGGACCCCACGCGGGACCGGGGCGAACTCATCGACCGTCTGCACGCGGTGAATACGCGGGCGATCGACCTCACCGAGGCGCTCCTACTGCTCAGCCGCGGCGACCGCTCCACCTTCACGAGGGAAAGCGTCGACCTCTCCCTCCTCGCCGAGGAGGCCGCCGAAACGCTGCACCCCCTCGCCGAACGGCGCCGGATCACATTCGCCGTCCCCGGCGGACCGGCCCTGACCAGGAGCTCCGCGGAGCTCCTGCTGCGGATGGTGACGAATCTCGTCCAGAACGCGGTCGTCCACAACCGCCCCACGGACGGCATGGTGACGGTCCACACCGAGGCGCACGGCGACACGAGCGTGCTGCGGGTCGAGAACACGGGCCGCCGGCTTCCCCCGGAACTCGTACCGCCCCTGACCGAACCCCAGCGCGGTACGGAACGCGTACGCACCCACGAACACGCGGGCGTCGGGCTCGGACTGGCCATCGTGCACAGCATCGTCCGCGCCCACGCCGGAACCCTCGACCTCATCGCCCGCCCCACAGGCGGTCTCCTCGTGACGGTCCGGCTTCCGGGCACGGGGCCTCGGACAGCACCGAGGACGCACGAGTAGCCGCTGCGAGTGGACCGTCTGTCAGACCTGCCTGGGATGCTCCGAGCATGGAAATGACAGTGCAGCTGACGATCGACTGCTCCGATCCGCAGAGAATGGTGACTTTCTGGGCCGAGGCCCTGGGCTACGTCCCTGAGCCTCCTCCGGCCGGGCACACCACGTGGCGTGCCTACTGGGCGGAAATGGGGGTGCCCGAGGCGGAGTTGCCACCCGGCGCCGGGGATATTCCGGAGTCGATCATCGATCCCGCGGAACACGGACCGCGGGTGTGGTTCCAGCAGGTTCCGGAGCCGAAGGCCGCCAAGAACCGGTGGCACTTCGACCTGAAGGTCGGTGGCGGCCGCGATGTCCCGCTGGACGTCCGCACACAGCGGGTCAAGGCAACGGTGGAACGGCTGGTCAAAGCCGGTGCCACCGTGCTGCGGATCAAGGACGAGCCGGACATGGGGCTCTTCGCCGCCGCCATGCAGGACCCCGAGGGCAACGAATTCGACGTCGTCTAAGGGCTGTTGCGGCGGCGCCCGCCACAGTTCGCCCGCAACAGCCGCCCTGTCCGGGCCCGGGGCAACTCGTATGCGCCCCGGGCCCTCAGGAGTGCGCGGCCCCCTCAGTAGTGCACTGCGGCCCCGCCGGCCCGTCCACGTCGGCCGCTGCCCGGGCGAAGCCGCGGACGAGTGGGGACTCGCTCGCGGTGCGCCATGCGAAGGCCCAGCGGCAGGGTGGAGCGTCCCGGATCGGGACGAAGGCCAGGCTCGGCCAGGTGTAGAACTCGGCCACCTCGGCCGTCACCCCGGCGGTGGCCTGGCCCGACGAGACGACGCTGAGGGCCTCCTGCCAGGTGGAGACCTTCGGGCCGCGGCGGACGGGACGGCCGGCAGGGGTGTACCGGGGATTGAAGACCTCCTCCATGCAGACGGGGATCGACCCGCCTTCGACCACGGCGCAGTCGCCGAGATCCTCCAGGCAGATGGATTCACGCGTCGCGAAGGGGTGGTCCGCGGAGGTCATCAGCAGCACCTCGGAGGCAAACGATGTCGGGCTGATGCTCAGGTCCGGCTCGCCGACCGGAAGCCACAGGTGTGCCACGTCCACGTCGCCCGATTTCAGCAGGTCCAGCGGAGAGGCGGGCTGTATTTCGCGGTGCTGGATACAGGCGTTCGGGTGGCGGGCCAGGAACAGCTCCAGCGTGTCCTTGATCTGCAGGGAGTACGGGCCGAGCGTGCCGAGGGCCAGCGTGCCCGAAGCACCCTGAGCGGTGGCCCGGGCCGTCGCGACCCCTTGCATGATCTGCTGGTATCCGCCCCTGAGCGCTCTGTACAGCTCCTCGCCGAGGGGAGACAGGTGCACGGTACGGGTGGTGCGGTAGAAGAGGGGCCCGCCGATGCGGCGCTCCTGCTTCCTGATCGACTGGCTGATACGGGCGGGGCTGATGCTCAGCCGCTCGGCCGTACGGCTGAAGTGCAACTCCTCCGCCAGCGTCAGGAAGATCTCGATCTCCCGCATCTCCATGCGTGCGCCCCGGATTCTGTATCTCAGAGTTAAAAGACGTTATCAGGACCGTAGTTGATGCAAAACGTGGGCGGCGGGAAGATGTGGGCGCACCCGCGCGGGAACGCGCTGCGGGCGGCGGGACACGGGCCGAGCGGCGCGCGTTCGAATCGACGTGACGGGGGAAGTCGGCGTGGCGGTACCGATGGGGTACGTGGTGACGATATCGATCCTCGCCTGGTGCACGTTCTTCTCCGTGGTCGCACCCCGCCGACCCCAACCACTCGCGAAGCTGAGCTTCTTGTTCGGCATGGTCCTCAACGAGGTGCCGTTCCTCGGCATCCTCGTCGCGATCGCCTCCACGGCCCTGGCCGCCGCCCAGGACGATCTGGGTTCGACGGTCGCCAAGGCGACGGTCGCAGTGGCCGCGGTCGTCACCGCGGGCCTGGCCGTGTCGGCGTGGGGTGGGCTGCGCACGGACCAGGCCGTCACGCGGGCTCTCGACGAGGGGCTGGGCACCGGCTGGCGGGATCGTGTGCATGTGCCGCTGCGCCGCCATCGGCCGTGGCTCCGCATAGTGCTGCTGGTGGGCTTCATGCGGCGGCGTGGTGTGAAGCGGATCCCGAACATCAGCTACGGGGACGCGGGACGCCGGAATCTCCTCGACGTCTACCGCCACCGCGACACACCGCCGGACGCGCCGGTCCTCGTCTACTTCCACGGCGGCCACTACACCAGCGGTGCGAAGAACCGCGAAGCGCGCCCCCTGCTGTACCAGCTCGCCTCCCAGGGCTGGATGTGCATCAGCGCCAACTACCGGCTCCGCCCCCAGACCACCTTCCCCGGCCATCAGATCGACGCCAAGAAGGTCATCGCCTGGGTCCGTGAGCACGGCTCCGAGTACGGCGGTGACCCGTCGAAGCTGTTCGTCGCGGGCAGCTCCGCCGGGTCCAACATCGCGGGACTGTGTGCGCTCACGCCGAACGACCCGACGTTCCAGCCCGGATTCGAGTCGGTCGACACCTCGGTCACCGCGGCGATCTGTTTCTACGGCTTCTACGGCCACTACTTCGGCACCGCGCCGGATGAGCCGCCGCCCCCGCCGCAGCCGCAGGGATACATCCACGCCGGCGCACCCCCGTTCCTCATCGCCCACGGCACCAAGGACGCGCTGGGGACCGTCGAGGGCGCCCGGGACTTCGCCGCTCAACTGCGCCGAACCTCGGACAACGCGGTGGTGTACGCCGAACTGCCGGGTGGTCAGCACTCGTTCGACATCTACCACTCCGCCCGCTCCGAGGCGGTCGTGGACGGCGTCGAGGCCTTCACAGCGTGGGTACTGGGCGCACCGCAGCGCACACCGGACTCGGCCGGCCGGTGAACCGGTAGGCCAGGCGCGCTACCGTCGCTCCCCCTTCCCTGCCCGGTCGGCCGCATCACGGGTCAGCCGGGCGCGCTCCGCCGGGTCCAGCGCGGCCCGTGCCGCCGTCAGGGCCAGGCCGAACGCGCCGTCGAGGATCGCCGCGTCCGCGGACGGCGACGTGCCGTGGTCCGCGAACGCGGCGGTGTGCGGCGTCGCGTCGCCCACCTCGTACCCGAGAAGCGGATGGATGGCCGGGACGACATGGGACACGTTGCCCATGTCGGTCGACGCGACCGCGGCGTCGGACATCTCGACGGTGCGGCCGCGAACGGCCATCGCGTGCCGGTAGGACGTGGCCAGCGAGGTGTCCTGGCGGAGGTCGGCGAAGTCGTTGCCGACCCGGGTCAGCGCCATGGTGCAACCGGTCGCGAGGGCGCCCGCCTCCAGACAGGCGCGCACGCGTCGCTGGATCACCCGGAGGCCGTCGATGGACGGGGACCGCATCTCGAACGCCGCCCGGGCCCGCTCGGGTATCACGTTGACCGCGCTGCCGCCTTCGGTCGTGATCGTCGAGACGACGGACCCCGGAGGGAGCTGTTGCCGGGCCAGCGCGATGGCCGTCTGCGCGATCACGAGGGCGTCGAGCGCGTTGACGCCGCGGTCCGGCGCCGCTGCGGCGTGGGCGGGAGCCCCGGTGAAGGTGACGTCCCACCGGCACAGGGCGAGCGAGCGCCCGCCGACGGCGTCGTGGTTCGACGCGTGGGCCATCATCGCCAGTGCCACGTCGTCGAAGTGGCCGCTGTCGATCAGACTGGCCTTGCCTCCGAAGGTCTCCTCCGCAGGGGTGCCCAGGACCTTGACGCTCACGTCCAGCGTCTCGGCGAGAGGGCCGAGGGCGAGGGCCGCGCCGACCGCGGCGGCGGCGTTCACGTTGTGCCCGCACGCATGGCCCATCCCCGGCAGCGCGTCGTACTCGACGCAGATGGCCACCACCATGGGCGCGTCGCCCTTCCGGAAGCAGAACGCGGTGGGAAGGTCCGCCGGTGTCGGCTCCCGCTCGAAGCCGGCCCCGCTCAGCAGGGCGCTGACGCGCTGTGCCGCGCGGACCTCCTCGCCACCGAGCTCGGGGTCGGCGTGCAGGGCGTGGCTCAGGGCGACGAGCGGTTCACGGTGCTCGTCGATGAGGGCGGAGACCCGGTCGACGATGCCTTCCGGCACACCGGCGAGGCGTGTCACGCGATCACCTCGTCCGGGTCGACGGCCGCGGGCCGTACGTAGCGCAGACCGATCAGGGAGGCGACCAGCGCACCCGCCGCCAGTGTCATCCAGATCGCGACCAGTCCGCGCGAGGTGATGTGGCCGTCGGACAGGAAGGCCGACGACAGCAGTTTGACGACGGCGGCGCCGACCGCGATGCCTATGGACAACGCCAGCTCGTTGATCCCGGCAGCGGTGGCGGTCAGTCCGGGAGCCACGCCTTCGACCGAAAGGGCGCGCGTGGAGGCCTGGTAAAGGCCGAGGCCGACGCCGAAGAGCGCGAGCCCGACGCAGTACCCGGGCAGTGAGCGGTGGAGCAGGGCCATCGTGGCGAATGCCCCGCACAGCACCAGTCCGGAGCCGGCCAGGGCGGAGCGCTCGCCGAGCTTGCGCATCAGCCGGGTGGTGAGCAGCGAGGCGGCGAAGGACGTCGCGGACACGACGAGGAACAGGGAGGCGATCTGCAGCGAGCTGAGACCGAACCCGTAGCCGGCCTCTTCGGAGTGGGAGAAGAGGAAGAGGGCGTTGGTGCTGATGTAGCTGATCGAGGCGAAGCCGAAAAAGAACGTAGCGCCCGACACCACGCGCACCTGCGGCAACTTGAACATCGACAGGTCGACGAAGGTGCGCTGCCGCGTGGTGTCCCACCGGACCCAGACCACGAGCAGCAGCAGCCCGCCCACGCCCGCCGCGACGGTGCGCGGATCCGCCCAGCCCCAGTCCGAGCCCATCGAGATGGCCGTGACGGACCCGATGAGCCCGAGCGAACAGGTCAGCAGGGGGACGACGGCGATCGGTTCGTGGGTGCGGGCGTCGACGTCGGGCACGAGCCGGACGAGGACGAGGGCGACGACGGCGAAGGGAACGGCGACCCAGAACCCGTGGGTGGGCGTGTCCCTGCCCACCAGTCCGGCGAGCAGACCGCCGAGCCCGACGGTGGCCATCAGCACCGCGATCATCGCGCTGACTCCGGTACGCGTATGGCGTGGTCCGGCCAGGCGCACGATGCCCATCATGAGCGGGATGAACCCGACGACGCTGGTGAGCAGGACGACGCCGGTCATGACGGTCCACAGCCTGGGGTGCACGGCCATCAGGACGACCCCGACCGTCACCAGCACGATGTTCGCGCGCAGAACCGGGCGGTACCCCCAGGAATCGCCGAGCTTCGAGATGATCGGTGTCAGCACGGCGAAGCCGAGCTGCGACAGCAGGAAGATCCCGTTGATCGTCGCGTCGTTGATCGACAGCACGGGGCCCAGCGCTGGCAGAAGCGGGTTGATGTAGCCCTGTGTGATGCCGCTGAGAGCCTCGATCAGGGCCATCGCCACGATGACGGTGCCGATGCTTCGGCTGATCGGCAGTGGTGCGTCGGCCCGGGTTTCTGTCCCCATCGCGTCCTCACTCTCCACTCTCACTCATCCGGCTGCGGTAGAAGGAGTGCCAAGCTAGGTTGCCGCCCATAGGAATCCAGGAATCCAACGAGAACAGCCATGGGGAACAGAGAGATGCAAGAATCAGCCATCTTGTCGGAGCTGGATCTCGCGATCATCAACGCGCTGCAGATCAGTCCCCGCGGCGAGTGGTCCCGCATCGGCGCGGCCCTCGGCATCTCGGGTGCCACCGCGGCACGTCACTGGGAACGGCTCACGCGGGAGCGTCTCGCCTGGATCGCGACCATGCCCGGCCCCCGGTTCGCCGACGACGGGACCGCCGCCCACGTCTTCCTCTCCGCCGCGCCCAGATACCACGCCGAACTCGCCGAACGGCTGTGCGCGGAGCCGGCCGCGGCCACGGTCGCACGCGTCACCGGGGGACACGACTTCCGCGTCGACTGCTTCACGCGTACGCACGAGAGCCTGGACCAGATCATTTCCGAGCGGCTCTCCGGGCTCCCGGGCGTCACCCGCACGGAGACCGCGTACGTCACCCGGGTGCACCGGCAGAGTTCCTCATGGCGCAGCGGTGTCCTCGACCAGCAGCAGTCCCGGTCCGTGGCCGTCGCCTCCCTGTCGGCGCACCGCCGCAGGACAGCCTTCGACGCGGTCGACTCGACACTGCTCGATGCACTCGGCGGCGACGGCCGTCTCAGCTGGGCAGAGCTGGGCGCGCTCTGTGCCATCTCCCCGCAGACCGCACGCAGGCGGGTCGAGCAGCATCTGGCATCCGGGTACCTCGTCCTGCGCTGCGAGTTCGCGACGTCCGTGGGCCGGCCGACCCGAGAGGCGAGCCTGATCCTCAACGTCCCCGCGAGCCACCTGGAGGACGCCGGCCGGTACGTGGCCGGCCTGCCCAACTGCCGGGTCAGCATCCAAGTGCTCAGCGTGCACAACCTGGTGGCGACGTTCTGGGTCCACGACCTGAACGAGATCCACGCGTACGAGACGGAGATCGAGGCCCGCGCTCCCGGCACGGTCGCGATCTCCCGGAGCGTGACCGTGCGCACCTACAAGCGGGTCGGCCACCTCCTGGACCGGGAGGGCCGCAGCATCGGACGGGTGCCCCTCCCGATGTGGCAGCCGGAGTGAACGGCTGCGCTCCCGCGCACATGCGCTACGTGGCCGAGGCCCTCGGGAGTACTTCAGGTGGTCCCGAAGTCCTCGGGACTACCTGAAGCACTCCAGGATCAGCGGCAGGTCCTGCAGCCACTCCCGGAGCCGGGCCCGTTTGCGGGCCGCGAGCACGCACGGGTAGGCGGCGCCGTTGCGGAGGCGAACCGTCACCCCGAGGTGTTTCGGGCTCAGGGCCGCGTACTCGACGGTACTGATATCCGCCCAGGTGAACCGCACGTCACCGGCAGGCGTTCCGAGCTCGACCCCCACCGCGTCGATCAGGAGAAAGCTGTCCGAGCTGACCGCCATGAAGTCGAGGTCGGCCCCGGTGTCGGGCTCCTGGTAATTCGGCGGACCGAATCCGGTGGGCGCCTGGTGGAATGGGACGGGCCCGGCCGGGGCGTAGGAAGGCAGTGGCGGTACCGCCGGCGTCGGGGCGTACGTCGGGGTGTACGTCGCACCACCCGGCACGAACAGGTCCAACAGACGCCCGGGCGTCGGGCGTTCACCGGGCTCCTTCGCCAGGCACGACGCCACGATCGGCCGCAGACCGTCCGGCACCACGGCCAGATCCGGGGCCTCGTGCACCGACCGGTACATCAGGCCCATCGGCGTGCCCGCCCCGAACGCGGCCCCGCCCGCCGCCGCGACGAGCACGGCGCCGAGCGCGAACACGTCGGCAGCCCCGCCGACCTCCTGCCCCTGCGCCTGCTCGGGCGCCAGGAACCCCGGTGTCCCGAAGGCCACCCCGGTGGCCGTCAGACGCGTCGACTCGAGCGCCCGCGCGATGCCGAAGTCCAGGACCCTCGGCCCGTCCGAGGCCATGATGATGTTCCCGGGCTTCAGGTCGCGGTGCACCAGCCCGCAGCCGTGGATCGCCCCCAGCGCCTCGGCGAGCGCCGCGCCCAGCTGCCGTAGCCGCACCTCACCCATCGGCCCCTCGGCCTCGATCAGCGCGCCGAGCGTGGGCCCGGGGATGTACGCCGTGGCCAGCCAGGGCGCCGCCGCTGCCGGGTCCGCGTCCACCACCGGTGCCGTATGGAAGCCGCCCACGCTGCGTGCGGCCTCGACCTCGGCGCGGAACCGCTCCCGGAAGTGCGGGTCGGTCGCCAGCTCCGAGCGCGCCACCTTCACAGCCACCGCACGCCCGCCGCGCGAACGCGCCAGATAGACGACGCCCATCCCGCCGGCGCCCAACTCCCGCTCCACGGCGTACCCGCCGACACTCTCCGGCAGGCTCACACCGTCCGCCCCGTACCCCATGCGCTGCACGCCCCCTGTGTTCCGGCGGCTCAGTATGACGCAGGCGCGGTGGAAGGGCTCAGCCGGTCGCGGTGTTGTCGACCTTGAAGTCCATGCTGACCTTGCCGCCCACGACCGACTTCGCGGTCACCGTCACGCCGTACAGCTTGCCCTCCGACGCCAGCTGGCAGCGGATGGTGGCACCCACCTTCGCCGGAAGGTCCGCGGGGCAGGAGAAGGCGTCGGGCGCCTTGCCGACCTGCGCGGTCAGCGCGGCCTTGCCCTGGCGGGCGACCTCCGCCCTGCTCACCGACTGACCACCGGCGCCGGTGTCAGTACCGGTGCTCGCCGCATCGGTGGGCGTCGGGTCCGCGGAGCTGCCGGCACCCGCCGAGCCGTCGACCTTGAAGTCCATGTTGACCGTCTTGCCGTCGACCGACTTCGCGGTGACCGTCATGCCGTACTTCTTGCCGTCCGCGGTGAGCTCGCAGCGTACGGTCGCGCCCACCTCGGCCTTGAGGTCGTCCTCGCAGGTGACGTCGTCGGGCTCCCGGCCGACCTGCTTGCCCAGGGCCGCCGACGCCTGCTTCGCGACCTCGTCCTTCTTCACTTCCTTCGATCCCACACTCGCCGAACAACCCGCCGCGAACGCCACGGCCAGCAGCGCCCCTGCTGCCCGCACCACGATCCGGCTCCCCGTCGACTGCTGCACTGGGCCCCCTAAGTCAAGAAATGTTCACGTCAAGCTCCTGGACGCGCAAACTCGCCGCACTGGTTCCCGATTGCAACGTCCGCCCACACCGTCTTCCCGACCACCCGCTCGGCCACGCCCCACTTCGCCGCCAGCGCCTCGACGAGACGGAGACCGCGCCCCGCCTCCGCGTCGATCGCCTCTGCGCACAGTTCGGGCCGCCGTTCCCTCCGCGCGTCCGACACCTCGATCCGGAGCCCGCCCGCGCCCGCCGTCAGCCGCAGCTCGAAGTCGCGCCCCGGCACGCACCCGTGCACCACCGCGTTCGTCGCCAGCTCGGCCACGATCACCGCCACGTCGTCGGACAGCTCACTCCCGTACGGCACTCCCCACTCGTACAGCCGGTGCACGGCCAACCGGCGCGCGAGCCGGGCACCACGGTGGGTGGAGCTGAAGCGCTGGACGAACTCGGCGCCCGCAAGGGTGATTTCGACGTTCATGTGACTCAGCGTGGCCGCGTAACCGTACGCTGACCAGGAGTGACACCACGACGCCGTGAAGCTGTACGGGTCCTCCCTGCCGGCTGTACGGGCGTGTCGGGCCGTGACCGGACGGACAGAGGCGGTACGGGGCAGATGGCGAACGCGGAACGCGAAGAACGGCCGGAGCGGCCGGCCGAGTCGGACGGTACGGCGCAGCTGTTCAGGGCGCTGGGCAAACAGATCAAGTTCCTGCGCGAACGTGCGGGCATGAGCCAGCGGGATCTGGGACTCGCGGCGCATTGCGGGGAGGACCTGGTGTCGGCGGTGGAGCGGGGGGTGCGGACGCCTCAGCCGGATTTCCTTGAGCGCGTGGACCGGGTTCTCGACGCGGGCGGGGTGCTGGTGGCGGCGGCGGATGAGGTGCGGGAGGCGTTGGCGCGGGCGCGGACTCGGCATCCGGCTTGGTTTCGGGACTACGCGCGAACCGAGGCGGAGGCAGTGGTCCTCCACGAGTACAGCAATCAGGCAGTACCTGGGCTGCTTCAGACTGAGGACTATGCCCGTGCCGTCTTCACGCAGCGGCGTCCACTTTTGGACGAGGCCACGATCGAGAAGCGGGTGGCCGACAGGATTGCGCGCCAGCAGATCTTCGAACGATGGCCTGCCCCCACCTTCAGCTACGTACTCGAGGAGTCGGCCTTACAACGACCCATCGGGGGGCGAAATGTTCAGCGGCAACAGTTGAAGCGGATTCAGCAGGTTGGTCTCATGCGGACAGTTCAGTTGCAGGTGATGCTCACCGACTGCGAAGAACACCCGAGCCTGGGTGGCTCCTTCACCCTGCTGACCCCCAGAGGACGGCAGCAGGTCGCATACATGGAGGTGCAGGGCTACCCCAGGTTGGTCACCGACCCGGATGAAGTCAGCGTGTTCGCGGAGCGCTATGGGATCATCCGAGCGCAGCCTCTCACCCCGAGGGAGTCCCTGACGCTGATCGAGAAGATGCTGGGAGAGCGATGAACACCGAGCAACTGCGCTGGTTCAAGAGCAGCTACAGCGACGGTGAGGGCGGCAACTGCATCGAGGTCGCCTATGACTGGCGCAAGTCCAGCTACAGCACCGGCGAAGGCGGCAACTGCATCGAGGTAGCCGCCTCCCCCGCCACCATCCACATCCGCGACTCCAAGAACATCCCCGGCCCCCACGTGGACGTGGCCCCCGCCGCCTGGTCCACTTTCGTCGCGTACGCCTCCCGGGGCTGACCCGGAGTTGAGAGCGATGTGGGCGCATTCACACGCCCCCGGCCGCATCTGCGACGCCCAATTCACTCTCAACTTCCCACCGCCACCACGGCTCCACCCTCCAGTCGGAAGCCCAGCGACGACCCGGATCGGATCGCACGCCACCGGGTCGCGGGAATCCACGATCCGGTCTCCGCGTCGTGGATTCCCGCGTCCCGGTTTCCCGCGACGTAAAAGCTTTTAAGGGCTCTTGGAAGAGAACTAAATACCCACCCAACCCGCCCGGCGTCCTCGTCACCCGCACGAGTGAGGTTCGCGAACTGGGCTGGATCTGCACCCGGTTGCGTGGCATATGCTCGCCGCACCAAACTTCAGACAGCTGACGGCCCCCGCCGGGACGACAATCCCGAGCGGGGGCCTGACCAACACGGAAGAGACAACTTCCTGATGGCTACCTCGCAGGTTATCGCGCGCCCTTACGCCCCGCCCTCTGGCGTCGAGCATGTCAACGTCCGCCACACGGAGCGCTTCACCGTCGTGGGCAATCACCTCAGCCAGCACCCCGAACTCTCGCTTGCCGCCAGGGGTCTCGCCCTCCACATCCAGTCGCTGCCGCCCGGCGCCAAGGTCGGCATCAAAGCCCTCGCCGCCCGCCTGCCCGCCGACAGCGAGCACCGCATCGCCGAGGCCCTGCGGGAGCTGGAGGAGCACGGGTACTTGAAGCGCACCCGGGTGCGTTCGCCGGAGGGCAAGGTGTACACGCGCACGGTGTCGTACAACCACCCGGACCCCGCCGCCCTCGACAAGGCACAGACGCAGACGGTCAAGCCCCGCAAGCCCCGCCCGACCCCGGCCCCCTCGCCGAAGCCCACCCCCGCACCGCCCCCGCCTCCGTCGCGGCCCGCAGAACCCGCCCCCCTCCCCCGCGTGCCCGCGCCCACCGCCAAGAAGCCCCCGCGCCCCCCGCTTCCGCAGCCGCTCAATCCCCGGCCGCAACTCCTCCACGCCGCAGCGCTCCTCCTCGTCGGGCTACAGAACCAGGACCGCGAACTCGTCCTCACCGAGGAGCAGATCGACTTCCTCACCCCTGGTGTCGCCGCCTGGTTCGAGCGGGACGCCTCGCCCGCCGCCGTACGCAAGGCGCTCACCGAGGATCTGCCCCGGCCCGTGCGGTTCCCGGCGCAGTTGCTGAGGCATCGCCTCACCGTCTCCCTGCCGTCCGGGCGCTCCCTGCCCGCCGCCTATCGGGCCGTACCCATGCAGAACTGCGACGACTGCGACCGCGGGTTCAGGGCGTCCGAACCAGGCAGGTGCGACGACTGCGGGAGTGAGAGGCGCAGCGCTCCGTCAGCCTGAAGCCGTGGGCCGGGCAGCGTCTTGGTGTTGAGGGCCGTATCCACAGCGGGCAGGATGGTGGCAACGTCGCGTTGAGGGGAAGCGGGTGGGGTGATGAGGCCGGGGGGCCGGCTCTGCGCCGGTCTTGGCGGGGTGGTCCTGGTAGCGGTCGCCGCAGTGTCCGGCTGTCAGGAAACCGGCGGCCCCCGTCCCGATGTGGAGGACTCGGGCATCACCATCCGGTACGAGACGCCGGCGGGCTCCGACCGTGACGATGCCGCGTTCCTGCGCAGGCGGAAGGTCGTGGAGGAGGCCGCGTCGGCGGTTGCTGCTCTGGTCGAGGTGGACCAGCGGATATCCGTCGGCGTGGTCTCGTGTGACGGCGAAGGATCCTCCTACGATCCCGAGCTCACTCACGTGGAGATCTGTTACGACGAAGTCTCCGAAACCCGGGAGCTTTTCCGGCGGGCCGAACCCGAGCGGGCCGAACCCCAGCGGGCGGACGACAACGTGGTGGCCGTCATGCGGGAAACACTGTTCCACGAAACGGCGCACGCCCTCGTGGACACTCTCGAACTGCGCGTGCACGGCCGGGAAGAGGACTTCGCCGACCAGTTCGCCGCCCTGATGCTGCTGCGCAGGAGCGTCACCGGCGAACAGCAGCTGCTCGCGGCCGCCGAGGCCTGGTACCTGTCCGACGTCACGAACGAGGACGTCGACGACGAGCCCGACGAGCACTCCTCGGACGGTCGGCGTGCGGTCAACCACCGCTGCTACGTCTACGGCGCCGCTCCCGGCCGCCACCGGGACTTGGTGAGCCCCGATGCTCTGCCCGCCGAGCGGGCGAAGGGATGCGGCACGGAGTGGAACGCCGTACGCGCGTCGTGGATGACAGCACTCGCACCGCACCTGCGGAAGGGCTGAACCTTCCGCACGCATCCCGCCGCGATGACTGCCCCCGCTCAGCCGACGACGGAGAAGAAGATCGCGGCGTCCTCGGCCCGCAACCCGGCGCCCACGTGGGTGGCCCAGTCCGAGTGCCACCCGTCGAGAGCCTCGATCAGCTCCGACAGGTCGTACCTGATGTCGGCATCGATCCGGTCCAGCACCTCGCGGTAGGCCTGAATCGCAGGCCCGGCCTTCTCCATCGGCCAGCACCCGATCTCCGGTGAGCCCTCCACGGGCCGGGGAATCGGGAACGTGATCTCGGACGGCGGGCCGCTGTAGATGTACTGGCTGGGCAGCAGATCCGCCGCAACGCCCGCCGCACTCAGTACGTCGTCCAGAGCGGTGAAGACAGTGATGGGGCTCCGGTAGCTCGCCAGAGTGGACATGTCACTGCCGTTGTGGTCGATGACGATCTGGAGAGCCGAGTAGTAGGCGTTTCCGGCCCATTCAGCCGTGGAGTCGGCACGCCCCGAGACGAGGTGCTCCAGAGCCTCCTGCACCGGAAGCCCCCAGTCCACGTCCTGATCATCCAGATCCTCCTGGCGTGCTCGCGCCGCCCCCCGCATGCGGTCCAACCACCGCACATCGTCGGCACTCAGACTCTGTCCGGGAAGAAAGCGTGCGATTCTTCCGCGGCTCGCCATGCTGTAGTTCACGATCTTGCTCATGGAGCCATGCTCTCAGGAGGCTCCCGGCTGATCCCGTACGGATGCGGCCCACGTCGCACAGCGACAACTGCGACCGCGGATCGGGGCCCGGGCCAAGTAGGACGTCGGGAGGTCTGCAGCCCTCCGGTCGTACGGATTCGACGATCCCCGGTCCGCCGGTCAGCTCAGGCGGGCCTCGGCGTACGCCTCCATCGCGTCGCGCTGGTACGCGGCCAGGCCGTCGGCGATCCGGTCGAAGTTGGCCCGCATACGGGGGTCTTCGACGTACGTCCGGCCCAGGCCCCGGTAGGCCTCCGCGTTCGGGGTCCAGAACCGGCAGATGCCTTGGTAGTGCGCTTCCGTCTCCGCCTGCACGGCGGGGTCGTCGGCCGGGGTGCCCGCCACCATGAACTCCGCGAAGCGGATCATCTGCGCGGTGGCCTCGAGCTGCCACGCCTCCTGGTCCGCATCAGTCATCGTGTCCTTGGCCCCGCGGGCCTCCTCCCACGCCTCGGGCCATCGCTCGCGCACCTCGGCGTCGTCCTCCGCCGTGTGCTCAAGGCCCTCGAACAGGTTCTCCGGCCTGTTGATCTTCGCCATGGTGTTGCCGTCCTTTCCTTCCTCCAGTTCGGTGATGGTCCGCTCGACCGTGCGGACGAGCGTGTCCAGTCGGTCACGCTCCTCGCGCAGCCGCCTGTGGTGCTCCCTCAGCGCGCTCACCGGGTCGGTGCGCTCGTCCAGGACGCGGCGGATCTCACGCAGCCCCAGGCCCAGCTCCCGCATCAGCAGGATCCGCTGCAGTCGCAGCAGTCCGGCCTCTTCGTAGGAGCGGTGCCCGTTGCTCCCGAAACCCGCAGGCGGCAGCAGGCCGATCTCGTCGTAGTGCCGCAGCGTCCGGGACGTCACCCCGGACATCCGCGCCACCTCCGCGATCGACCAGGCCATGGCCGCGACTCCCTTCACCGGGCCGGTTCCTCCGGCCACACACACGACCGTAGGAGTTGACGCAACGTAAAGCGCAAGCCGGCGACGGGAACGGGGGGCGGAGCTCGTTCCCGGACGGGGAGGCCGGGTGACCGCACGGCCGTGCGACCATTCCGCCGTGGCCCCTGAACAGATACCCGGATCGGCCGGTCCGGACGAACGCCGGCTGACCGGTCTGGCACTCAACCCGGCCGCACCCGTCGACGTCCTGCTGCGGCTGCTCGCGCTCGAGTTTGCAGCCGTACGGGTGGCGCTGTGCCGGGACCGGGTGCTGCCCGGGCCCGTGGTGGACGCGGTCGTGGCCCACCCGGACTGGAGGACCCGCGGCTTCTTCGCCGAGAACCCGTACGCGGATCCGGAGCAGCGGGCACGGCTGGTGGACGATCCGGAGTATCGCGTACGAGGGCGTCTGGCCCGGGAGCCCCGGGCCGCCGACGATGTGTGCGCGCCCCGGCCGTTGCCGGACCGGACCGTCGTACGGATCATCGAGACGTACGAGAGCGACAACCTGTGGGAGCTCAACCGGCTGATCTCACCCGGTCTGCAGCGTGCGATGACCACTCACCCCTCGGCGAAGGTCCGCTGCATGGGGATCGGCCGCCTCTCCTGGGAGTCCCTGACACCCGACGTACGGGACGCCCTGCTGGCCGACCCGGACCCAGGGGTACGGAAGGCGGCCGACGCGACCAGACACTATTACGAACGGCTCCGCGACCCGGACGCGGTGCGGGAGGACCTTCCCGCGCACCACTGCCATGCGCGTACTCACCTGTTGATGTACGGAGCACTCGCCCCGGATGTCGTGGCGGAGGCGCTGTCGCAGAACGCGTGGCTGATCGCCTTCAACGACAGCACGCCGCCGGAGACCGTGGCCCTGCTGGCCGCCCACCCGGACCCCGAGGTGCGTGCCCAGGTCGCCGCCCGGCCCGACCTGGGGCCCGCCGAGCGCCGAGCGCTCGCCGTGGACCCCGACCCGGGGGTGCGGCTCGCACTCTCCGTGCATCCGGCGCTGAGTGAGGCGGAACGGGCCGCGATCGACTACGAGGTGGAGCAGGACGAGGCGTACTGCCTCTGGCCGGTGTACGACCCGGAGTCGGTGCCCGACCTGGAGATCGTCCGCGCCCAAGCGCTGTCCGCACACCCGCTCCTGCGTCGGCGGGCCGCCGACGAGCCGCATCTCCCCGCCGACCTGGTCGCGCTCCTCGCGGACGACTCCGACCTCGGCGTAAGGGTCCTGCTCGGCCAGAACCATCCGGACGCCCCGGCCGCGCTGCTGCTCCGCTGCTTCCTGGAGCACACCGGGCGCGACCGGTGGCATGTGACCCGTCACGGCAACTTCCCCCGCGCCGGGCTCGCCCGGTTCGCCGGCGCCGAGGATCCGGCGGTCCGGCGGCTGGCCCTGCTCGACCCGGCGATCCCGGCGGAGACCGCCGACCGGCTCACCCGCGACCCCGACCCGCAGGTCCGCGAGGATGCGGCACGCCACCCGCGCCTGCCGCAGGACCGCATCGTGGCGCTCCTCGACGCCCCCGAGCTCGCCCACCGGGCCGCCGCGAACCCGGCGCTGCCTGCCGCGACGATGTACGAACTGATCGCCGCGGTCGGGCAGCCGGTGCCCTAGAGGCACTCGGCTCTCAGAGGTACTCGGCGAACGCGTCCAGCGTCCGCAGGACCTCCGGTTCGGCAGCGGGGGGCAGTTGGAGGACGATCTCCTCGATGCCCAGGTCCGCGTAGTGCGCCAGCTTGCCCGGGCTCGGCAGGACCGCGTACGGGATGACCTGGAGGTCCTTCGGGTCGCGGCCCGCCGCCTCCCAGACGGTACGGAGCTTGGGCACGGACTCCGTGAGGCCCCGGCCGCCGATCGGCATCCAGCCGTCCGCGTACTCCGCGATGTGCGCGAACAGCTTCGGGCCCGCCCCGCCGCCGATCAGAGTGCGCGGGCCGACCACCGGACCGCGTGGCTCCTGGACCGGCTTCGGGTAGGCGTGGCTCGCCCGGACCGAGCCGAACTCGCCGTCGTACGCCGTCGGTTCGGCTGACCACAGCGCGCGCATCAGCGCCATCCGGTCACGGCCGAGCTCCCGGCGCGTCGACCAGTCCACGCCGTGGTCCGCCGCTTCCTCCACGTTCCAGCCGAAGCCGAGGCCCAGGGTGAAACGGCCGCCGGAGAGGTGATCGAGGGTGGCGATCTGTTTGGCCAGATCGATCGGGTCGTGCTGGGTGATCAGCGTGATTCCGGTGCCCAGATCCAGCCGTTCGGTCACCGCGGCAGCCTGCGCGAGGGCGACGAACGGGTCCAGGGTGCGGCCGTACTCGGGCGGCAGGTCGCCGCCCGCCGGGTAAAGAGTTTCCCTGCTCACCGGGATGTGCGTGTGCTCCGGAAGATAGAGCCCGGCGAATCCCCGCTGCTCAAGCTGGTGCGCGAGCCGCACCGGTGTGATCGTTTCGTCGGTGAGGAAGATCGTTGTGGCGATCCGCATACGAGAACACCTCCGTCGTTGTCTGGTGGCGGCTCAAACGTATGCCGTACGGTGCGCAATGCCGAGGCTTCGGCGACTTCGGGGGAGGTCTTTCACCATGATCCGTACGCGCACCCGCACCGCTCTCACCGCTCTGTTCCTGACGGGCGTGCTCGTCGGCGGCGCACCCGTCGCGGCATCCGCCGCCGCGCCCGCGCCCGCATCCGCTGCCTCCCGTACCGCGTCGGTACAGGGCGCGGGACACGTGGAGGGGGCGGCAGCCGTCCACACCGGCGTGCGCGAGGCCGCTCACGCGTACAAGAGCAAGAACAAGAGCAAAAGTAAGAGCAGGAGCAAGAAGCGGCGGAAGCACAGCTCCGGCGGGTTCGGCGGCGGGCTGATCGTGGGCATCGTCCTCGCCGTGCTCGTGGTCGGCATCATCGCGTTCGTGCTCGTCGCCCGCGCACGGCGCAACTCATAGACGCCGCGCCACTCGCCACCCCGGTCGGGCGGCGAGTGGCGCGGTCCCTCACTGTGCCGGGAGGGAGTGCATCACGCGCCGCGCCGCAGCGGAGCGCATGGTGGGTGCCACCAGGGACACCGTGTCGCCCGCAGACGCGATCTGCATGGTGGTGTTCGTGCCCTGGTAGAACCAGCGCCAACTGCCCGATCCGGGTGCGGTTACCGTCGTACTGACCTGGCCCGCGCTGTTGGTCTTCACCGTCTTCACCGTCGTGTACGAGGCGGCGCCGGCCTTCCTGAACTGCAGCTTCAGGCTCTGGCCGCCGTAACCCCGGTACCTCAGCGCCTCCCAGTCGGCCCGGGCCAGCGCGCCGGTGACCTTGACCTGCTTGGTGGTGTCGAACCGGCTGGGGCGGGTCGCGGACGCCGTCAGCGTCGCCGCACGCTTGAACTTGAACGGGGCGAGCGCGTCGTAGATCCAGTAGTCGCCGTCGTTGGCGTTGACGATGCCGTAGACGCCCCAGTCACCGGCCGCGTCGTTGGCGTTGCGCTCGCTGTACCAGGGGAACCAGCTGGGATCGATGCGCATCGTCGCCGTGCAGTCCGAGGTGGTGCTGCTCAGCTTCTTGCAGGTGACCCCGACCGTCTCGATCGGAGCACCGTAGGCGCTGTGGGTGCTGCCCGCGTCGATATCTCCCACCCCCTTGACGCCCGAGTTGTCCTTGACTGTCAGCTTGACCGGGAACGTCACCAATCCGCTGATGCCGACGATGACGCTTTTCCCGTTATTGGTCACCCCCTTGACGACACGAATGTCGCCCCGTCCCTCGGCGTGCGCCGATGACGCCCCCAGCACGGTCATGACCACCGAAGTGGCCACCGCGCCCCACAGCACATGTCTTCGCATGTCCCCTCCTCCTCGCCCCCGCGCCGGGTCCGGCGCGGACGCGTCGGCACAGACTAGAGCGGGCCTCCGGGGGCTCGTTCCCGGGGTCGGTCAGCGGTGTCCGGGGTTCGGCCCGGGGGCGTGCGTGGATGCCTTAACTCCCCTTCACCTCATGCTGATTCGTCCGCCTCGCCCCTCGTTCACCCGGCGTTCATGGGCCCCGTTCACGGTGTCGGGTACGGACGGAAGCCCGTCTCGGACCACGACGCCCCGGGAGCCCTCCCATGCCCGCACCGCATCCCGCGCACCGCCCGATCGCCAGGCGCGGCCTCCTCGTCACCACGGCCGCTTCCGCCCTAACGTTGGGGACCGTGAGCTTCGCCGACGCCGCAGACGCCCCGGAAGCAGACTCCCCGGAGGGCGCGACCAGGGCCCGGACCGTGCGCGGCGTCCTGCCCACCGGGTCGCCCGACTACGTCTACCTGCCGGTCGAGGTACCGCGCGGGGTCGCCGAGATCGCGGTCTCGTACGCGTACGAGAGGCCGCCCGTCCCGGCCGGTACGCAGGGCAACGCCCTCGACATCGGTGTCTTCGACGAGCGCGGTACGGAGCTGGGCGGGCCGGGGTTCCGTGGGTGGTCCGGCGGGGCGCGCAGCAGCTTCTTCATCCGGGCCGACGCGGCGACACCCGGCTATCTCGCGGGGCCGGTGCGCGCCGGGACCTGGCACATCGCCCTGGGGCCGTACACCGTCGCGCCCGAGGGGCTGCCGTACGAGGTGACGGTCACCCTGCGCCTCGGTCCGGCCGGGTCCACGCCGGAGCCGGTCTACCCGCCGGAGCGTGCGAAGGGGCGCGGGCGCGCCTGGTACCGCGGGGACTGCCATCTGCACTCCGTGCACTCGGACGGCAAACGGACGCCGGCCGAGGTCGCCGCCGCGGCGCGCGCGGCCGGGCTCGACTTCATCAACAGCAGTGAGCACAACACCACGTCCGCACACGGCGCTTGGGGCGGGCTTTGGGGCGACGACCTGCTCGTCCTCACGGGCGAGGAGGTCACCACCCGTAACGGCCACGTGCTCGCCCTCGGCACCGAGCCGGGGACCTGGGTGGACTGGCGCTACCGGGCCCGGGACAACCGGCTCGGGCACTACGCCGGGGCCGTGCGCCGGGCCGGTGGACTCGTCGTGCCCGCCCATCCGCACGCCACCTGCATCGGCTGCCACTGGAAGTTCGGCTTCGGCGAGGCGGACGCGGTGGAGGTGTGGAACGGGGCGTACACGCCGGAGGACGAGATCGCCCTCGCCGAGTGGGACAACTCGCTGGTGTCGGCGGCTCGTTCATCCCGTGGGTGGGTTCCCGCCATGGGCAACAGTGACGCCCACCGGGAGCCGGACAAGGTCGGGCTCCCGCAGACCGTCGTGCTCGCCGAGGAGCTGTCGCGCGACGCGGTCCTGGCCGGTATCCGGGCCGGGCGCTCCTACATCGCCGAGTCGTCGGCCGTCAGCCTGGCCTTCGGCGCCTCGGGCGGGCGCGGGCAGCATGCCGGGATCGGCGAGCGGCTGCGGGTCGCCGGGGACGACACCCCGGTCACCGTACGGCTGGAGGTCACCGGGGCGCCCGGCTGCACCGCACACTTCGTCACCGACCAGGGCACTCTGTTCACGGCCACGCTCCCGGAGTCCGGCACGGGGTCGGCGCAGTGGCGGACGACGCCCGCCTACGCCGCGTATGTGCGCGCCGAGGTCCGCCACCCCGCCACGGTCCCGGGCCTGCCCGGAGCCCTCGTGGCGCTCACCAATCCGGTGTTCCTGGAGGGCTAGGCGGTCGCCTCCGCACGCTCAGGGGCGGGTGACGCAAGGGCGCGCAACCGCTGCGCGCAGGAGCGCTGCTGTACGTACGCGAGACCCGCGACGACCGTCCCGAGCACCAGCCAGCCCGCCGGTCCGGCCGCCATCACCACCCCGGTCAGCAGCGGCGGCCCGGCGGACTTCTGGATGGACTGGGACATGCCCGCCACTCCCAGGTACGCGGCCCGCGCGTCGGGCGGTGCGAGCAGGACGGCCAGCTCCCACGAGCTGACCGAGCGCATCAGCTCCGCCAGGGTGACCAGCACCGCCGCCGCGAGCAGGACCACCGCGGCGGTCCAGGTCCCGCACCGGGTGGCGGCTGCGAGCAGGGCGCAGCACGCGAACATCAGGACTCCGTACAGGGAGACCGTCCGCAGCACCCGGTGCGGGCCCTCCGCCCTGTTGGAGATGGTCAGTTGGAGGGTGACGACCAGCACGGTGTTGATGACCAGGACGGCCGGTACGAGGGCGTGCGGCGCGGACGTACTGCTCACCAGCCACAGCGGCAGGCCGACGCCGAGGACCGAGTCGTCGAGGTTCATCGGGATGTCGAGGAGGACGAAGCGGAGGTAACCGCGGTCCCGCCACGGGCTCTTCGGCCGGCCGGGCTCGCGGGCGGCCGCCGGGGTGGTGCCGGGCGCCTCGCTCTTCGCCACTTCCACCGTCACCGTGTCGCGCGGCTCGCCGGTGCGGCGGACCAGGAGTGCGGCGACGACGAAGGACAGCGCGTTGGCGAGGATCATGGCGCGGTAGGCGTCCGTGGTGCCGATGGCCAGCCCGATGGCCGCCAGTCCGGCGCCGACGCCGTATCCGGCGTTGGCCGCGCTGCGGGACAACGCCTGGTAGGCGGCGCGGCGTTCACCGGCCGCACGGGTGGCGAACAGCATCTCCAGCGTCTTCGCCGAGCGGTCCGCCAGGTAGGTGACGGCGATGACCGGAAGCAGCGCCTCGAAGCCTGTGCACAGCAGCACGAGCGCCAGGGTCACCAACCGAAGCAGGTGGCAGCCGATGAGCAACGGGCGGACCGGGAAGCGTCCGGCCAGGCGTCCGGCCAGGGGTGATCCGACGATGCCCGCGACGCCGGCCGCCCCCAGCAGTACGCCGATCTGCTGGGGGCTCAGGTGCGTGACGAAGGTGAGGTAGAGGACCGAGGAGGCGGCCCACAGGCCCGAGCCGGTGCGGTCCACAGCCAGGGCGAGGAGCATGATCCGGGCGTCCCGGCCACCCGGCGGGTTCCGCAACTGGGCCAACAGCCCCGGCCCGCCCCCGGCCTCGGCCTTCCGCCCACTCCCGCTTCCCGCAGTGCGGCGCACCGCCCACCCCCGGTTATCTCGACATCAAGAGATCTGCAGACCCGGGGAAGCCTGCCGGGAGTTATTCTCGATGTCAAGATACTTGATGGCGAGATACTCGCTCTCGCGTGCGGGCCCGGCTCAGCCCGGCCAGACGATCGCCTGGAGTTCGCTGTACGCGTGCAGCGCGTACGAGCCGACGTCCCGGCCCACCCCGCTGCGCTTGAACCCGCCGAACGGGGCCTCCATGTTGCGGCCGATGGTGTTCACCCCGACCCCGCCCGCGCGCAGCCGGCGGGCGACGCGGAAGGCGCGGGCCACGTCGCCGGACCAGACGTAGTCGATCAGTCCGTAGTCGCTGTCGTTGGCCAGCGCGATGCCCTCCTCCTCGTCGTCGAAGGGGACGACCACCACGACCGGGCCGAAGATCTCCTCCCGCACCACCCGCATGTCGTTGGTGCAGTCGGCCAGCAGCGTCGGCGCGACGTAGAAGCCGCGGCCGGTCGGGTCCGGGCGCTCGCCGCCCGTGACGACCCGGGCCCCTTCCTTCCGGCCCAGCTCCACGTACGACTCGATGCGGTCGCGGTGGGCCGCCGAGATGACCGGGCCGACAACCGTGCCCTTCGCCTTCGGATCGCCGACCGTCAGATACCCGGCGTACGCGGCGAGCTTCTCGATCAGCGCGTCGTGGACGCCCCGTTGGACGAGGACGCGGGTCGGAGCCGTACAGATCTGTCCGCTGTAGAAGGAGAACGTCGTCCCGATCCCCGCCACCGCCGAGTCCAGGTCGGCGTCGTCGAGCACCACGGCGGCGCCCTTCCCGCCCAGCTCCATCAGCTGCCGCTTCATGGACCGGCCGCAGACCTCCGCGATGCGCTGCCCGACCGAGGTGGAGCCGGTGAAGCTGACCATGTCGACGTCGGGCGAGTCGACCGCCGCCTCGCCCACTTCGGCGGCCGAGCCGCTGACGACGTTGACGACGCCGGCCGGTACGCCGGCCTCCGCGAGGGCCTCCGCCATCCGGTAGACGGAGAGCGGGTCCTGCGGGGCCGGTTTCACGACGACCGTGTTGCCCATCGCGAGCGCGGGGGCGATCTTGCCGGCCGGGTTGGCCCAGGGGTTGTTGTACGAGGTGATGCAGGTGACGACGCCGACCGGCTGGCGGACGGCGAGCGCCCCGAAGATCCCGGCCCGGCCCATCGGCCCGGCCTCGTTGATCTGCGGCGGTATCGCCTCCTCCACCGGTTCCAGCGCCCCCTTCGCGTACCGGCGGAAGCGGGCCGCGCCCACGGCGACCTGCATCCCGCGGGCCGTACCGGTGGTGGCGCCGCTCTCCGCCTGCGCGAGGGCGGCGTTGGCGAGGAAGTCGCGCTGCATCAGCTCCGCGGCGCGGTCGAGGATCGCGGCGCGTTCCTCGGGGCGGGTGCGGGACCAGTGGCCGAAGGCGTCGCGGGCGGCGGCCGCCGCCTCGTACACCTGGGTGCGGCTCGCCTCGGGGGCGAGGCCGACCGTCTCCTCGGTGGCCGGATCGACCACCTCGTAGTGGCCGTCGGCGGGTTCGGTCCACTCGCCGTTGATGAAGAGGCGCTGAGGTGTGGTGGTCATACCGTGCTCACCGTCCGGGTGTCGCGGCCGGAACGCAGCACCGTGCCGGGGACCGCGCCGGTCACCTTGTCGTCGCGCAGGGTCTCCACCCCGTTGACGCGGACCGACACGATGCCCAGGGCCTTGGAGTCCAGCCGCGGGCTGTCGCCCGGCAGGTCGTGGACGAGGGTGGCGGGGCCCGCGTCGATGCGTTCGGGGTCGAAGAGCACGAGGTCGGCGTGGAAGCCCTCCTCGACGCGGCCGCGCTCGCGCAGGCCGAAGAGCCGGGCCGGGTCGTCGGTCAGCATCTTGACGGCCCGTTCCAGCGGCATGAGCTTGCGGCCGCGCAGACAGTCGCCGAGGAAGCGGGTCGTGTACGGGGCGCCGCACATCCGGTCCAGATGGGCGCCCGCGTCGGAGCCGCCGAGCATGACGTCCTCGTGCTCCCAGGTCCGCTGCCGCAGCGCCCACGAGTCGGGGTCGTTGTCGGTGGGCATCGGCCACAGGACCGTCCGCAGGTCGTCGGCCGCGCAGATCTCGACGAGGCAGTGGAAGGGGTCCAGTCCCCGCTCGGCGGCGATGTCCTTGACGACGCGCCCGCTGAGGCCCTCGTTCGCCTCGCTGTAGGTGTCGCCGATGACGTACCGGCCGAAGTTCGCGAGGCGGCGGAAGACGCCGGCCTCCTTGCTGTCGGCGCGGCGCAGCATCTCGGCGCGGGTGTCCGCGTCCCGCAGCCGCTCGATGCGTTCCGGTACGGGGAGGGCGAGGATGTCGCCCCAGCCGGGGATCAGGTTGAGGGCGCAGAAGGTGCCGAGCGACATGTTCATCGGGGTGAGGATCGGCATCGTCAGCGCGACGACCCGGCCGCCCGCGCGACGGGCCCGCTCGCCGGCGATCAGCTGGCGCGGGACGCGTTCGGGTACGGAGGCGTCGATGGTCAGGACGTTCCAGTTCAGCGGGCGCCCGGCGGCGGCCGTCATGTCGACGAACAGGTCGATCTCGTCGTCCGAGAACTGGTCGAGGCAGCCCGCGACGATGGCCTCGATCTGGGTGCCCTCGTGCTCGCCGACGGCACGGGAGAGCGCGAGGAGCTCCTCCGGCAGCGCGTGCCGGGAGGCGACCGGCTGCCCGTCGCCGTCGGAGTGCGTGGAGGACTGGGTGGTGGACAGGCCCCACGCCCCGGCGTCCATCGCGTCGTGGAACAGCGCCAGCATGGCGTCGAGTTGGGAGGGCGTGGGCTGCCCGCCGACCGCGTCGGCGCCCATGACGTGGCGGCGCAGCGCGCAGTGCCCGACCATGAACCCCGCGTTCACGGCGATCCGCCCGTCGAGTGCGTCGAGGTACTCGCGGAAGCTGGACCAGCTCCAGTCGACGCCTTCCTCCAGGGCCTTCAGCGCCATGCCCTCGACCCGCGACATCATGCGCCGGGTGTAGTCGGCGTCCTCGGGCCGGTCCGGGTGGAGCGGGGCGAGGGTGAACCCACAGTTGCCGCCGGCGACGGTGGTGACGCCGTGGTTCATCGACGGGGTGGCGTACGGGTCCCAGAAGAGCTGGGCGTCGTAGTGCGTGTGCGGGTCGACGAACCCGGGTGCGAGAACGAGGCCGGTGGCGTCCTCGGAGGTCGCTGCCTCCTCGGCGACGGTTCCGGGCTCCGCGATGACGGCGATGCGGCCGGCCCGGATGCCGATGTCCGCGCGGTAGGAGGGCCCGCCGGTGCCGTCCACGACGGTCGCTCCGCGGATGAGGTGGTCGAGCATGACGGGGTCCTTCCTCCATGGTGGATTTGTTGCGCCGGGGTGCGTACGGCCGCGGTACGCACCCCGGCTCGCGGAGCGGCGGTCCGGGAAGACGCCGCCCGCAGACTTGCGCCCCGCCCCGGGGCTCCGCCCCGGACCCCGCGCCTCAAACGCCGGCGAGGCTGGTTTTCGCCGGGGCAGAATCAAGCCCCTCCGGCGCTTGAGGAGCGGGGGTGCGGGGGCGGCGCCCCCGCGACTATGCCGCGTCGCGGAACCGCGTGGTCCGATGCACCGGATCCGTGTCGATCTTCGGAATCACGTGCTCCCCGATCAGCTTGATCGAGTTGATCGTGTCCTCGTGACTGATCCCGATCGGCAGCCCGAAGCTCAGCTGGTCCGCCCCGGCCTGCTCCCAGCGCCGGCACTGCGTCAGCACCTCGTCCGGGTCGCCGCAGATCATCAGCTCCTCGGCGATCAGCAGCTCGATGATCTCCTCGGAGTACTCCGGCAGCAGCTCCGGCCACTCCGGGATCCCCTCCGGCCGGGGGAACGTGTCGTGGTAGCGGAACAGCAGCGACTGCAGGTAGTTCAGCCCACCGCCCACCGCGATCTCGACGGCCTTCTTGTGGGTCTCGGCGCAGATCGCCGTGGAGGTCACCATCACGTTGTCGTTGACGAAGTCACCGACCGGCTCGGCGTCCTTGACGGCGTTCTTGTACGACTCGACGACCCACTCCATGTCGGAGACCTTCTGCACGCTGAAGCCCAGCACGCCGAGGCCCTTCTTCCCGGCCATGGCGTACGAGGGCGGCGAGCCGGCCGCGTACCACATCGCCGGGTGCGACTTCCCGTACGGCTTGGGCAGGATCTTGCGCGGCGGCAGCGACCAGTGCTTGCCCTGGAAGCCGACGTACTCGTCCTGGAGCCACATCTTGGGGAACTCGGCGATGGTCTCTTCCCAGAGTTCCTTCGTGTGGTTCATGTCGGTTATGCCCGGCATGAACCCGAGGATCTCGTGGGTGCCCGCCCCGCGACCGGAGCCGAACTCGAAGCGCCCCTCCGAGAGGTGGTCCATCATGGCGACCTTCTCGGCCACCTTCACCGGGTGGTTGACCGGGGCGAGCGGGTTGAAGATGCCGGATCCGAGGTGGATGCGTTCCGTGGCGTGGGCGAGATAGCCCAGGTACACATCGTTGGCCGAGAGATGCGAGTACTCCTCCAGGAAGTGGTGCTCGGAGGCCCAGGCGTACTTGAAGCCGGACTTGTCCGCCTGGATGACGTACTCGGTCTCCTCGATCAGCGCCTTGTGCTCTGCCTCGGGGTCCGCCTTGGCCCGCGCGGCGGGCACGTACCCCTGTACAAAGAGCCCGAATTCCAAGGGGGTTCACCGTCCTCAATCGTTTCTGACACACCGTCAGATTCTGCTGCGTCCGACTGTTCCACCGACACCCCGACCCGTCAATACCTGACGCTCCGTCAGCCGAGGCGAAGTGGGGGCCCGGTCAGAAGAGACTCACCCCCGCCAGCCATCCGCCGTCGATGACGAACGGCTGACCGGTGATGTACGAGGAGTCGTCCGAGGTCAGGAAGAGCGCCAGCGCCGCCACCTCCTCGGGCCGGCCGATCCGCCCGAGCGGCACGAGCTTCTTGTACAGCTCACTCACGGCCGCCGCCGTCTCCTCCGGATCCGCGTCCGGGTCCAGCGCCGCCGGATTGGTCATCGGGGTGTCCACGGCGCCGGGGCACATGGCGTTGACCCGGATGCCCTTCGTGGCCAGCTCCACGGCCGCCACCTTGGTCAGCCCCAGCACGGCGTGCTTGGTCGCCGCGTAGGCGCCGACGAACGCCATGCCGGTGAGCCCGGTGTACGAGGAGGTGTTGACGATGGTGCCACCGCCGGCTGCCTCGATCTCGGGCGCGACGTTCCGGATCCCCAGGAAGGCCCCCACCTGGTTGACCTGCACCACCTGCTGGAACTCCTCCAGCGGCGTGGACACCAGTTCGTTGAAGCGCAGGATCCCCGCATTGTTCACCAGCCCGTCGATCTTCCCGAAGGCACCCTTCGCGGCGGCGACGGCAGCCCGCCAGTCCGCCTCCTGGCTCACATCCAGGTGCACGAAGAGCGCGACGCCCTCCCCCAGCTCCTTGGCGAGGGCCTCGCCCTGCTCGTCGAGCACGTCGGCGATCACCACCCGCGCGCCCTCGGCGGCGAACAATCGCGCCTCCTGCTCACCCTGTCCGCGCGCCGCGCCGCTGATCAGTACGACCCGCCCGTCCAGCTTGCCCATGGCCTGACTCCTACCTGTCGATGTTGCCGAGGTGAGGTGCGACTTCGGCGGCGAACGCCGCCATCTGATCGGTCAGTTCACTTCTGCTGCGACTGCGGAAGCGCACCTGGATCTGGTGCACGCCCATCGCGCCGTACTCCCGCAGCGACTCCGCGAGGGCCTCCGGCTTCCCGCTGAGCGTGCGCCGCCCCACGGACCAGCCCGGCTCCCCCACGTACAGCGGCTCGGTGATGGCCCCGACGACGATCGGCCTGTCCACCCCCGCCGCCTCGCGGAGCGCGTACAGCCGCCCGATCTGCGCGGGCAGCTTCTCCCGCGGGTCCCCCTGCGGCAGCCACCCGTCCCCGCGCACGGCGGCCCGGCGCACCGCCGCGGGCGAGGACCCGCCCACCCAGACGGGCACCCGCTCCTGGGCCGGCCGGGGCAGCTGGCCGAGCCCACTGAAGGAGAACCGCTCCCCCGCGAACTCCGGGTACTCCTCGGGCCCGAGCGCCGCCTTGAGCGCGTCGATACTCTCGTCGAGCACACCGCCCCGCCCGTCGAAGTCCGCCCCGAGCGCCTCGAACTCCTCCCGCACGTGCCCGGCCCCGACCCCGAGGATCAGCCGGCCGCCGCTGAGGTGGTCGAGGGTGGCGTACTGCTTGGCGGTGGCGAGCGGATGCCGCAGCCCGACGACGGCGACATGGCTCATGAGCAGCACGCGCTCGGTGATCCCGGCGAGGTAGGCGAGGGTAGCCACGGGGTCGTACCAGACGGTGCTCATCGCCCCCGCGAGTCTGCGGGGGATGGCGACGTGGTCACAGCTCGCCAGGTAGCCGAACCCGACCCGGTCGGCGGTGCGGGCGATCTCGGCGAGGTCGGCCGGGGCGACCCCGGCCTCCCACGGCTCTGCGTAGATGGCGCTCTGCGACTGGATCGGGAGCTGCATCCCGTACGACAGCGGTCCGGCCGGCAGTATCGGCACCGAACGGCCTCCTTCCCCTGGAATGACCCTGACGGAATCTGACGGCTCGTCATATTCCGAGTGAGCGGATTCATCGTCGTACCTGACGCTCCATCAGACAAGGGGTGCCCGGGAAGAAGGAGCTCAGGGCAGCTCGGACAGGGGCAGCCGAATCGGCGGCCGGACACTCCTCGTCGTCACCACCGTCGGGCCGCAATCGCCGGACGGGCTTGTGTGCGGGTGCTCCGCGCGGTGCGGTGCGCCTCTGTCCGGTGGGTGGGGGTGGGGTCCCTCCGGGGAGACTCCTCAAAAATGGCGTGTGCACCCGACAACGGACAGGTGCCCGGGTCGTACGCCATTTTCTGCGGGGACTCCCCTGCACGCCCCCACCCGGTCCCGGCCGCGTCTGCACGCCGGTGGGACGAATGGTGCAGACGCGGGACGGCCGGGTTCGGGGGCGTGCAGGGGAGTCCCCGCAGGACGACGAACAGATACCCGGGTCCGCTGCGTACCCGCCGAACGTTCGTCGTCCGAGGAGACGCCCCGGAGGGACCCCGAACCCCCACCCACCGGGGTAAGGCGCCGCGCAACGCGGAGCACCCGCACCAACCAGCCCGTCCGGCGCTTGAGGACAAGAACCCGCGCCACGTCCTACTTCCGGTACAACTCCTCGATCTCCGCCTCGAAGTCCCGCGCGATCGCGTCCCGCTTCAGCTTCAGCGACGGCGTCAGATGGCCGGCGGCCTCGGTGAAGTCCACCGGCAGGACCGTGAACTTGCGGATCGACTCCGCGCGCGAGACCAGCCGGTTGGCCTCGTCCACCGCGCGTTGCAGCGCCGTGTGCAGGTCCTCGTCGTGGATGAGGTCGCGCATCGGGACGTCCTGCTTCTTCTTCATCTGGCGCCAGTGGGACAGGCCGTCCGGCTCCAGGGTGATCAGGGCGGTGATGAACGAGCGGTTGTCGCCGACCACCATGCACTGGCTGACCAGCGGGTGGGCGCGCAGCCAGTCCTCCAGAGGGGCCGGGGTGACGTTCTTGCCGCCCGACGTGATGATGATGTCCTTCTTGCGGCCGGTGATCGTGAGGTAGCCGTCCTCGTCGAGCGCGCCCAGGTCGCCCGTGGCGAACCAGCCGCCGTCCAGGGCCGGGACGGCTTCGCCGCGCTCGGCGTCCCAGTAGCCGTGGAACACCTGGCCGCCGCTGAGCAGCACCTCGCCGTCCTCCGCGATGCGTACGGCGGTGCCGGGCATCGGCCAGCCGACCGTGCCCAGGCGGGGTTTGAGGGGCGGGGTGACGGTGGCGGCGGCCGTGGTCTCCGTCAGGCCGTAGCCCTCGAAGATCTCGATGCCCGCGCCCGCGTAGAAGGCGGCGAGCCGGCGTCCCAGCGGGGAGCCGCCGCAGATCGCGTAGCGGACGTGGCCGCCGAGCGCGGCCCGGATGCGGCGGTAGACCAGCGGGTCGTAGAGGGCCCGGGCGGCGCGCAGGCCGAGGCCCGGGCCGGGGCCCGTGCCGTGTTCGGCGGCCTCGACGGCCTGCCCGTAGCGCTGGGCGATGCGGGCGGCCCGGTCGAAGGACGAGGCGCGGCCCATCTTCTCAGCGGTGGCCCGGCCCGTGTTGTAGACCTTCTCCAGTACGTACGGGATGGCCAGCAGGAACGACGGCTTGAAGCCGGCCATGTCGGCGAGCAGGTCCTCGGTCTGGATCGACGGGGCATGGCCGAGGCGGACCCGGGCGCGCAGACAGCCGATCGCGACCATCCGGCCGAAGACGTGCGACAGCGGCAGGAACAGCAGGGTGGACGCCGGGTACTTGCTGACGGACTTGAAGACCGGGTGCAGCAGCTCGATGGCGTTGTCGACCTCGGCGAAGAAGTTGCCGTGTGTCAGGACGCAGCCCTTGGGACGGCCGGTGGTGCCCGAGGTGTAGATGAGGGTGGCCGGGGTCTCCGGTTCCAGGGTGGCGCGGCGGGCGACCAGGGCGTCGTCGGGGATGTCCTGGCCGAGCTTCCTCAGCCGGCCCAGCGCGCCCGTGTCGAACTGCCACAGGTGCGTGAGGTCGCCGAGCTGTCTGCGTTCCTGGCTGATGATCCGGCCCTGTTCGGCCGTCTCGACGGCGCAGGCGACCGCGCCGGAGTCCTGGAGTATCCAGCGGGCCTGGAAGGCGGACGAGGTCGGGTAGATGGGGACGGTGACCAGGCCGGCGGCCCAGGACGCGAAGTCGAGCAGCGTCCACTCGTAGGTCGTGCGCGCCATGATCGCGATGCGGTCGCCGCCCCGCAGGCCCTCCGCGATCAGGCCCTTGGCGACGGCGAGTACCTCGGCCGCGAACTCCGCCGCCGTCACGTCCTGCCAGCTGCCGTCCGGCTGCTTGCGGCTGAGGACGGCGTCGGCCGGTGCCTCGCGGGCGTTGTCGAACGGGATCTCGGCCAGCGAGCCGCGGCGGACGGGCGGGGCGAACGCCGGTACGGAGACCTGCCGGACGCTGCCGTCGGCGGCCCTGACCTTCGTCGGCTCGACCAGGACGGGGGCGGAGGGTGCGGGGGAAGGGGCGGGTGGCGTGGACACGTGCGGCTCCTCGGCATCGGGGTCGGGCGGTTCACCTGGTCCGTCCGGCGGCAGGCCCTGATGCCTTCGCCGAACCGTGCTCAACTTCTTTACCGTCAGGCGCGTTCGAGGATCGCCGTAACCCCCTGGCCGCCCGCCGCGCAGATCGAGATCAGCCCGCGGCCCGGGGCGCCGCGCTCCGCGAGGAGCTTGGCCAGGGTCGCGACGATCCTCGCGCCCGTCGCGGCGAACGGGTGCCCGGTGGCGAGGGATGACCCCGCCACGTTGAGCCTGTCCCGGTCGACGGGCGCGAGCCCCTGCTTCTCCCAGGCGGCCAGCGTGGCCAGCACCTGGGAGGCGAAGGCCTCGTGGACCTCGAAGAGGTCGAAGTCCTCGACACCCAGCCCGGCCCGCTCCAGCATCCGCGGGACGGCGTACGCGGGCGCCATCAGCAGCCCGTCCTCGCCGCCCACGTAGTCCACCGCGGCCGTCTCGTGGAGCGAGAGGTACGCCTGCGGCTCCAGACCGTGGCGCTCGGCCCACTCCTCGCTCGCCAGCAGCACGGTCGCGGCGCCGTCCGTGAGCGGGGTGGAGTTGCCCGCGGTCATCGTCGCGTCCGGGTGGTCCGCGCCGAACACCGGTTTCAGCGTGCCGAGTTTCTCCACGGTGGAGCCCGGGCGCAGGTTCTGGTCGCGGTCCAGGCCGAGGTACGGGACGACGAGGTCGTCCAGGAAGCCCCGGTCGTACGCGGCGGCGAGCCGCTGGTGGCTGGTGGCGGCGAGGAGGTCCTGGTCCGCGCGGCCGATGTCCCACTGCCGGGCGGTGACCGCCGCGTGGTCGCCCATCGAGAGACCGGTGCGCGGTTCGGCGTTGCGCGGGATGTCCGGGACGAGGTGCCGGGGTCGTACGCCCGCAAGGGCCTTGGCCCTGCCGCCCGTCGACTTCGCGCGCCGGGCCGACAGCAGCAGCCTGCGCAGTTCGTCGTTGACGCCGAGCGGCGCGTCGCTCGTGGTGTCGGCGCCGCCCGCGATCGCGGATTCGACCGCCCCGAGCATGATCTTGTTGGCGGCGGCGATCACCGCCTGGAGGCCGGTGCCGCACGCCTGCTGGATGTCGTACGCGGGGGTGCGCGGGTCGAGTCGCGAGCCGAGCACGGTCTCCCGGGCCAGGTTGTAGTCCCGGCTGTGCTTGAGGACCGCACCCGCGGCGAACTCGCCGACCTGCTGCCCCTGGAGCCCGAACCGCTCGAGAAGACCGTCCAGCGCGGCGGTGAGCATCTGCTGGTTGGAGGCCTGCGCGTACGGCCCGTCGGAGCGCGCGAAGGGGATACGGCTGCCACCGATGACCGCGACCCTGCGGGGCTGCGGGAGTGCGAGGGGGATCAACTCGACCAACTCATCTCGACCAACTCCTGACTCTTGAGTAACCTTACTCCAGAGTAAATCTACGACCGAGCAGGAGTCTGGACAATGGCCGACCGCTATCTGCACCTCACCGGCACAGCAACCGGCCGATTCCTGACCCGGAGAATCGGCCTGCCGCAGCCCGCCCGGCTGCGCCGCTGGACCCTGGAGACCCCGTCGCTGCCCGGCCCGGTCATCCACCTCACCGCCGGGGACTCCACCGTCACGGACGAACTCACCGCCGTCCTCGCCGCATGCGGCCCGGAGGTCGTGGCCCGCGCCGACCGGCCGGCCGGAATCGTCCTGGACGCGACGGCCGTGGACACCGCCGCCGGGCTCGGAGCCGTACACGCCGCACTGCACCCCGTCGTCCGCTCGCTCACCACGGGCGGCCGCATCGTCGTCCTCGGCACGCGCCCCTCCCCGGACGACCACCACCAGGCCGCCGCCCAGCAGGCCCTCGAAGGGTTCGTACGCTCACTCGGCAAGGAGATCGGCAAGGGCGCCACGGTGCAGCTGGTGCGCATCGCACCCGGCGGGGTCGCCGGTGCCGAGTCCACCCTGCGGTTCCTGCTCTCGCCCCGGTCCGCGTACATCAGCGGCCAGGTCATCGAGGTCAACGACGCCGCCCCCGCCCCCGTCGCCGACTGGGCCGCCCCGCTCGCCGGCCGCACCGCACTGGTCACCGGCGCCGCCCGCGGCATCGGCGCCTCCGTGGCCTCGGTGCTGGCCCGGGACGGCGCCCACGTCATCTGCCTGGACATCCCGCAGGCCCAGGAGGACCTGGTCCGCACCGCCGACCGGCTCGGCGCCACCGCCCTGCCGCTGGACATCACCGCGGACGACGCGGCCGCAAGGATCTCCGCCGCCGCCCCGGACGGCCTCGACATCCTCGTCCACAACGCCGGCATCACCCGCGACCGCCGCCTCGCCAACATGCCCGCCGACCGCTGGGCCTCGGTCATCGACGTCAACCTCGACAGCGTCCTGCGCACCACCGACGCCCTGCTGAAGTCCGGCACCGTCAACCACGGCGGCCGGATCGTCGCCACCGCCTCCATCGCCGGCATCGCCGGGAACAACGGCCAGACCAACTACGCGGCCAGCAAGGCCGGCATCATCGGCCTCGTCCGCTCCCTCGCCCCGCGCGCCGCAGCCGACCACGGCGTCACGGTCAACGCGGTCGCCCCCGGCTTCATCGAGACGAAGATGACCGCCGCCGTCCCGCTCTTCATCCGCGAGGCGGGCCGCCGGATGAACTCCCTCTCGCAGGGCGGCCTCCCGGTCGACGTCGCCGAGACGACCGCCTGGTTCGCCCAGCCCGCCTCCAGCGCCGTCAACGGCCAGATCGTCCGGGTCTGCGGCCAGAGCCTGCTGGGAGCGTGACGCGGATGCCGAACCTGCTCCTCTCCCTGGTGCGCGGCGCCCTCACCTCCCCGTTCAAGAAGGCGGGCAGGCCGGGCGCCACGCTTCCGGCCGGCCGACTCCACCTGCCCGCCGCACCGGTCGCCCCCGGCCCGCTGGCCGCGTACCGCAGGATCTGCGGCTTCGCGGGGACGGGCGCCCTCCCGGTCACCTACCCACACGTCCTGGGCTTCCCGCTCGCCATGCGGCTGATGACCGCCCGCCGCTTCCCGCTGCCGGTCACCGGACTCGTCCACACCTGGATCGAGATCACCGCACACCGCACGCTTCACCCCACGGACCGACTCGAACTCACGGTGTACGCAGAGGCGTTGACGCCGCACCGGCGCGGCACCGAAGTCACCATGACCACGGAGGCGAGGCTGGCGGGAGAGCTGGTGTGGGAGTCCCGCAGCGGCTATCTGTCCCGGCACGCGACGCGCACGGGTTCGGTCCCGGCCCCCGCCGTCCCCGGACTACCGCTCCCCGCCGTCGCCGAGTGGCGGCTGCCCGCCGACCTCGGACGCCGCTACGGAGCCGCGTCGGGCGACCGCAACCCGATCCACCTGTACCCGCTGACCGCCCGGCTGTTCGGCTTCCCCCGCGCCATCGCCCACGGCATGTGGACCGTCGCCCGCTGCCTCGCCGAAGCCCCGCAACCGCACCTGATCCACTCGGTACGGGCCGACTTCAGGGCCCCCGTCCTGCTGCCCGGCACCGTCACCTACGCCTCGGAAGGCACCGCGTTCCAGCTGCGCGGCGACGGCGACCGCGTCCACCTCACCGGGACGACGGCGCGGACTGCCCCGGAGGCTGCCAGGGACGGCCGTTCATAAGGTTCTCCAGACCGGCCCAGGAGAAGTTCATCAAGGTGGCCGCCGCCTCCTTGGCCGAGACGCCCGGAGTCTCGTTCGCCCACCCGGCGAGCGACTCCGCAGCGCCCACCAACGCCTGCGCCAGACCCGCCACATCGCGGTCGGCGAGCGCCGGATCGTGGTGCACCTCGCGCGCCGCGGCCCCGATCAGACTCGTCACGAACGCAACGATCTCCTCACGCATCACGTTCACCTCACCGGCGAACGGCTCCCCGTGCGTCCGCGCCTGCCGGTACAACACCGCCCAGCCGTCCGGGTTCTCCGCGGTGTGCGTGAAGAACGCCCGCAGCCCCTCCCAGAGTTGCCGGTCGGCCGGCTGCCCCGGCTCCACCCCTGCCTGCACCGCCTCGACCAGCGCTTTCGCCTCACGCGCGATGCAGGCGGAGAAGAGTTCGTCCTTGGAATTCAGGTAGAGATAGACCAACGGCTTGGACACCCCGGCCAGCTCCGCGATCTCGTCCATCGAGGCCGCACGGAACCCGCGCTGCCCGAAGATCTGCACCGCGGCATCCATCATCTGCTGCTCACGCACCGCGCGCGGCATCCGTTTGCTCTTCACAGCACCCACGTCGACTTCCTCCCACCCCCGATGCCCTACTCCTCGGTAAGGGTACGGCGCGGCCCTCCTCGCTGCCGTACGGACGGAAGCGGACCGGCCGCGATGGCCGGTAACCGTCCACCGGTATGCACCCCTGTGGGATGACCCGTGTACGACCCTGGTCCCACCCCGGGGTCGGCCCCGGGTCCGACGATTTCGGCCTGCACCGCCGCCTAGTGTCCAGGCATGACCACGAGACTCCCCAGTCGGACGGCTGTCGCCTTCCTCTCCGCCACACTCCTGCTGGCCGCACCCGTCGCCACCGCCCAGGCCTTACCGGCACCGACACCGGCACCGTCGGCCTCAGCCACCACCACGCTCGAACTGCCCCGCCCGACCGGCCCGTACACCGTCGGCGCCGAGATCCTGCACCTCACCGACCACGAACGCACCGACCCCTGGGTGCCCGAAGCCGGGGACCGTGAGCTCATGGTGTCCGTCCACTACCCGGCCCGTGCCGCGGGCGGGAGCACCGCCGCCCCGTACATGAGCGACGAAGAGGCCCGCCTGATGCTGGCGGCACGCGGGCTGGACGGCATCGTGCCCGCCTCCGTCGTCAGCTCCACCTCCACCCACGCCCGTACGGACGCTCCCGCCGCCCGGGGCCGGTTCCCCCTCGTGCTGCTCTCCCCCGGCTTCGGCACGCCCCGCGCCACTCTGACCTCCCTCGCGGAGGACCTGGCGAGCCGCGGCTATGTCGTGGCGAGCGTCGATCACGCCTACGAGTCCACCGGAACGGCGTTCCCCGGCGGACGGGTCCTCACCTGCACGGCCTGCGACGTGGCCGAGGCGGCACCGGACGACGAGGCCGAACGGGAGGTGCTGAGGACCGTCTCCACCGGACGGGCCGCCGACCTCTCCTTCGTGCTCGACCGGCTGACCGGCGCCCGACCGGCCTGGAAGAACTCCCGCATGATCGACAGGCGCCGGGTCGCAGTGGCGGGCCACTCCATCGGCGGCAGCGCGGCCGCCTCGGCGATGCTCGCCGATCCTCGCTTCGATGCCGGGGTCAACATGGACGGCACCTTCTTCGAGCCGGTCCCCCGCTCGGGCATCGGGAACCGTCCGTTCCTGATGCTCGGCACCGACGCGGGCCACCACCCCGGCAGCCTCGATGGGTCCTGGGACAAGGGCTGGCACCACCTGGACGGCTGGAAGCGCTGGCTGACCGTCAAGGACTCGGGCCACTTCACCTTCACGGACTTCCCGGAACTCAGCGAGCAGCTCGGCCTGCCGGTGGACCCGGAGGCCCCCCTCTCCGCCGACCGGTCGACACGGATCACCCGTGGCTACGTGGCGGCCTTCCTCGACCAGCATCTGAGGGACCGGCCCCAGCCCCTGCTGAACGGCCCCACACCGGGCAACCCCGAGGTCGTCTTCCAGCAGCCCTGACGGCCCCACCACGCACAGGAGCGCCCCCGGCCACTGCGGACCGGGGGCGCTCCTGTTGTTCTCGCGGGCCGAGACGAGCACCGGGACGAGCGCCTGGCCGCCCACGTTCGTAACCGGACGGCATGTATGCACGTTGTACGGCGCGGTACGACAGTCGGAGGGATCCATGTCCAAGCCGCAACGTGTGGCCATCTACGTCCGCATCAGCAAGGACCGCAAGGGTCAGGAACTCGGCATCAAGCGCCAGGAGAGCACGTGCCGGGAGTTGTGCGCCCGCCTCGGGTGGACCGTCTACAAGGTGTACTCGGAGAACGACACATCCGCCTCCACCACCAGCAAGCGCAAGCGCCCCGCATACACGGAGATGCTGTGCGACGCCCGTGATGGGGTGGTGGACGCGATCGTCGTCTACTCCATCGACCGCCTGACTCGTCGCATCTCCGAACTGACCGGTTTCCTCGAAGATCAGAAGGAGCACGGCTTCGCGTTCGCCACGACCGAGGGCGAAGACACCAATACGGCCAACGGGCGCATGATCCTGACGATCAAGGGTGCCGTCGCTCAGCAGGAGACGGAGCGCATGTCGGAGCGTATCAATGGCTCGTTGCTTCAGCGGCGCGAGAAAGGCAAGCCACACGCAGGCGGTCCCCGCGTCTTCGGGTTCGTACCGGACTCGGGCTTTCAGGAGATCGTTCCCGAGGAGGCGGAGTTGATCGTGCGAGGCTACGACATGCTCATGAGCGTCCCGGCGAAGACGCCCGGAGACGTGGTGCGTCTCTGGAACGAGGCGGGCGCGCGATCTCCCGGCGGAACCGCCTGGTCGATCCAGAAGGTCAAGCGGGTGTACCGGTCCGAACGGATCGGCGGGATCATCACATACAAGGGGCAGGACATCGGGGACAGCATCTATCCTCACCCGCTTACTCGCACGCAGTGGCACAACGTCCAAACGGTTCTGAACGAGCGCGCAACTCCCGCCGCGCAGGGCTCCGGCAAACGCAAGCACCTGTACTCAGGCTTTCTCAGGTGCGGACACTGCCAGTCGATCATGCGTGTTCAGTGGGCAACGATCCAGGGCCGAACGTTCCGACGGACGCTGTGCCACTCGGGCCAGGTAGGGCACAACGGTGAACTGGGCTGCGGGAAGGTGAGCCGGTCGTACGCCTGGATCGAGGAACAGTTGAACGAGGTGATCGAAGCTGCCTTGGCGTCGCGCCGACCGCAGCCGCTGGAGGCACCCACGGAGGACTTGTCGGGGCCGATCGCCGTGTACGAGGAGCGGATCAGGAACCTGCGCCGTCGGTGGAAGGACGGCAACATGACAGACGAGGACTACTTCGACTCGCTCGGTCACCTTCGCACCGAATTGCAGGCCCTTCGTACCCGCGAATCGGCAACGATCGTCAGGCAGTCGCGCCGCGTGGTGGACGCCTTGGCTGTGTGGAACGACGCAGCCAAGAACCTTGACCGACGTCGGGCGATCGTTGCGCAGGTGATCGAGAAGGTCGAAGTCTTCAGCATCGGCCGAGGACGCCGGAGGCCGCCAGAACTGGATTCGATCAAGGTGACCCCGGTCGGAGATTCCGATGAGCCGGAGGCAGAGTAGTCCCTGCGACCCGATCCACGCAGGTTCCTCGCTGCGGGCGAAGCCCGCCGCGAGGGAAGCGGGCCCAGTACCTCGGACGTCGGACCCAGGAGCTCGACATGAAGCACGAAGAATCCCCCCACCAGCACGGCAGGGGGATTCTTCAGCGTTGAAACGAGGTATGACGCGCCGACGTTACGCGGCGACTGCCACCTTCTCGCGCGGCTCGGACGGCTCCTCGATCGGGGAGGCCGAGGCCGAGTTGAGCTTGTCGCGGTCGAGGATTCCCTCTCGTGCTGCCACGATCAACGGTGATACGACCTGGCCGGCCACGTTCGTCGCCGTCCTCATCATGTCCAGGATCGGGTCGATCGCCATCAGCAGGCCGACACCCTCCAGCGGGAGGCCCAGCGTCGACAGGGTGAGGGTCAGCATGACCGTGGCGCCGGTCAGACCGGCGGTGGCCGCCGAGCCGATCACCGAGACGAACGCGATGAGGACGTAGTCACCGACACCCAGCTGCACGTCGAAGATCTGCGCGATGAAGATCGCGGCGAGCGCCGGGTAGATCGCGGCGCAGCCGTCCATCTTGGTCGTCGAACCGAACGGGACCGCGAAGGAGGCGTACTCCTTCGGGACGCCGAGGCGCTCGGTGACCTTCTGGGTGACCGGCATCGTGCCGACCGAGGAGCGGGAGACGAAGGCCAGCTGGATCGCGGGCCAGGCGCCCTTGAAGAACTGGAGCGGGCTGACCTTGGCGACGGTGGCGAGCAGCAGCGGGTAGACGCCGAACATCACCAGGGCGCAGCCGATGTAGACGTCGGCGGTGAAGGTCGCGTACTTGCCGATCAGGTCCCAGCCGTAGTCGGCGATGGCGTAGCCGATGAGGCCGACGGTGCCGAGGGGGGCGAGGCGGATGACCCACCACAGGGCCTTCTGGAGGAGCTCCAGGACGGACTCGCTGAGGGTGAGGATCGGCTGGGCCTTCTCGCCGAGCTGGAGAGCGGCGATGCCGGCGACGGCGGCCATGAAGACGATCTGGAGGACGTTCAGCTCGGTGAACGGCGTGATCACGTTGTCCGGGATGATGCCGGTCAGGAAGTCGAGCCAGGAGCCGGAGTGCTCGGGGAGCTTGCCGTCCTTCGGCGTGAGGCCGGTGCCGGAGCCCGGGTTGGTGATCAGGCCGATCGCGAGGCCGATGGCGACCGAGATGAGCGACGTGATCATGAACCAGAGCAGCGTGCGGGTGGCCAGCCTGGCGGCGTTGTTGACCTTGCGCAGGTTGGTGATCGACACCAGGATCGCGAAGAAGACGAGGGGCGCGACGGCCAGCTTCAGCAGCTGGACGAAGATGTGGCCGACCTTGTCGAGCGTGGTGTAGAGCCAGCTGATGTCCTGGCTGCGGGCGAGCCAGCCGAGGAGCACGCCGAGCACGAGGCCGGCGACGATCTGGGCCCAGAACGGGACCTTGGGTATGCGGAAACCGGAGCCGGTGGGCTCATCGGTGGTGGACGCGGGGTTCGCGGACACGGACACACTCCAGATGTGACGCATCGGGACGCACGGAGGCGTAGTGCGGGGGACGGGGGTGCGGCGCCCGTGTCAGGGACGGCGCCGCTGCATGATGCCGGTATCAGACGTTGCGGCAACAGACCGCGGACATACAGCGGCAGAGATCGACATGCAGGCGCTCCACGAGCGGGATGCTCGCGGCAGGTCCGAGGCGCACAGCTGTCTTCATGTCGAACACGTTAACACTTGAACTTTGAGAACCTCAAAGGTCTTCTTTGGGCTTCTTCGGCCTTCCGGTGCGGCCGGTGGCTCGCGTTCCGGCCCAACCCCAACTCCAGGGACGCGAAAACCCCAGTACAGGAGCGTCGGGCTCCGGTGCTGGGGTTTCGGAAAGGAAGGGGGTGAGTGTGAGGAAGCTTACAAGTTCCTTACTCTGCCCTCACGCAATCACTACTGGGTGACGCTGTCCTCGCGCGTGCGGTTCGACTCGAGGCGGGCCTTGGCCCGGTCGACCGAGGACACGATCTGCTCGGACATCTCGTCGCGCTGCTTGCGCAGGAGTACGTAGCTGAGCGGCGCGGAGAGCACCAGTGCGAGCAGGACGACCCAGATGGCGTTGGCCCCTCCGGCGCCGGACGGGATGAGCCCGAAGTTGACGGCGATCGCGGCGACGACGAGGCAGCCGACGAAGATGCTGAGACGCATCGCGGTGTACCGGATCGTTGCGCTCGGCTTGGCAGCGGACACAGCTGGCCTTCTCTCTACGTGCGACAGTCCTGCCCGACCAGTGAAGCATGCCCCACAATCGATCAGTTCGGAGGGCTACGCCAATCACGCGCCGCCCCTGCCCGCCGGGTGCGCTCAGCCGAGCGGCAGCAGCATGATGACGTCGTCCCGGTCGTCGCCCTCGGCCACCCGGATCGCCGCCGGCACCCGTCCGACCTCCTTGTATCCGCAGGCACCGTAGAAGCGGTCGGCGCCCGTGCCGCCGCGGCAGGTGAGCCGGATCGCCTCGATGCCGTCGATGGAGCGCGCGGCGTCGGCGGCCGCGGCCATCAGGTCGCGGCCGTAGCCGCGGCCCTGGTGGCGGGGGTGGACCATGACGGTGTAGATCCAGAGCCAGTGCGCCATCAGCCGGTGCGTGTTGTGGGTGAGGAAGGCCGTCGCGGCGACGGCGCCCTCCTCGTCGTAGCCGACGAGGAGGCGGGTCCGGCCCTCGGTCATGGCGACGAGGTGCTTGACCAGCTCCGGTCGCACGTCCTCGGCCGTCACGGGCGGCACAAAGCCCACCGCGCCGCCCGCGTTGGACACGTCGGCCCAGAGTGCGGCTATACCGTCCCGAACGGACCGGTCCATCTGGGGATCCAGCTCAAATGTAAGCGCCATAGGTGCAGATTAACCATTACTTGCTGTCGGCTCAACCACCGTCCGGAACGCGAGAAAGCTCCGGCCGGGGACGGCGGCCGGAGCTTTCGTACTGCACTGCGCGCGCGACGGGGCGCGCGCCGGGTCAGACCCGCATCGGCTGCGGCGACTCCCGCCGCTCTGCGTCCGGGCCCGGGTACTCGCGAAGGATCTCGTACCGGGTGTTGCGCTCCACGGGCCGGAAACCGGCGTCGCGGATCAGGTCCAGCAGATCCTCACGGCCGAGCTTGTTCGGCGTGCCGTAGTTGTCCGCGTCGTGCGTGATCTTGTACTCGACGACCGAGCCGTCCATGTCGTCCGCGCCGTGCTGGAGCGCGAGCTGGGCGGTCTGCACGCCGTGCATCACCCAGAAGACCTTGACGTGCGGGACGTTGTCGAACAGCAGCCGGGAGACCGCGAAGGTCTTCAGCGCCTCGGCGCCGGTCGCCATCGTCGTCCGCGCCTGGAGCTTGTTGCGGACCTTGCCGTCCTTCATGTCGACGAAGTCGTGCTGGTAGCGCAGCGGGATGAAGACCTGGAAGCCGCCGGTCTCGTCCTGCAGTTCACGCAGCCGCAGCACGTGGTCGACGCGGTGACGGGGCTCCTCGATGTGCCCGTACAGCATCGTCGCCGGGGTCTTGAGACCCTTCTCGTGCGCGAGCCGGTGGATGCGCGACCAGTCCTCCCAGTGGGTGGCGTGGTCGACGATGTGCTGGCGGACCTCCCAGTCGAAGATCTCCGCACCGCCGCCGGTCAACGACTCCAGACCGGCCTCGATGAGCTCGTCGAGGATCTCGGAGGCGGTGAGCCCGGAGATGGTCTCGAAGTGGTGGATCTCGGTGGCGGTGAACGCCTTGAGGGAGACCTCCGGCAGCGCTTCCTTCAGCGCGCTCAGCGAACGCGGGTAGTAGCGCCACGGCAGGGTGGGGTGCAGCCCGTTGACGATGTGCAGCTCGGTGAGGCTCTCGCCCTCCATCGCCTTCGCGAGACGGACGGCCTCCTCGATGCGCATCGTGTACGCGTCCTTCTCCCCCGGCTTGCGCTGGAAGGAGCAGTACGCGCACGAAGCGGTGCACACGTTGGTCATGTTGAGGTGACGGTTGACGTTGAAGTGGACGACGTCACCGTTCTTGCGCGTGCGCACCTCATGGGCCAGACCGCCGAGCCAGGCCAGGTCGTCGGACTCGTAGAGCGCGATCCCGTCCTCGCGGGACAGCCGTTCGCCGTCCCGGACCTTCTGCTCCAGCTCGCGCTTGAGTCCCGCGTCCACTAGGGCGCCTCCCATTTCCTCTTCGTAACAGACTCAGCTCACCGTACGCCTAGCCCTCTTCGGGAAGGTCTCCGACCCGGTTCTCCCACTTGGTGGAGAGCACGATCGTGGTACGCGTACGGGAGACGCCCCTGGTGCCGCTGAGGCGGCGGATGGTCTTCTCCAGGCCATCCACGTCACCGACCCGGACCTTGAGCATGTAGGAGTCGTCGCCGGCGATGAACCAGGCGTCCTCGATCTCCGCGAGGTCCTTCAGCCTGCGGGCCACGTCCTCGTGGTCGGCGGCGTCCGAGAGCGAGATGCCGATCAGGGCCGTGACCCCGAGGCCGAGCGAGGCCGCGTCGACGGTGGCGCGGTAACCGGTGATGACGCCGGCGGTTTCCAGCCGGTTGATGCGGTCGGTGACGCTGGGCCCGGAGAGCCCGACGAGCCGCCCCAGCTCGGCGTACGAGGCCCTGCCGTTCTCCCTGAGGGCCTGAATGAGCTGCCTGTCCACCGCGTCCATGTGACTGAAACCTTCCATTGTTCAGCAGTATCGCGAGTCTACGTGTAGAATCTAAGGCATGCAGGCTTCACGGCCTGCAAATCTTTCCGAACTTCCAAAAAATGCTTTCGAATCCTCAGGAGTGAGAACACCGTGTACTCGATCGAGATGGCCTACGCCCGGATGCGCGAGCTGCAGGACCTGGCCAACCGATCGCGTGCCCATCAGCCCGCCGCGGCCCACCGGATCGACAAGGCCCGCAACCCGCGCACCCCCAAGAAGCACTGACCCCACCCGGGTCAGCCGCGAGAGCCACCACCGAGCTCTCCCTCCCAGCGGCGGTACAGCAGATGCGGCACCCCTGCCGCGTCCAGCACCCGCCCCGCGACGAAATCCACCAGATCCTGGATATGCGTCGCACCCGCGTAGAACGCCGGAGAGGCGGGCAGCACGACCGCGCCCGCCTCGTCCAGGGTCACCATGTGTTTCAGCGTCTGACCGTTCAGCGGCGTCTCGCGCACCGCGACGACCAGCCTCCGCCGCTCCTTGAGCGTCACGCTCGCGGCCCGCTGCAGCAGATCCTTCGAGAGCCCCAGCGCCACCCCGGCCACGCACGCCGTCGACGCGGGCACGATCAGCATCCCCTTCGCCGGGTACGACCCCGAGGACGGCCCCGCGGCCAGATCGCCCGCCGCCCAGTGCCGTACACCCGACACGTCCACATCGAAGGTGTGCGGTTTGCCGTCCGCCCCCCGCGCCAGCCAGCCGGACAGGTCCTCCTGCCAGTGCGCGTCGCGGAAGGCGATCCCGGTCTCGTCCAGCAGCGTCAGCCGCGAGGCGCGGCTCACCACCAGATCGACGCTCTCCCCCGCGGCCAGCAGACCGCGCAGCACGGCGGCGGCGAATGGGGTGCCCGAAGCGCCTGAAACCCCGACAATCCAAGGCTTTCGCTGCTGTTGACTCACTGAAGTCCCGGAATCCACACACCCGAGCCTATCCGGCACCCCGATCCGGCGGCGCGTCAGGAGTTCGTACCCGCAGCGGGGACCAGGGCCTTTCGTTTGGATCAGGCTGGATCAGGGAGCGGGGTCCGGTGCGTGCAGCTGCAAGGCGGAGGAGGGAGTCACTGTGGAGCATTGGCGACCGACGACAACGCCGCAGGTGTGCGCACCGGACCCCGCGAGCCCGGCATGATCCAAACGAGAGGCCCTACACCGTCAGACCGCGCACCAGCAGATCCAGCAGCGCGCACACGAACAGCGCGATCCCGATGAAGCCGTTGACCTGGAAGAACGCCCGGTTGAGCCGTGAGAGGTCGTGCGGCCGCACCACCCGGTGCTCGTACACGAAGGCCACGGCGACGATCACCATGCCGATCCAGTAGAAGAGCCCGGCCTCCGTGGCCAGACCGAACCAGACCAGCAGGCCCGTCGTCACCGCGTGGCAGACCCGCGCCCCCCACAGCGCCGCCGGGATGCCGAAGCGCGCCGGGACGGACAGCACCCCGTGGGCGCGGTCCGCCTCGACGTCCTGGGAGCCGAAGATCAGGTCGAAGCCGCCGATCCAGACGCCGACGGCAAGGCCCAGGATCACCGCGTCCCACGACCAGGTGCCCGTCACCGCCAGCCAGGCACCGACCGGCCCCATGGCCTGGGCGAGGCCCAGGATCGCGTGCGGGTAGTTCGTGAACCGCTTGCCGTACGGGTAGACGACCATCGGCACGACGGCGAGCGGCGCCAGCGCCAGACAGAGCGGGTTGAGCAGGGCCGCCGCGCCGAGGAACACCACGACGGCGACGAGCGCGCCCGTCCACGCCGACTTCACCGACACCGCACCGGTCACCAGCTCACGGCTCGCGGTGCGCGGATTACGGGCGTCGATCTCGCGGTCGATGATCCGGTTGGCGGCCATCGCGAACGTCCGCAGCCCGACCATCGCGACGGTGACCAGCAGCAGCGTCACCCACTGGATCGACCCGTCGTCGAGGAACATCGCGGTCAGGGAGGCGATGTACGCGAAGGGCAGCGCGAAGACCGAGTGCTCGATCATCACGAGCCGCAGGAACGCCCTGACCCTGCTGTTCGGTTGCGCGGGCCCGGAGCCCAGGGTCGCTTCGGCGGCGCTCACAGTCCGTATTCCTTCCATCGGCGGTCGACCTTCGCCGCCGTCTCCGGGTCGGACTCGACCATGTCAGGCCAGCCCCCGTCCCGGGTGTAGCCCTCCTCGGGCCATTTCTTCGTCGCGTCGATGCCCGCCTTGCCGCCCCAGAACTGCTGGTAGGAGGCATGGTCGAGGTGGTCGACCGGCCCCTCGGCGACGGTGAGGTCACGCGCGTAGTCGGTGTTGCCGAGCGCCCGCCAGGACACCTCGTGCAGATCGTGGACATCGCAGTCGGAGTCCACGACGACGATCAGCTTCGTCAGCGACATCATGTGCGCGCCCCAGATGGCGCTCATCACCTTCTGGGCGTGCTTCGGGTACTTCTTGTCGATCGAGACGATCGCGCAGTTGTGGAAACCACCGGACTCGGGCAGGTGGTAGTCCACGATGTCCGGCACGATGATCTTGAGCAGCGGCAGGAAGAACCGCTCGGTGGCCCGCCCCAGCGGGCCGTCCTCGGTCGGCGGCCGGCCGACGACGATGGACTGGAGCAGCGGCCGCTTGCGCATGGTCACGCAGTCGATGGTCAGCGCGGGGAACGGTTCCTGCGGCGTGTAGAAGCCGGTGTGGTCGCCGAACGGCCCCTCGGGGAGCATCTGACCGGGCTCCAGCCAGCCCTCGATGACGACCTCGGCGTGGGCCGGGACCTGGAGCGGGACGGTCTTGCAGTCGACCATCTCGATGCGCTTGCCCTGGATGAACCCGGCGAAGAGGTACTCGTCGATGTCCCCGGGCAGCGGCGCGGTGGAGGCGTACGTGACCGCGGGCGGCGCGCCGAAGGCGATGGCGACGGGCAGCCGCTCACCGCGCTTGGCGGCGACCTGGTAGTGGTTGCGGCTGTCCTTGTGGATCTGCCAGTGCATCCCGATGGTGCGGCGGTCGTGGCGCTGGAGGCGGTAGAGCCCCAGGTTCCGTACGCCGGTCTCGGGGTGCTTGGTGTGGGTGAGCCCCAGGTTGAAGAAGGAGCCGCCGTCCTTCGGCCAGGTGAACAGCGCGGGCAGCTGGTCGAGGTCCACGTCGTCGCCGGTGAGGACGACCTCCTGGACGGGGGCGTTCTCCGACTTCACCTTCTTCGGCGGTACGTGCACCATCGTGCCGAGCTTGCCGAAGGCCTCTCGTACGCCGACGAAGCCGTGCGGCAGCTCGGGCTTGAGGAGTCCGCCGATCTTGTCGCTGATGTCGGCGTAGGACTTCAGCCCGAGTGCCTTGAGGAGGCGCTTGTCGGTCCCGAAGACGTTCATGGCCAGGGGCATCGAGGACCCCTTGACGTTCTCGAAGAGCAGCGCGGGCCCGCCGGCCTTGTTCACCCGGTCGACGATCTCACCGACCTCCAGGTAGGGGTCGACCTCGGCCTTGATGCGCTTGAGCTCGCCCTCGCGCTCCAGAGCCCGGAGGAGGGAACGAAGATCGTCGTAAGCCATGCCGTCCAGTCTGACATCCCCCCTGGTGTCGGCCGCCGGGGCTCCCCCGGGTCGGCCGCGCCTCTCCGCGGGATGCGGGAGCGGCGTCCCGCATCCCGCGTCCCGCATCCCGCGGTGAGGCGGCCCGGTGGGGCCGGGCCGGTGTGACGGCGTCAGCAGGTGCCGAGGTCCTCCCAGACGCCCCACTCTCCGGTGCTGCCGGGCTGCTCGCCCTGCGTCCACCACTTGGCGCGCCAGGTGTGGCCGCCCTGGGAGGCGGTGTCGCCGCCGTTGTAGATCCGGCCGGCGTCCCAGGCCGACGTGGCGCAGTCGCCGGGGTCGCCTGGGTCGCCTGGGTCGCCCGGGTCGGTGCCGCCGCCGATCCGCACGTCGACGCAGGCGTAGAACGCGTTGGCCGTGTCGGAGATGTTCCAGACGGCGAGGACCTTCTGCCGGCCGGTGAGGGAGCCGAAGTCCACCCGGTGGGTCACCGTGGCCCCGGGCTGGGCGCCGCCGTCGTCGAACTGCGCCACCTCGGTGCCGCCGACGAAGTACTGCCAGCTGCTGGTGGCGTGCCGGGCGGTCAGGTGCCAGGAGAAGTCGGCAGAGCTGCCGACCGGTGTGACCTGCCAGTTCTTGCTGTCGTCGTCGAGCTCGGCGTAGTCCGCGTGGCCGCCGCTGCAGCTCGTCAGGCCCTTGGGGCCCTCGACGCTCTGGGGTTCGTACTTGATCTGGCCGCAGTCGACGACGCCCGCGGCGCACTGGGCCTGACGGCTGGGCGGTGAGGAAACGTATCCGTGCGCACTGGCGGTGGTGGCGGGGAGGGCCACCGCGATCAGGGGGGCGACGCCCGCACCGATCACGAGGGCCAGCCTTCGCTTGGCGTTCATGCCAACTCCTTCGCTGAAGGGGCTGCCGACGACAACGGCAGCATCAGGACGCGCTCGCACCGACGCGATCCCGCGGCATGACGAGTACCTGTCACGGGGACGCGTGAGTGCGGCCGGTGGCGAGGGGGCGCCGCCCCGCATTCCCTTCGCGCGCCGATGACCGCCCACCGGCGACCGCGGCTCACCTTTAGGTCTAGACCATACTCAGGGCCGGGCGCCCGTCAAGAGACCGCACCGCCCGGCACCACATCGCCGGAACGAAGGTGATACGCCGTCAACGCCGGTGCTGCACAGGGGTGTTGACAGCCTCCGGTCGCGGGGCGTACAGCCCTGCGGCGGGCCCGGTCCCCCTGCGTACCGCGTCCGTGCCGGGCGCGGAGCGCTGCTCGTCCCCGAGGACCAGGTCGGGATCGAACATGACGATGGTCGCCGCGACGACGAGCATGATCACCGGTCCGGCGATCATGGCGAGCAGGAAGGAGAGCTGGTCGATCGAGGACTGCGCGGACGTGGCGCCCGTGTGGCCGGCATGGACGCTCACGGCGGCCATGCCGGTGTAGTGCATGCCGGTCACGGCGACGCCCATGATGAGGCTGGCCCCGAGGCTCGACCACAGGTTGCGGACGGTGACCGCCGCCCACAGGGCCGCCGTGGCGGCGGCCACGGCGATCAGCACGGACAGGGCCACGGTCACCGTGTCGTAGCGCATGCGGCCGTCCACCCGCATGGCGGCCATGCCGATGTAGTGCATGGCCGCGACCCCCAGCCCCATGAGCACTCCGGCCGCGGCCAGGACCTTCGCCCCCGATCCCAGGTGGCCGACGAGGAAGACACCCACGGCGGTGACGACGATGGCGACGACGAGGCTCAGCAGCGTCAGCCGGGTGTCGTACGCGATGCCCGAACCGACGGCACGGAAGCCCATCATCGCGATGAAGTGCATCGTCCAGATGCCGCAGCCGAGGGACACCGCGGCCAGGGAGAGCCAGCCGTTCTTCTTGCCGCGAGGCCCTCCGCGCATGGATCGCACGGTGCAGCGCAGACCCAGCGCAGAGCCCAGACAGGCCATCAGATAGGCGGCGACGGGCGTCACCGCGCCGTAGTGGAAGTCGGTCACCGTGGCAGCCACGACGCGATCCCCTTCTTGTGGTTCCGTCGGGCTCGGGCACCCGGTGCGGGAACGGCGAGGCGGAGCGGATCACAGAGCGCGAACCGCGCCGCCCAATCAATCACATGGGCACCGATATCCAGAACTTCGGGTCATATGTTGATTGTCACCACACAGGAACTATGTGGCTTTCACCGAGAAGAAGAGGAATCGGCGGAACCCCCGCACTGACGCCGCGCGGTCATCGCCGGCCGGGCCCGCCCTCGAACCGGCCTCCGGAGGAGGTAAGTGACACCCGCTACTCTGGGCGCGTCACCGGGGCGGGGCATTTGCCCCGCCAACTCTCCTCGGGGGGACCTTTCCACCATGCTCCGGGCTCTGATCTATCTCCTGCCTCTGGCGCTGACGATCTACGCGTTCATCGACTGCCTGAACACCCCGGAGGACGAGGCCAAGCACCTGCCGAAGGTCGCCTGGGTCTTCATCATTCTGCTGTTCTGGATCGTCGGCCCGATCGTGTGGCTGGCCGCGGGCAAGGTGCGCCACGCGCCCGCCGGAGGCCGTACGCCGTCCGAATGGCACCGCGGCCACCGTCAGCAGTGGGTGGCGCCCGACGACAATCCCGACTTCCTGAAGTCGCTGAAGGACGAGAACGAGAAGGACGAGGCGGTCCTCAAGGACTGGGAGGCGGACCTGCGCCGCCGCGAGGACGAGCTCAAGCGGCGGGAGGGCGGGCCGGAGGCCCCGCCCGCCTCCTGACCTCCCTGGCCTCCCTGGCCTCCCTAACCCTCCCGGCCGGCACCGGATCACGCGTACAACTGCTGCCCCAGCTTGTTGAGCAGGGGCAGCAGTGCTGTGCGCTCCTCCGGGGTGAGCGCTTCGAGTGCGCCGTGCACGGCGCGCATCTCGGCGCGGATGGTGTGGGCGAGCTCCGTGCCCTCGGGGGTGCGGCTCGCGACCTTGGAGCGGCGGTCGTCGGGGGACGGGGTGCGGCGGACCAGGCCGGCGGTCTCCATGCGGCCGACGAGACCGGTGGCGTTGGACGCGTCGCACACCAGGTGGGCGGCGAGCGCGCTCATCGGCATGGGCTCGTTGAGCGCGATCAGCGCGCGGGCCTGCGAGGTCGACAGGCCATGACGGGCGGCGACGGCGGTGAGGTCGTCGTGGTGGCCGCGGACCACGAGGGCCAGGGGCTCCAGGAGGTCCTCCGGGGTCGGCACGGGTCGATCGTCCGGAGCAGTGGCGGCGCGGGGCGTCGGTTCGGTGGTCATGGTCGGCCATTCTTCGATCGGCATGCGCCGACATTTATTTGACATGCTCAACTTCTGGCAGTTACATGAACTGTATTGCTTGAGCATATCAAGTTCTGTGCCGGCCCCGCCGGCCGTTCAGCCGCATTCCGCTCACCGCAGGGAGTACCCCCATGCCCTCCGTTCCCGAGACCGTCGACCACCTCCGCGCCACCTTCCGTACCGGCCGCACCAAGAGCCTCGACTGGCGCACGGGACAGCTCCGGCAGCTTCGCGCGCTGCTCACCGAGCGCGGTGACGAGCTCGCCGCCGCGCTCGCCGCCGACCTCGGCAAGAGCCGCAAGGAGGCGTACCGCACCGAGATCGACTTCACGATCCGCGAGATCGACCACACCCTGGAACACCTGGCCGACTGGCTGCGGCCCGAGCCGGCCCCCGTGCCGGCCTCACTGGGCGGGGCGAAGGCGCACACCGTGCAGGACCCGCTCGGCGTCGTCCTGGTCATCGCGCCCTGGAACTACCCGGCGCAGCTCCTGCTCGCCCCGCTCGTCGGCGCGCTGGCCGGGGGCAACGCGGTCGTGGTCAAGCCCAGCGAGATGGCGCCCGCGACGTCCGCCGCCGTCGCGCGGCTGCTGCCGCGCTATCTGGACACGGACGCGGTCGCCGTCGTGGAGGGCGCGGTCCCCGAGACCACCGCTCTGCTCGCCGAGCGCTTCGACCACATCTTCTACACCGGCAACGGCACGGTGGGCCGGATCGTGATGGCCGCCGCGGCGAAGCACCTCACGCCCGTGACGCTCGAACTGGGCGGCAAGTCACCGGTCTTCGTGGACCGGGACACGGACCTGAAGGCGGTCGCGGGCCGGCTGGCGGCAGGCAAGTTCCTGAACGCGGGCCAGACCTGCGTCGCCCCCGACTACGTGCTGACCGACCCGGAGACCGGCGCCGCCCTCGCGGACGCACTCGCTACCGCCGTCGAGGGGCTGTACGGGGCTGACGCCTCGACGCACCCGGAGTACGGGCGGATCGTCAACCACCGCCACTTCGACCGCCTGACGGCCCTGCTGGACTCCGGTCGCACGGTGACCGGCGGGACGTACGACCGGGACAGCAAGTACATCGCCCCGACCGTGCTGGCCGACGTGGCGCCGGACGCACCCGTGATGCGGGAGGAGATCTTCGGCCCGGTGCTGCCCATCGTCACGGTCGGCGGCCTGGACGAGGCGATCGCGTTCATCAACGACCGCGACAAGCCGCTGGCGCTGTACGCGTTCACCGATTCGGACGCCGTACGTGAGCGGCTGATCGCCGAGACGTCGTCGGGCGCGGTCGGGATCGGGCTGCCGCTGGCCCATCTCACGGTGTCGGACCTGCCGTTCGGCGGGGTCGGCGAGAGCGGGATGGGGAACTACCACGGCCGGTACTCGCTGGAGACGTTCAGTCACCGCAAGGCGGTCCTGGACACCCCGATGCCCTCATGAGCAGCCCGGCCGGGCGGGACGCGGCGTGGCTGGCGACCGCTCTCGACGAGGCGCGCACCGGCCTCGCCGAGGGCGGCGTCCCGATCGGGGCCGCGCTGTACGGGGCGGACGGCACGCTGCTCGGACGTGGCCGCAACCGCCGGGTGCAGGACGGCGATCCGTCGACGCACGCCGAGACGGCCGCCTTCCGGGCCGCAGGCCGGCAGCGCTCGTACCGGGGCACGACGATGGTGACGACGCTGTCCCCGTGCTGGTACTGCTCCGGCCTGGTGCGGCAGTTCGGGATCTCCCGGGTGGTGATCGGCGAGGCCGAGACCTTCCACGGCGGGCACGACTGGCTGGCCCGGCACGGGGTGGAGATCGTGCTGCTCGACGACGCGGCCTGCGTGGAACTCATGCGCGGCTTCGTACGGGAGCACCCCGCCCTGTGGAACGAGGACATCGGCGACGACTGAGCTGCGCACCCCCGCCCCGTGCCGATCGTTCGAAAATCTTCACCCTCCTCCAACAACCGGCCGATATCCTGGTGTTGACGGTGTGACAGTTCGGGGCGGGCGTCGGCACTGGGGGTGCTGTGGAGCGAGAGCTGTACGGGCGCGAGGCAATATTCGGGGACGACGGACTTGCAGCGCGCCTGACCGGCCTCACTCCACACGGTGCGCGGCGGGTCGATTGCGAGCACGGCGACGACCCGCCTGTCGCGGTGCTGACCGGTGGCCGCGGCATGGGCAAGACGGCCGTGCTCAAGCAACTGCGCAGCCTGTACCGCGAGATCACCCCGGTCGCCTTGGTGGACTGCGCGGCCGTGCTGCCGCCCGCGGACCCGGGGCCCGGCTGGACACCGGTGACGGGGGTACTGCCGGAGCTCGCCACCCAGCTCACGGCGCGGGTGCACGCGGCCCGGCCGGTGCAGTTCCCCCGCCTGAGCCTGGGGCTGGTGGCCGTGGCCTCGGTGTCCTGGCGGCGGGAGGACGAGTCGCGGGCCCAGCGCGATCTGCAGTCGCTCGGGCCGGTACTGGCGACCCTCGACGCCCGGGGCGACACCGCGACGGGCTGGGTCACCAAGGTGCTGACGAAGCTCGCGGCCGGGGCGTTCGACTCGATGGCCCCGATGGCCGGCCTGGTCGCCGAGGCGACCGTGGAGACGGTGCTGGAGGAGACGTTCAGCCGGTTCCAGCGGCGTTCTGCGGACTGGTACGGAACGTATCCGCACGCGGGCGGCAACGGCCGCATCGGCCTGCGACAGCTCGCTGTCGACTTCGAGCGCGGCGGTGATCTGCGCCGCCGCGCCGAGGACCATCTGGTGCTGGCCCTGGTCGCGGACCTGGTGCAGGCCTATCGCGGGATGGCGCGCGGCGCCCGGCGCGGCCGCCCGGTCCTGCTCCTCGACAACGCCCACACCGCCCTGGGCCGGCAGCTCGTCGAACCGCTGCTGCGGCAGCGCGCGGGCGGGACGCGGGACCGGATCGTGGTGTTCGCGTCCTCCCGCATCCACGACCACGCGGGGCTGAGCCACGCGGTGCGCCGGCGGCTGCCCGAGGTGGCGCACGCCTCGCACTGGGTGCGGGGCACCGAGGTGACCTCCGGCATCCTGGCGGTCGGCCTCACCCCCCTGGACGCCGGCCACGTGCGCTCGGCGCTCGACCGGCACGACCCGCACGGCCGCACCCCCGCCGGGCTTGCGCGCGGGGTGCACCGACTGACCGGAGGCCGGCCGCTCGGGGTGGCCCTGCTCGCGCAGGCGGCGGGCGAGGCGCCGGACCCGGGCACCCTGGTGCCGGGGTCGCTGCTGGAGCGCACGGTGGAGCTGCGGGAGGACCGGCCGCCGGTCCGGGTGGCCGACGAGCTGCTGGAGCGCCTGCTGCCCGGGCAGCGCCCGGACGTGCTGAGCGTGCTGGCCGCCGCGCACGGCGAGGAGTCGGCCCGGCTGCTGGCCACCACCCGGCTGCGCGGGGAGTCGCTGGACGGCGATGTGGCGCTGCGGGTGCGGGACGCGCTGCGGGCGGAGGACTGGCCCGTGGGGCCGGAGCACTTCGTCGCCGATCCGCTGCTGCGGTCGCTGCTGCTGCACCGGCTGCGCTTCCAGGACGACGACCCGCCGTACTACGCGGTGTGGCGCGCGGTGCACGAGACGCTGCGCTCCGCGTACGCCGCCGGGGGCAGGTTCCCGAGCGAACAGCACCGGCTGCACCAGGAGCTGGTGCTGGGCGCGGCGGAGGACTGCGTGACGCATCTGCGGGTGCGGTTCGCCCGGCCCGACGTGCTGAGCTGGCTCGACGCGCTGCGGTTCATCGCCTCGGCCCCGTGCCCCCGGGCGCCGGGCAGCACCGGCCCCGATCCGCGGCGGGCCGTCGCGCTGGGGCGGGAGGCCGCCTCGGACGAGGAACGGGCGGCACTGGCCGGGCTCGACGAGCGGGCCGCCGAACTCCAGTTGCAGCTGCGGCGATTGCTCCACGCCGTCTGGCTGCTGTCCGATCCGCTGGCCCTGCCCGACGAAGAGGTGATCGACAAGATGGCGCACGAGCTGCGGCAGTTGTCCGGCAGGCATCCGACGGGGCACGCGGTGCTCTGGGACGCGGCGGCGCACTGGCCGCGCGACCTGCGGGACTGGCGGGCGCTGTCCATGCCGCCGGGCGCGCCCGCGCCGGCCCGGGTCGCCCCGCACGGCCCGGGGGACGGTGGTCCGGATGCGTAACCCGCTGCGGTACCGGCTGTGGTGGACCACCCGGCAGAAGGTCGTCACCTCGGTCGTGGTGGGCGCCCTGCTGGTGACGACCGGCTGGTACGGGGTGGACCGCCTGACCGCTCCCGAGGACCGTTCCTGCGCTGCCGGCGTCGCCCGTCCGCAGGGCAGCGACGAGTGCGTCGGCGTGTCCGGCGACGGCTACGACTTCGGGCAGTCGCAGCTGACGTCGGTCGCCGCGGCGATCGGCCGGGAGAACAGCTCGCTGAAGGCGGGCCGGTACGCGACCGTCGCGCTGCTCCTCCCGCTGACCTCGACCGACGCGTCGATGCGGACGAAGGTGCTGCACGAGCTCCAGGGGGCGTTCGCCGCCCAGTACCGGTCCAACCACCACGCGAACGGGCAGGTCCCGCAGATCCGGATGGTCCTCGCCAACACCGGGAGCAACAGCCTGCAGTGGCGCCCGGTGGTGGACCGGCTGCTGACGATGACGGGGGCCCCGCACCGGCTGCGCGCGGTGTCGGGGGTCGCGATCAGCAGCACGCAGGCCAAGGAGGCCGTGAAGGAGCTGACCGGGGCCGGGATCCCGGTCGTGGGCTCCACGATCACGGCCGACGACATCGCCAACGGCCCCTCCGGCGACCCGTTCCCCGGCCTCGCCCGGGTGTCACCCACCAACCGGGACGAGGCCCGCGCCCTCGCCTCGTTCGGTGAGGTGAAGGCGGACAAGGCGCTGCTCGTGCAGGACACCCGCGGCGGCGACCACTACACCGACACCCTGAAGTCGGCTTTCAGCACGCTGCTGAAGGGCTCGAAGTACGAGCCGGAGCTGTTCACCTCACGCAAGGACCCGTACGACGAGGGCACCACGGCCAACACGTTCGAGCAGATCACCCACCTCATCTGCGACACGGACGCGGACACGGTGTTCTTCGCCGGGCGTCACGTCCAACTGCGACAGTTCGTCAACGCGCTGGGCGCCCGCGGCTGTCAGAGCCGGCACTTCACGGTGCTCACCGGCGACGAGGGCTCGTACCTGGGGGACGACAAGAAGCTCGACCGGAACGCGCTGCGGCGCAAGGTGACGGTCCGCTACGCCTCGCTGGCGCATCCGGACGCCTGGCCCGCGGTTGCCGCGGGGAAGAAGAAGCCGACCGGCGGATCGGCGGAGGACTACCGGGCGTTCACCGATCTGCTGGCCGAAGTGGGGAAGAAGCCGGCCGGCCCGATCGGGCCGACCGCGCACGACGACCTGACCGACGGACAGGTGATCATCGCCCATGACGCGATGACGCTGGCGGTGGCGGGGATCCGGCGGGCGACCACCGGCGGAAAGCAGCTGCCCGGCCTGGAGGACGTGGGCGGCCAGTGGCCCCGGGTGAAGGGTTCCCTGCGGGTGCGGGGGGCCAGCGGCTGGATCTGCCTGGACAACCACGGCAACCCGTACAACAAGGCCGTACCGGTGGTGGAGCTGGCTCCGGACCCGCCGCACCAGCGGTTCTCGGCGCTGGCCTGGCCGGAGGGGGCGCCGCCGAAGGAACAGTGCCTGCCACCGTCGTCGGCGCCCTGACCCGGAACGCGGAGAACGGCTGCCCGCCCCCGCTCCGGAGCGGGGACGGGCAGCCGTGGTGTCTGCGGTGGGACTCAGACGCCGGCGTAGGAGTGCTTGCCGGTGACGAAGATGTTGACGCCGTAGTAGTTGAAGATCCAGCAGCCGAAGGCGATCAGCGCCAGGTAGGCGGCCTTGCGGCCCTTCCAGCCGGCGGTGGCGCGGGCGTGCAGGTAGCAGGCGTACGCGACCCAGGTGATGAAGGACCAGACCTCCTTGGGGTCCCAGCCCCAGTAACGGCCCCAGGCGTCGCCGGCCCAGATCGCGCCCGCGATGATCGTGAACGTCCACAGCGGGAAGACGGCCGCGTTGATCCGGTACGAGAACTTGTCGAGGCTGGAGGCGGACGGCATCCGGGAGAGCAAGGAATGGGCGAACGTACCCGGCTCCCCACCGTTGGCGATCTTGCTCTCGTAGCTGTCGCGGAAGAGGTAGATGAGGGTGCCGATGGCGCCGATGAAGAACACGGCGCCGCAGATGATGGCGGTGGAGACGTGGATCCACAGCCAGTACGAGTGCAGTGCGGGCACCAGCTGGTCGCTGGAGGTGTAGAGCACCGTGGTCGCGAGGCCGAGGTCCAGCAGGACGGCCGTGATCAGGATCAGGCCCATCCAGCGGACGTTCTTCTTCAGGGCTAGCAGGGCCAGGTACGCGCCGACCGCCACCGTGGAGAAGGTGATGGAGAACTCGTACATGTTGCCCCAGGGGGCGCGCTGCACGGACAGGGCGCGGGCGACGACCCCGCCCGCCTGCACAAGGAACGCGACCACGGTCAGCGAGACCGCGATCCGTCCGTAGAGGTCGCCCTTGAAGGTGCCGCCCGCGGCGCCGGGGCCGTCCGGCACATCGCGCGATCCGGCCGCGGAACGGGTGACGATCTTCGGCCGCTCCAGGACGGCGGTGGACCCGCCCTTCTGCGCGACCTGGACCTTCACCGTGCCGGCGGCTGCCTGCTCGGTGGTCAGCCCGGCGGCGGTGCGGCCGACCTTGCTGCGGGACCCGAACACCCACTCCGCGATGTGCGCGAAGAAGGCCAGGGTGTAGACGGCCATCGACGAGTAGATCAGCACATTGCTGGTGTGTGCCAGGTTCTCGTTGGTTGCGGCGGCGAGATTCACTTCTCAGCCCCTTCGGAAGGCTTTGCGGAGGACGCGGCGACGGCGGAGGTGCCGGAATCCGGATCGGTGTCGGGGTCGGTGTCGGGGCCGGGCGCCGTGGGCGCGACGGCGTTGAGCGTGACCGCGAGATCGGCCAGCTCCTCGGGAAGCTTCGCGGACTCGCTGCGGCCGAGCCCCGCCATTTCGACGACGGTGACGCCGTCGGCGCCGCGCACGGCCCGGACCCAGACCCGGCGCCGCTGGATGAACAGGGAGCCGGCCAGTCCGGCGATCGCGCCGATGGCCCCGGTGAGCGCCCAGCCGCTGGCGGGCTGCTCCGAGATCTGGAAGCTCGCCCACTCCTGAAGGCCCTCGAAGGTGATGGAACCGGCGCCGTCGGGCAGCTTCATCGTCTCGCCGACGTGCAGCCGCTCCTTGAGCTGCTTGCCCTCGGAGTTCTTGAACTCCTTCATCTTGGACGTGTCGAGCTGGTAGACGTTCTGCGGCAGTCCGGAGTCGACGCCGAGGGAACCGTAGAAGCCGTTGAGCGCCAGGAGCGGGATGTCGGCGGCGGGGAACTGCGAGAACATCGTGCCCTTGCCTTCGCCCGCGAAGGTCGGCACGAAGAACGCCTGGAAGCCCAGCTGGGTCTTCTTGCCGTTCTTGTCGCGGTAGCCGTCCATCACCTTGATCGCACCGGACGAGGTGACGTTGTTGTCGATGGGCAGCAGCGGCACGGCGGCCTTGTAGACCTCGTTGCCCGTGCCGTCCTTGACGGAGACGACGGGCGCGTAGCCGTGGGCGTTGAGGTAGACCTTCGTACCGTCGACGACGAGGGGCTCGTTGACCTTGATGACGGACTTCTTCGCCTTGCCGTAAGCGCCCTTCGAGTACGTCACGCGGGCCTCGTAGGTGCGGGGCGTGCCGACCTGCGGGCCGCTGCGCTCGTACGTGCCGATGAAGTCGTCGAGGGTGAAGCTGAAGGGGACCAGCGAGTCCTTGTCGAAGAGCGAGCCGGACTTGAAGTCGTCGTACTGCGTGATCGTGTTGGAGAACCCGTCGCCCTCGACGACCAGCTTTCCGCCCTCGGACTTGAAGAGCTGCCCGAAGGCGAAGGCCACCAGCATCACGATGAGCGCGATGTGGAACATCAGGTTCCCGGCCTCGCGCAGATAGCCCTTCTCCGCGGCGACGGCGTCACCGGCGACATGGGCCCGGTAGCGGCGCTTGCGCATCATCGCCAGCGCGGCCTCGTGGACCTGCTCGGGCTCCGCCTCGGTGCGCCAGGTGGTGTACGCGGGCAGCCGGGTCAGGCGCTTGGGGGCACCCGGCGGGCGGCTGCGCAGCTGGCCGATGAACGTGCCGGTGCGCGGCACGATGCAGCCGATGAGGGAGACGAACAGCAGGATGTAGATCGCGGAGAACCACACCGAGCTGTAGACGTCGAAGAACTGGAGCTTTTCGTAGATCGGCGTGACGGTGGTGTGCAGCCCCTTGAAGGTCTGCACCTTGAGCTCGTCGACGCTGTTCTGCGGGATCAGCGAGCCGGGGATGGCGCCGAGCGACAGCAGGAAGAGCAGGATCAGCGCGACCCGCATCGAGGTGAGCTGACGCCAGAACCAGCGCGCCCAGCCGATGACGCCCATGGCGGGAAGGCTCGCCAGGGCCTCCTCGCGCGGCGCGGTGGAGAGCTGGGATCCGGCGGCGCCGAGCTCCCGGGCGGTCTCCCGGTCCCGCTCCGCGCGCACCTCCCGCTCATCGGGGCGCTCGCGCTCCTGGGGAGGGTTGGACTTGGTGTTGCTCATCGGTACTCAGATCCCCACCGTGAAGCCGTTGGACCAGCCCTGCAATTCCTGCATCATGCTTCCCCACGCGCCGGTCAGCAGGAGCAGCCCGGTCACGATCATCATGCCGCCGCCGATGCGCATGACCCAGACATAGTGGCGCTTGACCCAGCTGAACGCGCCGAGTGCCTTACGGAAGGCGACGGCGGCGAGCACGAAGGGCACACCCAGGCCGAGGCAGTACGCCACGGAGAGTATGGCGCCGCGTCCGGCGGTCGCCTCGGTGAACGCCAGCGCGTTGACGGACGCGAGCGTCGGCCCGAGGCAGGGCGTCCAGCCGATCCCGAAGAGGGCGCCGAGCAGCGGGGCGCCCACCAGGCCGGTGACCGGCTTCTTGTGGATACGGAACTCGCGTTGCGTCATCCACGGCATCAGGCCCATGAAGAAGATCCCCATCAGGATCATCAGCACGCCGAGGACCTTGGAGAGGGTCCCGCTGTACTCCTGGAGGGTCTGGCCGAAGTAGCCGAAGAGCGCGCCGCCGGAGACGAACACGGCGGTGAAGCCGATCACGAACAGCGAGGCACCCGCGACGGTTCTGCCCCGCCGGGCGTCGCCGAGATCCGTGCCGCTGACCCCGGTGACGTAACTGAGGTAGCCGGGGACGAGCGGCAGGACGCACGGCGAGAAGAAGGAGACGAGCCCGCCGAGCAGGGCGATGGGCAGGGCGACCAGGAGGGCCCCGCTCAGGACGGTCTCGTTCTGGGTGGCGGCGAGGGCGATCACCTGATCACTTCTCCGCGATCAACGGGTCGATCATCGTGTGCAGCTTGGTGGCGTCGAGCGCGGCCAGCGAGCGCGCGGCGATCTTCCCGTCCCGGTCGATGACGAGCGTGGAGGGGATCGTCTGGAGGTTGAGCGTGCCCTTGGGGAAGCGCAGCAGGAGCTTCCCGGCCGGGTCGTAGAAGCTGGGGTAGGTGACGTTCCAGTCCTTCTCGAAGCTGATCGCCGGGCCCCGCTGGGGGTCCCTGGTGTTGATCCCGAGGAACTGGACACCCTGGTCGGCGGTCTCGTTCGCGACCTTCGCGAAGTGCTTGGCTTCCAGGCGGCAGGGGCCGCACCACGAGCCCCACGCGTTCAGGACGACGACCTTGCCCTTGTAGTCGGCGAGGTCGAGCGGCTTGCCGTCCAGACTCTCGCCGTCGAGCTTCGGGGCGTCGACGCGCTGCCCCTTGGCCACGGTGGAGATTCCGCCGCTGCCCGTGACGAAGTGCGTGTCACCGCCGCCACCGGTCTTGTCGTCCGTGCCGCACGCGCTCAGCGTCAGTGCGAGCACGGCGGGTACGGCGAGCAGGGTGAAGCGGCGTCGGGATGCGCGGCCATAGCTCATGTGAAAAGTTTCGCATGGCGGTTTCGGGGATCTTGGGCACCCCCCTGGGTGCCCGTAAAGCCCGTTGTCAGGCTTGTTTAAAGAACGCGTTCCAGCCGCCCTCGGGTGCCTGCCCGACCTCCAGCGAACGCAGCTTCGCAAGCACTGCCGGGTCCTGGACGTCGAGCCAGTCGACGAACTGCCGGAAGGAGACGAGGCGCACATCCGGCTTCCCAGCGATGTGCTTGAGCGCGTCCTCGACCGCATCCATATAGATGCCGCCGTTCCACTCCTCGAAGTGGTTTCCGATGTAGAACGGCGCACGGTTCGTCTCGTACGTGCGCTGGAAACCGCCGATGTACGCCTGGGTGGCCTGGTCCCGCCAGCCCGGATACCGGGAGGGCATTCCCTTGGTCGAATTCTGCGACTGGTTGGCCAGGATGTTGTAGTCCATGGAGAGGACCTCGAAGCTGTGCCCGGGGAACGGGATGCCCTGGAGCGGCAGGTCCCACACGTCCATGCGCTTGGTGGGCCACACCTGGGTGCCGCCGGGCGAGCTGGCGTCGTAGCGCCATCCCAGCTTCTTCGCGGTGGGCAGCAGGTTGTCCTGCCCGAGCAGACAGGGGGTGCGGCCGCCGACGAGTTCCTTGCGGTAATCGAAAGGCAGCGGATCGAGGTCGGTCCAGCCGGTGTTGGTCCGCCATTCGGTGACGAAGGAGATCGACTGATCGATTTCGCTCTGCCACTGGGAGGCCGACCAGTCGCCCACGGATCCGGAGCCGCCGCAGAAATGCCCGTTGAAGTGCGTGCCGATCTCATGGCCGTCGAGCCAGGCCTGACGCACGCCCTTCAGCGTCTCCTTGATGTGACCGTCGGTGAGATAACCGATGTCGGAGGCGCCGATGGGGTTGTTGGGCGGGCGGTAGAGGGATTTCTTCGATTCGGGCAGCAGATAGAGCCCGGAGAGGAAGAAGGTCATCTTCGCGTCATGTTCCCTGGCGAGTTCCAGAAAACGCGGGAACAGTCCGTTGCCGACCTCGCCGGCACCGTCCCAGGAGAAGATCACGAACTGCGGCGGCTTCTGCCCGGGTTCGAGCGGAACGGGCGCGGGCGGCTGGTGCGGCTGCTTCCCGGTGTCGGCGGTGGAACCGTCCCCGATGGCACGGACGTCCTTCTTCGCGGGCCCGTTGCCCTTGACCGCACCGTCGGTACCCTTCTCGCCCTTGGCGCCCTTGTCCGGCCCGGTCCCGCCCGTATCGGAACCGGAGGAACTGCAGCCCGCCACCCCGATGGCGGCCGCCGCCCCAAGTCCGGCTCCGAGCAAACCCCTTCGGCTGATGTCGCGCATACCGTTCCCATCTGCGGTCGTTTTGCCCCAAGTCCATACAAACTGGCAAAGGCTTAGATGGGTGAAGCAACACGGGGGTTCCCCGAATTAGCACACAATTCTTTACGGAACCAGCCCCCGGACTTGACCGAACGCAAGAACGACCCCAAAGCCCCCGGAAAACGGCAGACCGAAACCCCGGACGGCCACATTCCGCCCGGTCGGCCCACAGGCGATCAGCGGGCACGCTGAGCCCGTCCGGCGATTGAGGACAAAACGACCACCGGGTCGCGCCCGGGCCCGCCCGCAGGCCACCCCGGGCGGGCCAGAACCCCAAGACCCCCGGCCCCAGGGCCGGCTACGCGCCGAACCCCTTCGACGCCCCCTTCACCGGCTTCGCCCCCGCCAGCAGATGCGCCGGCACCAGGTCCCGGGCCGGCTCCGAGTACCCGACCGACACGATCTTGTCGCCCTGGTACGTGAAGCTGGTCAGCGAGGCGAGCGTGCACTGCCGCTTGCGCGGGTCGTGCCACAGCCGCCGCCGCTCCACGAAGCTGCGGACGATCCAGATCGGCAGCTGGTGGCTGACGCACACCGCCTCATGACCCCGCGCCGCGTCGCGCGCCGCGTCCAGGGCGCCCATCATCCGTACGACCTGCTCGATGTACGGCTCACCCCACGACGGCCGGAACGGATTCGTCAGGTGCTTCCAGTTGTCCGGCTTGCGCAGCGCCCCGTCGCCCACACCGAAGGTCTTGCCCTCGAAGACGTTGGCGGCCTCGATGAGCCGCTCGTCGGTGGCGAGGTCCAGGCCGTGCGTCTTGGCGATCGGCGTCGCCGTCTCCTGGGCCCGCTCCAGCGGGGAGGCGACGACATGCGTGATGTCGCGCTTGTCCAGGTGCTCGGCGACCCGGTCGGCCATCTGCCGGCCGAGCTCGGAGAGGTGGTAGCCGGGGCGCCGCCCGTAGAGCACGCCCTCCGGGTTGTGCACCTCTCCGTGGCGCATCAGGTGGACGACGGTGATGTCCTTGCGTCCGGCGTTGCTGCTGGTCTCGCTCATGCGGTGGCCTCCGATGCGGCGCGGGCTGCGGCGGGCAGCGCGGCGGCGATCCGCTCGACGGCCCGGGTGTCATGGGCGGTGGAGACGAACCACGACTCGAACGCGGACGGCGGGAGATAGACGCCCTGCGCCAGCATCGAGTGGAAGAACGGCGTGAAGCGGAAAGCTTCCTGCCGCTTGGCGTCGTCGTAGTTGCGCACCGGGCCGTCCGTGAAGAAGACGGAGAACATGTTGCTCGCCGCCTGCACGGTGTGCGCGACCCCCTCCTTGTCCAGGGCCTGGCTCACCAGCCCCCGGATCTCGGCGGAGACCGCGTCGACCTTCTCGTACGCGGCGTCGTCCAGCAGACGCAGCTGCGCGAGACCGGCGGCGGTCGCGACCGGGTTACCGGAGAGGGTGCCCGCCTGGTAGACGGGACCGACGGGCGCCAGGTGCGCCATCACGTCGGCGCGGCCACCGAACGCCGCGGCCGGGAAGCCGCCGCCCATGACCTTGCCGAACGTCATCAGGTCGGGCCGCACCCCGTCGATGCCGAACCAGCCGGCCTTCGACGTACGGAAGCCGGTCATGACCTCGTCGGAGATGTACAGCGCGCCGTTGGCGGCGCAGATCTCCTTGAGCCCCGCGTTGAAACCGTCCAGCGGCGGCACGACGCCCATGTTGCCCGGCGACGCCTCGGTGATCACGCAGGCGATCTCGCCGGGCTGCGCGGCGAAGGCGGCCCGTACGGCCTCCAGGTCGTTGTACGGCAGCACGATCGTGTCGCCGGCCTGGGCGCCGGTGACTCCCGGCGTGTCCGGCAGGCCGAAGGTCGCAAGACCGGACCCGGCGGCGGCGAGCAGCGCGTCGACGTGACCGTGGTAGCAGCCGGCGAACTTCACGATCTTCGCCCGGCCGGTGAAGCCCCGGGCGAGGCGGATCGCGGACATGGTCGCCTCGGTGCCGGACGACACGAGCCGTACCTGCTCCACGGGCTCGACCCGGGCCACGATCTCCTCGGCGAGTGCGACCTCGCCCTCGCCGGGCGTACCGAAGGAGGTGCCGCGGGCGACGGCCTCCTGGACGGCGGCGATGACTTCGGGGTGGGAATGGCCGAGAATCATCGGCCCCCACGAGCACACGAGGTCGACATACTCACGACCGTCGGCATCGGTGAGGTACGGACCGGTACCGGAGACCATGAAGCGGGGCGTACCGCCTACGGCCCGGAAGGCACGTACGGGAGAGTTCACGCCACCGGGCGTCACGAGGGACGCGCGGTCGAAAAGCGTCTGCGAAACTGGGGCGCTATAAGGAAAGCTCACACATGCCATGGTGTCAGAGCCACGGACGGTCTTGCGGACGGGTGTTTCACCGCACGTTCGTGGGGGAGGTCACTGACACGATGATCGGGTTGCGCGGCGGGGGCTGTGTCTCCTAGTTAGTAGTCGGGTGGATGAGATATGCATCGCGGTGGCGAAGTGGGCGAAGGCACCGACGACCTGGGGCCCGAGCCTGCCCGGCGGGGTCGGCACCGGCGCGAGGCTGAGCGCAAGCAGGGCATACAGGCCGGCGGTGCGCAGGTCGGAGCCGGAAGCAGGAGCAGTGGCGGGATGGGGGTGACCTACAAGTACTTCGGTGCTCCCGACGGCGCCACTGCCGCACGCGTGCCCATTTCCATGCGCCCCGAGGAGCTCGGCGGCGACGAGCTGGGCATGGGCGGCATGTTCACCAAGATCAAGCCGGAGACCGTCGCCGCGATGGTCCTCACCGGCATACAGGGCATACCCCTGCACAAGGTCCCGCCGCTGGAGCTGGTCGTGCTGCACCCCGACTACGCGGTGGTCAAGCTCCCCATGACGGTCGTGGACCCGCTGCGCGGCGTGGGCGAGGAGTCCGTGGGCGCCGCGGCCTTCATCTGGTCGACGGTTCCGGACCGGGGCGGTCCACGTGACGCGTTCAACGTCTACCAGCTGCTCCACGAGTGGCAGGACTTCAGCCACCGCCTGCACGATGCGGGGCATCAGGCGTACTGCCTGGTCTGGCCCTGACCTTCTCCCGGTCGGCGTGGAACGGGCGGACCGACGAGCCGCCCGCCCTGGGGCGGGCCGGCGTCGGGCGGCGTCACCTGCGCACGCCGGCTCCGCAGGGCGGTCGCCCAGCGTCGCCCCTGCGGCCTCGACCGTCGGCGCGGCCCTGCGGGACGTACGTCCAGCGACCAGGTCGGCAATCCTCTTCATGGGTAAGGGTGCAGCGTCAGCAGGGCATCATGCTCAGTCGTATGACTTTGTTCGAGCACGAATTGGTCGCAGCCGGTTCCGCGGAACGGCCGGTCGGCGACACGGGGCGCATGCTCCAGATGATCACCGGCTACTGGGTGACCCAAGTGGTGCGCACCGCTGCCGAGTTGCGCATCGCCGACCAGCTGTGTGACGGCGGTGCCACCCCCGCGGAAGTGGCCGAGGCCGAGTCGCTCGACCCCGATGCCGGCTTCCGGTTCCTGCGGGCGTGTGCCTCGCTCGGTCTGGCCACCTCCGCCGACGGGGAGCGGTTCACCGGTACGCCTCTCCTGGACACCCTGCGCAGCGATGCGCCGGGCTCGCTGCGGGACCTCGCGCTGTGGGGCGGGGCCGAGTCGCACTGGCTGCCGTGGGGGCGGCCGGCCGACGCCGTCCGTACCGGCGGCCCCCAGGCGGAGGCCGCCCTCGGCGCGCCCATCTTCGACTGGCTCGCAGCCGCTCCAGGGGAAGCCGAGGTCTTCACGAACGCCATGACGGCGATGACCCGCGGCCTGGCCCACGCGCTGGCGGAGGTGATCGACGTGACGGACGCCCGCGTCGCGGTCGATGTGGGTGGCGCCGGAGGCAACCTCGTCCAGACGCTCATGCAGGGCATCCTGGACTCGCCGGTGTCGTCCTCGACCTTCCCCATGTGCGGGCCGAGGCGGAGGCCTCCGCAGCGAGTCTGGGCGTCGCTGACCGGTTCACCTTCGTCGGCGGCGACTTCTTCGACGAGGTTCCGCCGGCGGACGTACACCTGCTGAAGTTCGTCCTGCACGACTGGGACGACGACGCCTGTGTACGTGTGCTGCGCAATTGCAGACGCGCCCTCGGACCAGGGGGGCGCGTGCTGGTCATGGAGCTGCTGGTCGACAGGGTCGGCACGCCAGGTCTGGAACCGTTGATGGATCTCAACATGATGGCGCTGTCGACCGGACGTGAGCGCAGCATCGACGAGTTCGGACGCCTCTTCGAGCGGGCCGGGCTGACGTTGACCGCGACGACGCCGTCCGGGTCGCGTGTATCCGTCCTGAGCCTTGTTCCCGCTGCGGTGCAGCCAGAGGCCGCTCAGGGGGCTGAGCTCCCCAGCGGACGGATGAGTCCGCTCTCGTAGGCGCAAATGGTCGCCTGGACACGGTCCCGAAGGCCCAACTTGGCGAGTATCGCGCTCACGTGGACCTTCACCGTGCCCAGGGCCAGCCCGAGACGCTCACCGATCTCCATGTTGGTCAACCCCGTGGCGACCAGAATCAGAATCTCGCGTTCACGGGGGGTCAGGCTGTTCAGCGCTCCGCTGGTCTCCGGTGCCACCGGGGCTCCATGAGCGAAGGCCTCGATGAGGCGTCCCGTGACCGCGGGCGCGAGCACACCGTCGCCGGAGACGACCACTCTGACCGCAGCCAGAAGGGCCTCCGGCTCGGTGTCCTTGAGCAGGAATCCGGAGGAGCCGGCCCGAAGAGCTTCGTAAACGTAGGCATCGAGGTCGAACGTCGTGAGCACCAGGACCTTGATGAGGCTGTGGTGACGCGTGATCAGCCGGGTGGCCATCAGGCCGTCCATACCGGGCATACGGATGTCCATCAGCACCAGATCGGGCGCGAGGTCGGCTGCCATCGCCACTGCCGCGTCCCCGTCCGCCGCCTCACCGACCACGGTCATGTCGGTCTCGGCCGTCAGGATCGCTGTGAAGCCCGCACGCACGATCGCCTGATCATCGACGACCAGTAGACGGATAGTGATGACGCATCCTCTCCCGGCCGGCCCACGGCCCGTCCACGGGCTCGTTCTCCGGCCCGTATCGGGCCCGCTGGCCGCGTCGCATTCTCCCACGCGGCCGTAAGCCGGGATCACCGCGCCGAAGCACGCGCGCACGGGCGGCCGGGACCGGCCCTCCCCGTCCGGCCTGCGCGAACGGCTCTCGCACCGGCCCTCCTACTCGCGTGGGACGCGCCCGGCAGAGGCGTTCCGAGGTGCCGCCGGCGCTTTGCCCGCATCCAGGCTCCCGAGCAGCTGCCGCATGGCGGCCAGCGTCGCTCTCGTGGCGGTGGCGACGTCGTTCAGGCTGCCCGCCTCCGCCGAGGCGATCACCAGCGTGGTCTGTTGGAGGACCGTCTCCTGAAGACCGCCCGCGACTCGCTGCCGCTCACCGTGGACGACGTTCCTCGTGCTCGCCAGCAGGCTCCTGAAGGTCGCGTCCTCGCGGCCGAGCACCCGCCTGCGGCGCATGTGCATCAGCCACCCCGTCCACCATGCCGCCGTGAACACCGGGCCGAACCCCAGGAGCGCAACGGTGAGAACGAACAGCACGGTGAAGGCCTTCGCCGCGTGAACGACGTCGGTGTCGGGGAAGGCGCGCAGAGCTCCTGTCGCGCCGCGCCGGGGCCGGGGGCGCTGAACACACTCCCGCCGAACACGCACCCCGCTGAGCGGGCCGTCACCGAACACACGGCCCAGCAGGTGTCACCCTCAGCGCCCACCTGCACGAAGGGCGTCCGCCAGCCAGCCTTATCCGGCCATTCATTGGCCGAAGAATGATCTTCAGTTGACCTGTCGGACCTGCCGATGCAGGAGGCACCGAAACTGAAGGAGGCCTGCCGTGGGTGACACTCTGCTGGCTCTGTCCATTCCCGTGCTGGTCTTCGCCTCCGGCATCTACGCAGCAGGTGAGAGCTGGTGGCGGCGCCGGCACCCGGCGCCGCCGTCCCCGTACACCCATCAGGCGGCCCGGCTCGCCGAGCGCGCGATGCTCGTGGACGCCGAGCGGATCGTGGACGGCGCGTACGAGACCCTCGGCACGCTCTACGACGGCCCGGCGGCGACGGACACGCGAGTTCCGGCCACCGGCGTCACGCCCGGGGCGGCTGCCAGTCAGGATCACGACCGGTCAGCGCCAGCACCCGCGCAAAGGGGCTAGCCCCGTCCGGTACGGGGAGCGGCTCGCCGAACATCTTCGCCTCCCGCGCCTTCGGAGCCATCCCCTCCATCGCGGGACCGATCTCCTTCACCACCTCCGCGTCCGGCACGAACTCCTGGCCGGTGGCCCGCGCCAGATCCCACGCGTGCACCGTCAGGTCGCCGAGCACCATGTGCCCGACCGTCCGGGCGGGGAACCCCATGGAGCCCGCGGTCCCCTCCTCGGCTCCCGGCGCCGCCCACGCCCCGACCAGCGCGGCCGTGTCCTCACCGAAGCGCTTCCGCCAGTCTCCGGTCACCGCGTCAGGGGTCTCGCCGAAGTCGGCGTCCTGCCGGGCCGCGAGCGCGGTGAAGTTGACGACCACCTGGGAGAGGTGGCTGATCAGGGCACGGACGTCGTACTCCGCACACGGTGTGGGGTCGCCCAGCCGGCCGTCGTCGATCCCACGCACCACGGGCAGCGCGCTGCCGGCCGCCGCATCGAGCAATTCACTGATCTTCTTCATGCTTCGACCATGCATCCGGCGGCGGCCCGGGTCTTGAAGAAACGCGCCATCAGGGACACGGGAAGCGCCCCCGTCATAGGATCAGCGGCCATGCCCGGCTCTCAAGGTCCCCGCCGCGACACCCGGGGCATCGTGGATGCCCCCGAGCTGTTCACGCACGTACGCTTCCGGCGCCGCGAACCCGCCCCCGCGCTGCGTCCGTACCTGGAGCACTACTGGCTGATCGACTGGGACCTGCGCGAGCCGTACGCCTCCCACCTGGTCCCGCACCCCAGCGTCAACCTGGTCTTCGAGCGGTACGCGGGCTGCGGCGACGAGGACGCGGGGTTCGCGGAGGTCTCGGGCATCGGCCTGGAGCTCTTCACGCAGAAGCTCCAGGGGCGGGGCCGGGTCTGCGGTGTGCAGTTCCGGCCGGGCGGCTTCCGGCCGTTCGCACCGGACCGGCCGGTGTCCGAGTGGACGGGGCGCCGGGTCGCGGCCGCCGAGGTGTTCGCGCCGCCCGCGCCGCCGTCGGCCGTGCTGGACCCCGGGCAGGAGGACGCGCGGGTCGCCGCGCTCGACGCGTACCTGCTGGCGCTCGGCCCGCGCCCGGACCCGCAAACCGACCGCGCGATGGCCCTGGTCGACCTCGTACGCACCGACCGCACGGTCCGCCGCGTCGGTGAACTGGCCCGCGCCGAGGGGGTGTCGGTGCGTTCGCTGCAACGGCTCTTCGCCACGTACGTGGGCGTCGGCCCCAAGTGGGTCATCCTCCGCTACCGCATCCACGAGGCGCTGGAGCGCGCCGAGTCGGATCCGGCGGTGGTCTGGGCGCGACTCGCCGCGGATCTCGGCTACAGCGACCAGGCGCACCTGGTCAGGGACTTCACGGCGACGGTCGGCGTCCCGCCGACCGCGCTGGGTGCCCGCTGACTGTCAGTGGCCCGTCCTACAGTTCTGGCATGGAGCGCACCGCAGCATCGTCCGTACGGATCGAGCCCTGGTCGGACAGCGACCTGGAGCTGCTCCGCCGTGCCAACGCGCCGGAGCTGATGGACCACCTGGGCGGCCCCGAGTCGGAGGAGCAGCTCATGGGGCGTCATGGCCGCTATGTGGCACTGAGCGCGGACCGGGAGGGCCGGGGCAGGATGTTCCGCATCGCGCTGCCCGGTGAGGCCGGGGCCGTGGGCACCATCGGGTTCTGGGAGCGCACCTGGCAGGGCCAGGAGGTGTACGAGACGGGGTGGGCCGTTCTCGCGGAGTTCCAGGGCCGGGGCATCGCGTCGGCCGCGACGGCGGCCGTCGCCGAGCAGGCGCGTGCCGCGCAGAAGCACCGCTATCTGCACGCCTACCCGTCCGTGGACAACGGCGCGTCGAACGGGGTGTGCCGCAAGGCGGGTTTCCTGCTGATGGGCGAGTGCGAGGTCGAGTACCCGCCGGGGCATCCGCTGCTGACCAACGACTGGCGGCTGGACCTCCACCCGGATCGCTAGCCGGCGGGGGCGGCTGGTGCGGCCGTACCGACGGGTGCGGAAAGCATTTGACGGGTGTGGTGACCTCCTGGATATTTATCTGCGTTACGCAGCTTATGCGTTTCGCAGCCAAGGGCTTCCACGGCCCAGGGCCCGTACGAACCCACTCACCGAGGAGACCCGCTCCATGCTCACCCTTGTCACCGGCAGCCGCGGCCGCGTAGGTTCCGCGCTCGTATCGCTCCTGCACCGCGACGGCCACGCCGTGCGCGCCGCCTCCCGCACTCCCGGAGACCTTGCCCTGCCCGCCGGCGTCCCGTCCGTGGCCTGCGACCTCGGCGACCCCGGCACCTTCGCCGCCGCTCTGGAAGGCGTCGACTCCGTCTTCCTCTACGCCGAGCCGTCCCACGTCACCGAGTTCCTCACCGCCGCGACGACCGCCGGAGTCACGCACATCGCCCTGCTCTCCTCCAGCTCCGTCCTCGACCCGGACGCCGGCTCCAACCCGATCGCCGCCTCCCACCACGCGGTGGAGCAGGCACTGACCGCATCGCCCCTCACCACGACCCTGCTGCGCCCCGGCGCCTTCGCGGGCAACGCCTACCAGTGGTCGGAGTCCTTCCGGTCCGGCCGCCCCGTCGATCTGCCCTACCCGCAGAGCGGGACCAGCCCCATCGACGAGGCCGACATCGCCGAAGCCGCGCTCGCCGTCCTCACCGACACACGGCTGCAGGGCTCGGCGTACCACCTGACCGGCCCCGAATCCCTCACCGCCGCCGAACAGGTCGGACTCCTGGCCGCCGCGTCCGGCAGCCCCGCCACCTTCCGCGCCGTGAGCAGGGGCGCCTGGAAGGACGCCGTGTCCCCCTTCGTACCGGAGGCGATCGCCGAGGGACTGCTCGACTACTGGGCCGCTACCGACGGCACCCTCGCGGAAGTCACCGGCGAGACGGAGAAACTGACCGGCCGCCCGGCCCGGACGTTCGCCGCCTGGGCCGCCGGACACGCCGACGCCTTCCGCGCCTGACACCGCCCGACACCCGTGCGCCCCGCCCGAATCCCGTGGCCGCCGCCCCCGCCCCAATGGCATCCTGACCAGGTGAACGGACCCGAGATCCACCTCGAAGTCGCGCCCGAGCTACGCCTCTTCGTCGCGCACGAGCGCCGCCGCGGCCGGACGGCCGTGACCACCGACGGCTCGTCCACCCTCGGTCACGTCGTGGAGTCGCTCGGGGTCCCGCTCACCGAGGCCGGACAACTCCTCGTCGACGGGGCCCCCGTGGCCGTGTCCCACATTCCCGCAGCGGGTGAGCTGGTCGAGGTCCGGGCCGTTCAGCGCCCGCAGCACGTACCGGGCGCACCCCTGCGCTTCCTGCTCGACGTCCACCTCGGCACGCTCGCCCGGCGGCTGCGGCTGCTCGGGGTCGACGCGGCGTACGAGAGCGAGGACATCGGCGACCCCGCGCTGGCCACCCGCTCGGCACAGGAGCGGCGGGTCCTGCTCTCCCGGGACCGGGGGCTGTTGCACCGGCGCGAGATCTGGGCGGGGGCGTACGTCTACAGCGACCGCCCCGAGGCGCAGTTGCGTGACGTGCTGGAGCGGTTCGCGCCGGTCCTCGCCCCGTGGACGCGGTGCACGGCGTGCAACGGACCACTGGTGGCAGCCGACAAGGACTCCGTGAGCGCGCAGTTGGAGCACGGCACCCAGCGGTCGTACGACGTCTTCGCGCAGTGCACCGCATGCGACCGGGTGTACTGGCGCGGCGCCCACCACGCCCGCCTGGAGGCGATCGTCACCGAAGCGGTCCGCGACTTCGGCAACGCCCTGACCGGCCCGGGCCCGTGGGGCGGCTGAGCCCGCACCCTGCCTCAGGGGCGCTCGCCGCCGTCGCGCAGCCGCTCGACCTGCGCCGAGCTCAGCTCCGCCGTCCGCCGCATATGGGCGATGAGGAAGGCGACCTCGTCGTCGTCGTACGTCTCGAACAGGGCCGCCCAGCCGCCGTTCAGCCGCTCCCAGACCGCGCCGAACTCCGCCATCCGCTCGGGCACGGTCGCGACGAGCACCCGCCGCCGGTCCGCCGTGTCCCGCGCGCGCGTCACATAGCCCGCCCGCTCCAGCCGGTCGACGAGCCGGGTCGCCGACCCGGTGGTGAGCCCGGTCAGCTCGGCGACCCGGCCCGTGGTGACGGGTTCCGGCTCCAGACCGAGCAGGTTGAGGCACTGCAGGTCCGTGGGGTGCAGCCGCAGATGGTCGGCCACGGCCTGGTTGAACAGGGCGTACGAGGCCATGTAGCGGCGCGAGGTGACGGCCAGCTCGGCCAGCAGAGCGCTGCGGCGGCGGGCGGGGGGCTTCTGCGGCATACAGAGAGTGTACGGAGCAGACATCACCCCGGCGCCCGCCCGCCCACGGCTCAGAAGACGTACTCGTCGCCCGTGGCGGGCGCCAGCACCTCGTGCTCGCTGTTCTTCGCGTTCCGGTCCGTCGCCCCGCCGTTCCACACGGTGTCGATCCGGACGACCACCTCGGCCGGCCGGCCCGCGAGCTGCAGTTCGAGGGCGAGCTGCCGCTGCTCGGAGCCGTCCGCGTGCAGCGTGCCCGTCCGGCACAGCACGGTCGACCGGTCGGCCTGCAGGCACTCCTGCGGCAGCTCCTGGCGACCCGCCAGCGGTACGGAGATCCGCAGCCGCACGGTCACTCCGGCCAGGTCCGCCGGCCCGCTGTTCTCGCTGCGCAGCCAGATCGCGAGCCCGGTACCCCACAGGGAGACGTGCCCGTGGTGCGACACGTCCGCCTCCGGCGCGATGTCCCGCACCACGGGCGCACCGACGGCCGCGGCCGTCCCGCTCGTACCCAGCGCCACCGCCGACGCCATCGCCGCCGCAGCGGACACCCCCAGCAGAGCCTTACGCGTCACTAGCATGTCCCGAAGATACAGATCATCACGAATTATCCATATATACCCACCGGTTCGGCGCGTCCCGGGATACGTGACATGGCAACCTGCCCCCATGTCTGTGATCCGCTCCCTCGCCCTCTTCGTCGTCGCCGCCCTCTTCGAGATCGGTGGCGCCTGGCTCGTGTGGCAAGGGGTCCGGGAGCACCGCGGCTGGGCCTGGATCGGCGGCGGCATCATCGCCCTGGCCACCTACGGCTTCGTCGCCACCCTCCAGCCCGACGGCGAGTTCGGGCGGGTGCTCGCCGCGTACGGCGGGGTCTTCGTCGTGGGGTCGATCGCCTGGGGCATAGCCGCCGACGGCTACCGGCCCGACCGCTGGGACGTGACGGGTGCGCTGATCTGCCTGGCCGGCATGGCCGTGATCATGTACGCCCCCCGCAACCACTGACCGCGCCCTGCCTATCCTGACCCCGTACCGATCAACTGTCCGAGGAGCCCTCCATGGCCGCCGCATCCCCCATCGCCGTCATCACCGGAGCGAGCAGCGGCATCGGTGCCGCGACCGCCCGGCAGTTGGCCGCCGCCGGATTCCGCGTGGTGCTGACCGCCCGCCGCAAGGACCGCATCGAGGCGCTGGCCGCCGAGATCACCGAGGCGGGCCACGAGGCCACGGCCTACGCCCTGGACGTCACCGACCGCGCCGCGGTCGACGAGTTCGCCACCGCGTTCCGCACCCTCGCCGTCCTCGTCAACAACGCCGGCGGCGCGCTCGGGGCCGACCCCGTGGCCACCGGCGACCCGGCGGACTGGCGCCAGATGTACGAGACCAACGTCATCGGCACGCTCAACGTCACCCAGGCCCTGCTCCCGGCCCTCACCGCAGGCGGGAACGGCACGGTGGTCATCATCTCCTCGACCGCCGGCCTCTCCACCTACGAGGGCGGCGGCGGCTACGTGGCCGCCAAGCACGGCGAGCACGTCCTGGCCGAGACCCTCCGCCTGGAGATCGTCGGCACCCCGGTCCGCGTCATCGAGGTCGCCCCCGGCATGGTCAAGACGGAGGAGTTCGCCACCACCCGCTTCCGCGGCGACACCGAGAAGGCGGCCAAGGTCTACGCGGGCGTCGACGCCCCCCTCACGGCGGACGACGTGGCCGACACGATCACCTGGGCCATCACCCGTCCCAGCCACGTGAACATCGACCTCCTGGTGGTCCGCCCCCGCGCCCAGGCCTCCAACTCGAAGGTGCACCGCACGGCGTGAGAACGGCTGAGCCCGACGGCTCCGCCTCGGCAGCCGGGTCGCATCGCCATCTGATCGACTCCGGCGGGCTCCGAAGTCCCGTGGTCGAGCCCCGCAACACCCGCCGTCACTCGTCCGGGGGAACACGCCCGGTCACCGAGTCGCCTTTCGAGCACCCAGTTTACGGTTGATCACAACTTCACACAGAGCGGCTCCCGGCCGGATTGCAGTCCGGACCGAGAGCCTCAAGTCGTCGACCTCGTGGCCCGTTCAACCGGGTTCATGGACCTCACCGATCCCCGATACGCCTACATGTTCGGCTTCGTCCAGGCGGACGGGCACCTATCCGCCGGCCCAGGTCTGAAGGGCCGTCTGAGCGTGGAGATCAATGTGCGGGACATCGCGATTCTCCGTGAATTCCGGCGACTGACCCCGTACAACACCAGCATCTCCGAGCGTATCCGGGCTACCAACTTCTCCGACCGCCACCACTCGGCGATCTGGACTCTCTGTTCCCTGGAAGCCAGGACCCTGATCAACGAGCTGGGGGTCCCCTACGGCCGCAAGTCACTGCGCATCACGCCGCCCCGTGTCGACTTCTCAGCCCGTGACTACCTTCGCGGAGTCATCGACGCCGACGGATCGGTGGGCATCACCAGCCAGGGATTTCCGTTCATCTCCCTGACCACGGCCAGCACAGCAGTGGGGGCCTACCTCTGCTTCTACGCGAAACAAGTAACTGGAGCTCAGCGCTACATCAGACGCAACACCCGTGACGGCATCTACAACGTCATGTACACCATGGAAGCCGCTGTGCGGCTGACCGAGCACCTCTACTACCCCGGCTGCCTTGCGCTGCGCCGCAAACAGGAGTCCGCCGCAACCGTCTTCACCTGGCAGCGCCCTCCGGGAGTGAAGCCACGTGGGCAGAACCGGCGTTGGAAGCCCTGGGAGGACGAAGTCCTCCTTCGGATCGACAGCGCCGACAGCGCGGCCCCCGAACTCGACCGAAGCGTGGCCAGTTGCTCGGTCCGTCTGTGGCGGCTGAAGTCGGGCCAGATCCCGGCACCCGCCGACGCGCCCCTCAGCCAGTGACCGGAGCGTGGGCGGCGGCCGCCAGAGGCGACACACCGAGAGGCGGACCCGCCGCCCACGCTTCAGCCCTTCACACAGATGACCTGCTTCAGCTTCGCGACGACCTCGACCAGGTCGCGCTGCTGCTGCATGACCTGCTCGATGGGCTTGTACGCACCAGGGATCTCGTCCACGACGCCGGAGTCCTTGCGGCACTCCACCCCCTGAGTCTGCTCCACCAGGTCACGCGTCGAGAACCGCTTCTTGGCTGCGTTACGGCTCATTCGGCGACCTGCCCCGTGCGAAGCCGAATTGAACGCCTTTTCATTGCCGAGGCCCTTCACGATGTACGTGGCCGTGCCCATCGAGCCCGGAATGATCCCCAGTTCGCCGCTGCCCGCCCGAATCGCCCCCTTGCGGGTGACCAGCAGGTCCATGCCCTCGTAGCGCTCCTCCGCCACGTAGTTGTGGTGGCAGCTGACTTCCTGGTCGAAGGCCACGCTCGCCTTCTTGAACTCCTTGCGCACCACGCCCTTCAAGAGCGCCATCATCGTCGCGCGGTTGTGCTTCGCGTACTCCTGCGCCCAGAAGAGGTCGTTACGGTAGGCCGCCATCTCCGGGGTCTCCGCGAGGAAGACCGCCAGGTCGCGGTCGACCAGACCCAGGTTGTGCGAAAGCTTCTGCGCCTGGCCGATGTGGAAGTCGGCGAGTTCTTTGCCGATGGCCCGCGATCCGGAGTGCAGTGTCAGCCATACGGCGCCGACTTCGTCCAGGGAGACCTCGATGTGGTGATTTCCCCCGCCGAGCGTTCCCATCTGCTTCGTGGCACGTTCCTGACGGAATTTGACCGCATCGGCCACTCCGTCGAACCGCCCCCAGAAGTCGTCCCAGTCGGTCGCCGCGAAACCGTGCAGCCGGCCCGGGTCCACCGGGTCGTCGTGCATCCCGCGGCCCACCGGAATGGCCTGCTCGATCTTCGACCGGAGCGGGGACAGGTCCCCGGGCAGGTCGTTGGCGGTCAGCGAGGTCTTCACCGCGGACATGCCGCAGCCGATGTCCACGCCCACCGCCGCCGGGCAGACCGCTCCGTGCATCGCGATCACCGAGCCGACGGTGGCGCCCTTGCCGAAGTGGACGTCCGGCATCACGGCCAGACCCTTGATCCAGGGCAGGGTGGCGACATTGCGCAGCTGCTGCATCGCGACGTCCTCGACCGAGGCCGGGTCGGTCCACATGCGGATGGGAACCTTCGCGCCCGGTACCTCTACATACGACATAACCCCTCGATTCCCCCGAAAAGACTGAAAGCGCAAAACCGGTGCCAAGGTCGGCAAATGAGTCGGTCGACCGGCATTCACGGCGGCGCGTGCGATACACATTGTGTCCACCGGCCGCCATCGAGCGGCAACCGCTTTTCGCGCGAAGGGAGCCCAGGACCGTGCGACGAATGGCGTACGTACCAGGCGCCGTGCTGATCGCAGCACTCGTCGCCGGCTGCAGTGCCGGCACCGAGGACGACGCATCCGCCACCGACAGCAAGCCCGGCACCCTGACCGCATCCGCCGCGCCCCCGGGGAAGTACCTCACCCTGCCCGAGGCCTGCCGCGCCATCCCTCTCGCCACGCTGAAGGACCTGCTGCCCGGCGCCGCGCAACTGCCCGAGGCCCAGCAGGAGAAGGTGTACGAGGGCACGCCCGCCGGAACGTTCGACACGGACCGCCGGGTCGGCTGCCGCTGGGCGTCCGAGGCGCCCGACGCCTCCCGCGGCATCGCCATCGACTTCGAGCGTGTCGTCTCCTACGACCCCGCCGTGAGCGACGACGACCGCGCCCGCGAGGTGTACGCGAAGAAGGAGGACGCCGCGGACCTCCCCTCGGCCTCCCTCCCGCCCGACGACGCGGAGAAGGAGACGCCCTCGTCCGATGGCTCCCCGACGGGGAACGCGAACGCCGACGGGAAGACGGACCCGGCGGACACCGCGGGCGCCACCACGGACGGCGGCACGGCCAGCAGCCCCGCCGAGAACCTCCGGCCCCGCGTCCTCGACAAGCTCGGAGACAGTGCGTTTCTGGACGATTCGCTCACTTCGGCAGGTTCCACCGCACAGCACCGCACGGTGAGGGTGGTATTCCGCACATCGAACGTCATCGTCACCATCGAGTACACCGCACAGCCGGTCCTCTCCACCGAGGTCCCCGACAGCAAGGAACTGCAGGAGAAGGCGCAGGCACTGGGCGAGAAGCTGGTCGACAGGTTCAGCGAGTAGCCCAGGCCCCGACCGCCCCACGCCGCCCCGCGTGACTCCCGGCCGAGGCGCCATCCGGTGCCCGTCCGTCGTACCGTGGCCCTCCGGAACCACCCGCCCCGACCGCCGCGCCACCCGAGTGAAGGAACCATGCACCGATCAGCCCCGCGACTCACCCGCATACTCGCCTGCGCCGCCGTCCCGGTGATGCTCGTCGTCGCCGGCTGCTCGTCGGACTCCGACGGCAAGAAGGACGACGCCTCCTCGTCGTCCGCCGCGCCGGACGCGACGAAGACGGAACCGGCCGTCGCGCCGGCGAAGTTCGCCGAGCTGCCCGACCCGTGCAAGTCGGTCACCGCGAAGACGGTCAAGTCCCTGGTCCCCTCCGCCAAGAACAAGAGCGGTACGCGCGGCAAGTCCAGCGACACCGCCGCCCGCGGCGGCTGCTCGTGGAACGGCCTCGACGACAACGGCGTCAAGGGCTCCCAGTACCGCTGGCTCGACGTCGGCTTCACCCGCTTCGCGTCCGACCAGTCGGTGGGCAGCGGCTCCGAGCGCGCCCGGACGGACTACACGAAGCAGGTCGCCAAGGCACAGGCGGCCGAGAGTGCCAAGAAGCTCGTCACCGCTCCCGTCAGCGGCATCGGCGAGGTGGCCACCAAGGTCACGTACGACCTCACCAAGACGGGTGAGGACTTCAAGTACGTGACGGTCGTCGCCCGTACGGGCAACGTCGTCGTCACCGTCAACTACAACGGTGCGGGCTACGCGGGCGCCAAGACCCCGTCCGCCGGGGACATCCTGAAGGGTGCCGAGAAGGCCGCCAAGGAGGCGGTCGCCGCGGTGGCCGACGCCAACGGCGGCGGACAGCCGAGCGGCTCGCCGAAGCCCTCCCAGTCCGCCAAGGCCTCTGCTTCGACCTCCGCCAAGGCCTCCACCAAGGCCTCCGCTTCGGCCACGAAGTCGGACTGACCGCACCCGGCCCCAACACGCTTACACAGAAGTGTTTTTACGAAGCCCGGTCCTCACCCGAGAACCGGGCTTCGCCCCTCCCCGCGCGACGTCCCGCGCGGGCATGTGCCAGGCTGTGCCCGCCAGAACTCCAAGTCGTCCCGCTGGACCGGACGTCGGAGACAAAGAATTGGGGAGGGGTCGCGGGTGGCCGCGATGCAGCTGACACGCACGCACCGGATACTCATCGGGCTCGTGGTCGCCGGTGCGGTGCTCATCGCAGCGATCGGCTTCGCGGGCTCGTACGCAGCCGTGCGCGAGCTCGCCGAACAGAAGGGCTTCGGCGGTTTCTCGGTCGTCTTCCCGATCGGTATCGACGCCGGAATCTGCGTCCTGCTCGCGCTGGACCTGCTGCTGACCTGGCTGCGCATCCCCTTCCCGCTGCTGCGTCAGACGGCCTGGCTGCTGACCGCCGCGACGATCGCGTTCAACGGCGCCGCGGCCTGGCCCGACCCGCTGGGCACCGGCATGCACGCCGTGATCCCGATCCTGTTCGTCGTCTCCGTCGAGGCCGCCCGGCACGCCGTGGGCCGCATCGCCGACATCACGGCCGACAAGCACATGGAGGGCGTCCGCCTCACCCGGTGGCTCCTCTCGCCCGTACCGACGTTCCGGTTGTGGCGCCGGATGAAGCTGTGGGAGCTGCGGTCCTACGAGCAGGTCATCAAGCTCGAACAGGACCGGCTGATCTACCAGGCCCGCCTCCAGGCGCGCTTCGGCCGCGGCTGGCGCCGCAAGGCCCCCGTCGAGTCCCTGATGCCGCTCCGCCTCGCCAAGTACGGCGTCCCGCTCGCCGAGACCGGCCCCGCCGGACTCGCCGCCGCCGGCATCGAACCGGCCCTGCTGCCCCCGGCCCCGGCCCGGGCCGCCGCCGTGGAGACGGCGTCGCAGCCCGAGCTCGCGTACGCGTCCCCGTCGAACCAGCAGGCGCAGCAGAACCAGCAGACCCAGCCGCAGCCGCAGCAGGCCCCGCAGGAGCAGTACGCCCGGACGGTGCCCGGCGAGTGGGCCGATGAGCAGCAGGTGCAGCAGCCCGCGGAGGGCCCCGGTACGCACGACAGCCCGTGGTTCGCGGCGCAGGTTCCGGACGGGGCGTACGAGGGCTCGTACAACCCGACGTACGTCGAGGGGCTGGAGCCCACCCCCGTCATGATCCCGTCGGGCCCCCGCGGGCGCACCCGGCCGCTGGGCAACGTCGGCACGATCGGTGCCGTGCCCGGCCCGCGTACGGAGCAGGTGCCGATGGCCCCCGAGGACGACGGGGCGCAGGTCCAGGAGCAGGGCCAGGTTCCGGTTCCGGTGGTTGCGGTGCAGGAGCAGATCCCGGCCGCGGCCCCGGTCCAGGAGGAGCAGCCGACGCCCGTCGTCGAGGCCTCCGACGAGTGGGCCGAGGAGTGGGCGCAGGAGGACGCGGAGTTCAGCAAGATCGCGTACGAGGTCTTCGCCGAATTCGTGACCCAGCAGAACACGTACCCCAGCATCGAGGCCCTCGACATACACCTGTCGGACCGCCACAACGTGCGGCATCCGCGCAGTGCGGCCCTGCTCCGCCAGCTGATCCACGGCTTCAAGAACCGCTACCACGCGGAACTCGAGGCCGACCACATCGCGTGACCGCGCGCCGGACGACGGCGACGACGTACGGCTGAGGGCCGTCACCCGCATCACCGGGTGACGGCCCTCAGTCGTACGCGTGCGCGTATGTCCATGCACGTCACAGCGGTTCGGGAATGCCTCTAAGGAGACAGTCCCGGTACGTCCTAGGTCCTCTACATTTCGCGCGGCGGCCCGCCTAGATTCGATGGTGTGCCGCAGTGAACGCGCCCCCCGGCGCGTTACGGCGCCGCAATTCACCGACCTTGCACCGACCGTTGCGCCGCCGGAATTCGCATTCTCCGTGCACGTTATTCCCCTCATCTCACGGAGTCCGGATTCCGCCGACCCACCATGAGAGGAATACCGTGTCCCGCGCCCTTCCGCTAAGAGCCGTGCTCGCCTCCGCGGCCGTTCTCACGGCGATCGCGCCGATTGCCCTCCCGGCCCCCGCCCTGGCGAATTCGCCCTCACCGGCGGCCTCTGTCGCCGGCCGTCATGCCGGGCCGGACGTGATCAACACCCGGGCGGCCGACGTCTACCCGGAGGGCGTCGCCTGGGACCCCACGCGCCGCGCCTTCCTGGTCGGCTCCGCCCTGAAGGGCACCCTCTCGGTGATCCGGCTGGACGGCACCGTCAAGGAGATCGCGCCCAGCATCGGCATGGTGTCCACACTCGGCATCCGGGTGGACACCGCGCGCAACCGCATCCTCGTCGCGTACAGCGACTTCTGGATCCGTCAGCGCCTGGATGTCGGGGACCAGCCCCCGACCTCGGGTGTGGCTGTCTTCGCCCTGGACACCGGCAAGCTGCAGCGGCGTATCGATGTCGCCCAGGGGGCCGCGCGGACGTTCGCCAACGACCTGACCTTCGATCCGCAGGGGAACGTCTACGTCACGGACTCCGTGTCGGACACGCTCCAGCGGATCGACCTGGCCGGTCACGTCACCCCGGTGGTGACCGATCCCCGCTTCGCCGCGGAGATCGTCGGTCTGAACGGCATCGTCTGGCACCCGGACGGCTATCTGCTGGCCCTTCGCTACGACAACGGCCGCATGTTCCGGATCAGTCCGGACGCCCCGGCGGGCCGCAAGGTGGCCGAGGTCGACCTTCCCGAGCCGCTGGTGGGCACGGACGGTCTCGGGCTGCGTCCCGACGGCTCCCTGGTCGTCGTCACCAACTCCATCGGTGAGGCCGTCGGCGCGCCGGGCGGAGTGGACGGGGTCAAGGTCGTGGGCTCGCGCGACGGCTGGCGCAGCGCCACCGTCCGCTCCCGGGTGGAGCCGTGGCCCGTCGGCGGTCCCACGACGGTGGCCGTGACGCCGTACGGCGACTACGTGCTCAGCGGTGAGGTGGGAACGGTGCTGGTCGGGGAGACCTCGGACCGGATCGTCCTGCGCCGTCTTCCCTGCTCGGCCCCGAAGCACCACGGCCACCGCGCCACGGGCGACTCCACGAGCAGTTCCTCCACAAGCAGCAAGGGGAACATCCGATGACGACAACCAAGAGCCGAGGCGTTCTCTGGGCGTTGGTCGCCACCTCCCTGCCCATGTTCATGGTCTCGCTGGACAACCTCGTGGTCACCAACGCGCTGGCGGAGATCAGCAAGGACTTCGACGTCAAGCAGTCCGAACTGCAGTGGGTGATGAACGGCTACGTGCTGGCGTTCGCCGGTCTGCTGCTGGCCGGTGCGGCGCTGGGTGACCGGTTCGGCCGCCGTCGGGTGTTCCTGGGCGGCATCGCCCTGTTCACCGTGTCCTCCGTGGCCTGCGCGATGGCCGGTTCGGTCGTGACGCTGGTCATCGCCCGGGTGTTCCAGGGTGCCGGTGCGGCGGCCATCCTTCCGGTGTCGCTGACCCTGGCCGTCGGCGCGGTGTCCCGCGCGCAGCGGAATCTGGCGGTCGGTGTGTGGGGCGGCGTCAACGGCCTCGGCATCGCGGCCGGTCCGCTCGCGGGCGGTCTGGTCACCGAGAAGATCGAGTGGAGCTGGATCTTCTGGATCAACGTGCCGGTCGGTGTGATCGCCCTGCCGCTCGCCCTCTGGGCGGTCAGCGAGAGCCGCGGCAAGGAGCGGAGCCTGAACGTCCCCAGCATGGTGCTGGTGACCGCTTCGGTCGTGTCGGCGGTCTGGGGCATCGTGTCGGCGGCCGACCACGGCTGGACCCACGTCACGACCCTGACCGGGCTGTCCCTGACGGTGGTCCTGGCCGTGTCGTTCATCGTGTCCGAGCGCAACAGCGCGCACCCGCTCATCCCCACCCACATGTACCGCGCGCCGGCCTTCGTGCTGAGCAACGTGGTGTCGATCACGATGTACTTCGGTGTCTTCGGGTCGATCTTCTTCCTCACCCAGTTCCTGCAGGGCCCCATGGGTTACTCGCCGTTCGAGGCGGGTCTGCGCACCATCCCGTGGACGCTGGCGCCGATGTTCGTGGTGCCGGTCGCCAGTCAGTTCGTGGACCGGATCGGCGGCGGAGTGCTGCAGTCGGCGGGCTGCGCCCTGCAGGGCATCGGCCTCGGCTGGATCGCCCTGGTCGTCACGCCCGATGTCGGGTACGGCGCCATGGTGCCCGCGCTGGCGCTGGCCGGCATCGGTATGGGCCTGGTCTTCGCGGGCAACCCCGCCACGGTGATCTCGGCGGTCCCGGAGAACGAGCAGAACAAGGCGTCCGGTGCCAACAACACCAGCCGTGAGTTCGGCGGTGCGCTGGGTGTGGCCGCACTCACCACCGTGTTCAGCCGCCAGTTCGCCGACAACACCTCGGGCGACCCGGCCGCGGCGTTCACCGACGGCCTGGAGGCCGCTCTGTGGATCGGTGTGGTCGTGGTGCTGCTCGGCGCGGTGAGCGGCCTGTTCATCAGGCGGAGCGCGGAGCGGGCCGGCGACGACGCGGCCGAGGAGAACCAGGTGTCGGTCCCGGTCGGCTGACCGGCCCGCCGGGGTCCCTGGCGGCTCCAAGATCACGTCGTCGGGGACCCCCGCCCGGCAGACCACCCCGAGAACTGGTTCGGAGGAACCGATGACCACCCAGGTGCTGGAAGACGCCACGACGTCCGTGGCTCCTGCCATCGAGTACGGGCGCACGATCGAGCGCTCCCTCGCCCACCGTTCCGCGATCTCCGAGGTCTTCGTCACGGACGTCAGGAGCCTGCGGCCGATGGCGGTGACCGCGGGCATCCACCTGCCGCTCACCCATCTCTACTACAGCGACCACCGGCAGCGGCCGAAGCTGCACGACTCCCTGCTGCTGCTGGAGGCGGGGCGCCAGGCGGCGATCGCCGGTGGCCATACGAACGCCGGGGTTCCGGCGGGGACCATGGCCATCGTCCACGCCTTCCGGTTCTCCCTGCGGAATCTGCCCGCGCTGCGGATCGGCGGCGAGGCCGGTCCGCCGCGCGTCGACACCGACTTCTTCGGCAGGACGGCCCGGCACAGCGGGCGTTACCGCAAGGGCCGGCTGGAGCAGCGGATCTTCATGGGTGACGTGCACGTGGGCGACCACTCCATGGACGTGCTCTTCCTCAAGGGGGACGAGAACGAGATCCTGCGGCACGCCCAGCGCGGCACTCCCGCGCCGCTCAGCTCGGACTTCACCGAGGCTCCGGGTGCCGTCAGGCGGGTGGCTCCGGAGCTGGTGGGCCGCGACAACCCGCTGAACGTCGTCCTCACGGAACCGGAGTTCACCGCGGACTCCGTCACGGCCCGGGTCGCGCCGCGCTTCGACAACCCGGCGCTGTTCGACCACGTCTACGACCATCTTCCGGCGATGACCCTGGTGGAGGCGGCCCGCCAGCTGGCGCTGTTCACCGCGGGGGCGGCCGCCGGGCCCGTGGCCTCCGCGGCGTCCGGCTCCGCCTCCCTCTGTGCCGTCGGTTACGAGGGCGCCTTCCAGCGCTTCGCCGAACTGGACGTTCCCCTGACCGCGACCGCGACCCCGGTCCCCGCGCCGGCCGGCCGGTACGGGATACGGGTGGGCTTCCACCAGGACGCGCAGGAGATCGCGGAGCTCACCGTCACCGTCGCCGACGTCTCCCACCTCCACGGATCCTGAGGGCCTGCCATGTCTGACACCACACCACCGCGACTGGCCGTCTGGTCGGACTTCGGCGGGGTCCTCACCCCTCCGCTCGCCCACACGATGAAGACGTTCTGCGCCTCGCTGGGCCTGGACCAGCAGGTCCTCGGCCGCGCCCTGGCCACGGTCACCGCCCGGTACGGCACCAGCGACATCATGGAGCCGATCGACACCCCGCTGGTGACCGAGGAGGAGTGGCTCCAGGAGATCGGCGACGTGCTGGAGGCCGAGCACGGCGTGACGCTCCACCTCACCACGATGGCGGACGCCTGGTTCGACGGGCGGGAGACCAACCACGAGTGGCTGGCCCAGCTGCGCAAGGCCCGGGACCGTGGGGCGTTCGTCGGGATGCTCTCCAACATGGTGCCCGCCTGGGACCCTTACTGGCGGCGCATGATCGAGCCCGACGGGCTCTGGGACGACGTGATCCTCTCGTTCGAGGTGGGTCACCGCAAGCCGTCGCCCGGCATGTTCGCGCTGGCCGCCGAGCGGGCGGGTGTGCCCGCGGAGCGCTGTGTGCTCGTGGACGACATGGCGCAGAACTGCGCGGGCGCCGAGGCGGCCGGCTGGCACTCGGTGCTCTTCCTCGACGCCGAGAGTGCCGGTGCCCAGCTCGCATCCCTGTGGGACGGCGTCGCGTGAGGCGCCCTTCCCCGACCCCGACCGAGATCCGGCCGCACGGTGCGCGGCGCCCCACCAGGAGGAAGTGCATATGAGCCGCTCCGTACTCGTCACCGGCGGAAACCGGGGCATCGGGCTCGCCACCGCGCGGGCCCTGGCGGCCGAGGGCCACAAGGTCGCCGTCACCTACCGCAGCAGCGAGCCCCCGCCCGGCTTCTTCGCCGTACGGTGCGACGTCACCGACCCCGAGCAGGTCAGGGCCGCCGTCGAGGAGGTGTCGATCCAGCAGGGGGCCGTCGAGGTCCTGGTCTCCAACGCGGGCATCACCCGGGACCAGTTGCTGATCGGTATGCCGGAGGACGATTTCCGGGCCGTGATGGAGACCAACTTCCAGGCCGCCGTCACCGTCACCCGTGAGGTCGTCCCGGCGATGATCAAGGCCCGTTGGGGCCGGCTGATCTACATGTCGTCGATCAACAGCATGTCCGGCGCACCGGGGCAGACCAACTACGCCTCCGCGAAGGCCGCGTTGATCGGGTTCGCGCGGTCGCTCGCCATCGAGCTCGGCCGGCGCAACGTCACCGTCAACGTGGTGGCCCCCGGAATGATCGAGACCGACATGGTCGGGCACGTCACCGACGCGCGCCGCAAGGCCGCCCTGGCCAGGACCGCGCTGGCCCGTACCGGCACCCCCGAGGAGGTGGCCGCGGCCGTGCGCTTCCTGGCCGGCGAGGACGCCTCGTACGTGACCGCCGGGGTCATCCCGGTCACCGGGGGCCTGGGCGCCGGGCACTGACCTGCCCCGCCCGGCCCGCACCCCCACAGATTTCCGGGGTCTCTCCCCGGGTTCCCTCCGCACCGTTTGAGGAGCAATCAGATGAGCACCGAAGCACTCGAACTCTCCATCAACATGGGCCTGATCTTCAACGACCTGAGCGAGGAGGCCGCTCTGAAGTACGTCGCGGACGACTTCGTCGACTACGAGGCGCAGGCCGGCGTCCCGAACGGCCCGTACGGCTACCTCGGCACCGCGCGCTGGGTCCACAGTGCCTTCGCCGGCGCCAAGTGGGAGCACCTGGACAGCTTCTCCGAGGGTGACCGCGCCGTCCTGCGGCTGCGCTTCACCGGCAAGCACACCGGCGACTTCCTGGGCATCGCGCCGACCGGGCGCGACGTGGACGTCGAGCAGACCCACATCTACCGGATCGAGAACGGCAAGGTCGTCGAGCACTGGGGCTTCCGCCAGGACCTGCTGCTGCTGACGCAGATCGGCGCCATCACCCTCAAGCCGCCGACGCCGGCCGCCGCCTGATCCGTCCGGCCCGTTTCCCACGACCTGTCGCGAAACCCCTTCACGTTCTCTCCTTACGAAAGGACCCATCATGACCGTGCAGACCGTTGAACTGGATGCCGAGCTGCGGATCCGCGTCATCGACATCGTCAACGAGGAACTCGAACTGGAAGACGGTGAGTTGACCGATGACGGCCTGTTCATCGACGACTACGACAGCGACTCGCTCACGCTGATCACCGTGGTCTCCCGAATAGAGAAGGAGCTCGGCTTCGTCCTGCCCAAGGAGGAGCTGGAGTCCCTGACCACGCTCCGCGCCCTGCTGCTCGCCGTCGAGGGATGCGCGACGAATGCCTGAGTCGACCTTGCGCCGAGTCGTCATCACGGGGCTCGGAGCGGTCAGCCCGGTCGGAATCGGCGTGCGGGACTTCGCCGATTCCCTCCGGGCGGGCCGGGTCGGCATCGGGCCGGCCCGCAGCTTCGACGCCACCCCGTTCCCCAGCCGCAAGGCCGCCGAGGTCGACGACTTCGATCCGGCCGCCCTCCTGCACCACCTCGACCCCGACCGCTGGGGCCGCAGCGCTCTCCTGGCCGCCGCCGCGTCCCGGCTGGCGGTCGAGGACTCCGGCATCGACCCGCTGCTGCTCTCCGAGGGCCGGTCCGGCTCGATCATGGGCACCACCAGCGGCGAGTCCGCGGTGGCCCAGAGCCTGGGCGGTCAGTGGGTCACCCAGGGCCTGAAGGGCCTGGAGCCGCGCCTGGTCGGGCAGTTGCCGGCCGGCCAGATAGCGGGCGCCGTCAACGCCGAACTCGGCCTGAGCGGCGACGCGCAGACCATCCCGACCGCCTGCTCGGCCAGCAACTACGCGCTGGGGTACGCCTTCGACATGGTGCGCCTGGGCGAGGCCGACTTCATGCTGGCCGGTGGCGCCGACTCGGTGAACCGGCTGACCCATGCCGGGTTCTACGCCCTGGGCGCCATGGCCGAGGACCTGCCGCAGCCGTTCGACGCCAACCGTTCGGGCATCATCACCGGCGAGGGCGGGGCCGCGCTGCTGCTCGAACCGCTGGAGCACGCCCTGGCCCGCGGGGCCCGTATCTACGCCGAGGTGCTCGGGTACGCCGCGAACTGCGACGCCTCCCACATGGTGCACCCGGACGCCACCAGCATCGCGGACTGCATCAAGGCCGCGCACCGCAACGCAGGCGTCGTCCCCGACCAGATCGACTACATCTGCGCCCACGGCACGGGCACTCCGACCAACGACGCGACCGAGGTCCGGGCGGTCCGCCAGGTCTTCGGCGACCGGCTGCCGCCGATCAGCTCGATCAAGTCGATGCTCGGCCACACCATGGGCGCGGCCAGCGGCTTCGGCGCCATCGCCTGCTGCACCGCCCTGGAGCAGGGCTTCCTGCCGCCCACCGCGAACCTGGTCGAGACCGACCCGGAGCTGGGGCCCGGCGTGGACTGCGTCCCGGGCCGGGGCCGGGACGCCCGGGTGGAGATCGTCCAGAACCACGGCTTCGCCTTCGGCGGCAACAACGTCATCACCATCCTCGGGAGGTACCTGTGACCACGGCCGCGCCCGTGCAGCCCCTGCCGGTCGTCGGCGTCGGAGTGGTCTCCAGCGCGGGATACGGGCTGGCGCCCCTGGCCGGGGCCCTGGACGGGGACTTGGCACCGGAGTCCGTCACCGGCGCGGACGCGGCGTACCCGCCGCGTCCGGTCCGGCCCGTGCCCGGCTTCAGGGCCGCCGACCACCTGGGTCGCAAGGGCACCAAGAACCTGGACCGGCTCGCCGGTCTGAGCCTGGTCGCCTGCAAGCAGGCGCTCGAAGCGGCGGGGCCCGCCGCGGCCGGTACGGAACCGGCCAGGACCGGTGTAGTGCTGGCCACCAACACCGGCAGCATCGCGGGCTACTCCGACCTGCTGTACGAGACGCTCACCCTGGACAAGCCCTACCTGATCAACCCGGGCAAGTTCGCGGGCAGCGTCATGAACTGCAGCGCCGGGCAGATGGCGATCCGGCACGGGCTCAAGGGCCTGAACGCCACGGTCGCCGGCGGCCGCAGCGCCAGCCTCTACGCCTTCCGGCACGCGAGGCTCGCCATGGCGGCGGGGCGCGCGGAGGAACTGCTCGTCGGCGGCGCGGAGGAGCTCAGCGCCCCGGCGGCCTGGGCCTGGCACCACGCCGGGACGCTGCGGGAGGCCGCTCCGGTCGGCGAGGGCAGCGCCGTGTTCGTCGTCCGGGCCGAGGAGTCCGCCGGCGAGCCGGTGCTCGCGGAGCTGCTGGCCTGCGAGGTCGGCTTCTTCGGCTGGACCGGGGTACGCAGGCGGGCCGGCGTACACCGCGGCCTGACGGGCGGCCTGGTCACCGCCATCACCCGGGCACTGGAGCGCAGCGGGGTGGCGGCCGATGACGTGGCCGACGTGTCCCTGGGAGCCGGTGACCACATCGGACTGGACCGGGTGGAGGAGCGTGCCGTGCGCCTCGCGCTGGGCCGGATGCCGGAGCCGGTGCGGGTCACCGAGGTGCTGGGCGAGACGTACAGCGCGGGCGGTGCCCTGCAGCTCGCGGCGCTGCTCGCCCGCTGGCAGGGCTCGCCGGGCGGCCGGGGGCCCCGGATCGGTCTGATCACCTCGGTCGGCCACGACGGCAACGCCGGTGCGCTGGTCGTACGCGAGCGGGCCTGACCCGCGTCAAGAACATAGGTCCGGTCTACAGGAACAGGACGGTTGAGCCGCATGGTGAAGCGGGATGAGTGGGACGCCATCGTCGTCGGAAGCGGCATGGGCGGCCTGGTGTGTGCGGCGTACCTGGCCGTGAGCGGCCGCCGTGTCCTCGTACTGGAGCAGCACGACGTGGCGGGGGGAAACAGTCATGTCTTCCGCCGCCGCCGGGCCTACGAGTTCGACGTGGGCGTCCACTACCTGGGCGACTGCGGTCCGGGCGGGCTGCTGCCGGCGATCTTCTCCGGCCTGGGGCTCGACGGTCGGGTGACGTACCGGGAGATGGACCGGGGCGGCTTCGACCGGATCGTCCTGCCCGGTCTCACGGTGGACGTGCCCGTCGGGTGGGAGGCGTACACGAAGCGGCTGACAGCGGCGCTGCCGGCCCAGAGCGCGGGCATCGAGCGGTTCACCCGGATCTGCGCGGCCGTCGCCGCGGAGACCCGTTCGATGATGCTGTCGGACGGTGAGCCGTCGCTGGCCGATCTGCTGGCGCGCACACCGGTCACCGCGGAGTGGGGACGCCGTACCCTCTCCGAGCTCTTCGACCACTGCGGGCTGACCCCCCGGGCCCGTACCGTGCTCGCCGCCCAGTCGCCCAACTACGGGATGGGGCCGCGCCAGGCCACCGTCTCCACGCACGCGGCCGTCACCGATCACTATCTGCGGGGCGCGTACTACCCCGAGGGCGGCGGCCAGGTGCTCGCCGCCGCGCTGGTCGAGGCGCTGGAGGCGCACGGCGGGGAGCTGCGGACCAAACGCCGGGTGGAGCGCATCCTCGTCGAGGACGGCAGGGTCACCGGGGTGGGGATGACGGACGGCGACGTCCACAGCGCTCCCCTGGTGGTGTCGAACGCCGACTACTCCCGGACCGTGTTCGACCTCGTGGGAGAGGAGCACTTCGGCCGCCGGGTGGTGTCGAGGACCCGGCAGGCGAAGATGGCGCTGCCGCTGGCCACGCTCTACATCGCGACCGACAAGGAACTGCCGGCCCGCCCCAACGCCAACCTGTGGTGGTACCGGGACGACGACATCGAGAACTACTACGAGCAGGTGGCGAAGGAGACCATCAGCCCGGTGCCCTTCCTGTTCGCGTCGTTCGCCTCGCTGAAGGACCCGGGCACCACGGCCGTCTGCCCGCCGGGGCACAGCAACTTCCAGGTGATGACGCTGTGTCCGCCCGGATACGAGTACTGGGGCGTGAACAGCGGGCCCGCGGCCGGTGAGCGCTACCGGCGCAACGAGGGCTACCAGCGGCGCAAGGCCGAGCTGACCGAGTCGATGCTGAGCGCGGCGGAGGAGGCGCTCGGTCCGTTCCGCGAGCACATCGTGCACCTGGAGACGGCGACCCCCATCACCCACGAGCGCTACACGCTCGCCACCGGCGGGACGCCGTACGGACTGGCCGAGTGGGGTGGTACGGGCAGCCGCCCGGACACCCGCACCAGCATCGAGGGGCTCCACATGGTGGGGACCAACACCCGGCACGGCACCGGGATCACCGGCTCCGCGGCCGGCGGCATGGCCCTGGCCGGGCAGATCCTGGGCCGCGGACTCATGGCGGAGGTCCACCGGGGCGCGCTCCTGGGCGACCCGGACCTGCTTCCGGAGCGGGCGGAGGGCTGGGATCCGCTGACCGTCTCCCGCGGCTCCGGCCGGCAGGGCGCCCGTGGGCTGGCGCGGATCGGCTGATGGAAGGAACGGAGGAAGCCCCGGGGAGCGTCTCCCCGGGGCTTCCTCCGTTCCCGCGCGGCCCGTAACTGCGCTCCGCTACTTGGACCGGCCGAGGCCCAGTTGGCCCGCCCAGCCGCCGTCCACGCGCAGCAGTTCACCGGTGATGTACGTGGAGTCCTCGCCGGCCAGGAAGGACACCGCGCCGGCCACCTGCTCGGGTGTCGCGAACTCCCGCAGCGGCAGCTGCCGTTTGATGGCCTTGCCGCCGTCCTTCTCCAGCAGTCCGCCGATCAGGTCGGTGGTGGTGAACCCGGCGAGGACCGCGTTGACGCGGACCTCGAAGCGGGCCAGTTCGACGGCGGCGGCCCGGGTGAACGCGTTGACGGCCCCCTTGGAGGCCGAGTAGTTGGACTGCCCGACCCAGCCGCCCTCGCCCATGACCGAGGAGATGTTGATGATGTTGCCGTCGCGCCGGGACATGAAGTGACCGGCGACGGCCCGGGTGCAGTGGTAGACGCCGCCGACGTTGACCTTGAGCACCTCCCACCAGTCCTCGGGCGACTGGTCGAATATGAGCCCGTCCTGCGCCACTCCGGCGTTGTTCACCAGGATGTGCAGTCCGCCGAGGCCGGCCATGGCCTCGTCCACCAGCTGCTGGGCGGCGTCCGGGTCCGACACGTCGGCCTGCAGGGCGATCGCCCGCCCGCCCAGGGCGGTGATCTCCTCGACCGTTCGCTCGGCCTCGTCCTTGCGGGAGCGGTAGTTCACGGCGACCGCGGCACCGTCGGCCGCGAGACGGAGCGCGATGGCCCGTCCGATGCCGCGGGAACCACCGGTGACCAGGGCGGACCGGCCTTCGAGGCTCATCAATTGACTCCTTCTCCAGGTGAATTGAATAGGTGCCGCAATTCCGAATACATCGAACAAGCGTATCCATCACCCCTGTTGACAAGGCGGCCCGCCGAATACCACCTCGGCGGCCGGCCGTGTTCCTTTCGAGGCACCAACGGCCACGACACCCCCTTCCAAGTGGTCCGCCAGGGGTCCGGAGAATTGGCCTGGCAGCCTCTCCCGGCCCGCTGCGAAGCTCCTTTCACTACGACAGCGAAGGGCGGTAACCAGATGAGGAAGAAAGGCAATTCACCTTCCGTCATCGTCGGATACGGACACGCGGGCCGCGATCTGCACCATCGCGCGCTGCGGGACATCACCGGCGGCCGGTCGACGGTGATCGCCGTCGACCCACGCCCCGCCGAGGTGGCTGGAGGGGAATGGGTGCCGGACATCCGCGGCGCCGTGGCGGCGCTGTGGGCGGCGGGTCACCGGGTGGCCGACGCCGTCTTCCACGTGGCGGTGCCGCCCGACGCCCACCGGGACTGCCTGGAGCAGCTCCTGCACGTCGGGGCCCAGCGCTTCATCCTGGAGAAGCCGATCGCGCACACCGTGCAGGAGGCCGCCCACCTGGTGGACCTCACGGAGGCCACCGGGGCCGTCGTGCTGCCGATGAGCGTCTGGCCCGCCAGCAGGGTCACCGAGGCCGCCGAGGAGCTCGTCGCCTCGGGGACGATCGGTGAGCCGGTCTCGTACCACATGGAGCAGAGCAAGCCCCGCTTCCGCCGTTCGCTGCAGACCCAGGGCCACGGCAGCGCCTTCGAGGTCGAGCTGCCGCACCAGTTGCTGCTCGCCCTGCACCTCGCCGGGCCCGTCGCGGAGGTGACCGGATCGCGCGGCTGGGACCTGCCACTGCCGTCCGGCCGGCTCGCCCGGCTGGGCGGCGCCGAGGTCACGCTGCGGCACACCTCCGGCGTACGGACGACGCTGTACACCGATCTGGCCTCGCCGGTACGCCGCCGCCGGCTGCACATCCACGGCACCGAGGGCACGCTCGTGGCGGACTACCCCGTCTCCGGCGACGACGACTTCGGCCAGGTCCGCATCGCCGGTCGCCCGGTCCGCAGGGTCGTCCAGGACGCCCCGCTCACCCGGTTCATCGAGCAGGCGTACGCCCACTTCCGCGGCGAGCGACCGGCGCCGCGCAGCGACCTCGCCCTGCACCTGGAGTCCATGGAGCTCCTCGACACCGCCCGCGCCACCGCGTTCGCGGACTCCGGCACCCCGGCCCCGCAGGAAGCGGCATGAGCACCGTTCTGATCATCGAGCCCCGCTCCTCCGGACTGGAACTGGTGACCCGGGCCCATGAACTCGGGCACACCGCCCTCGTCCTGACCGCCCGCACCGGGCCCGGCACCGCCCCGGCGAAGGCCGACCGGGTGATCACCGCCGACACCTCCGACCGGGCCGCCGTCCTCGACCTCGTCCGCGCGCTGCACGCCGAGTCCCCGCTGGACGCGGTCCTGCCCGGCTTCGAGCACTTCGTCTCGCTCGCCGCCGACGCCGCCGACGCGCTCGGCCTGCCGGGCATCGACCCGGCGGGCGTGGAGTTCCTGCGCCACAAGCACCGGATGCGCCGGGCCGTGGACGCGGCGGGGCTCGACCAGCCCCGGTACCGGATCGTCTCCGGCACCCGGTCGGCCGCCGCCGCCTACGCGGAGCTCGGGCCGGTGTGCGTGGTCAAGCCGGTCGACCAGTCGGGGAGCCTCGACGTCCGCAGGGCCGGCTCGGCGGCGGAGGCCGTGGCCGCGTTCCGCCGGGCGCTGCGCTCCGGCCGGGCCGACGGGTCGCGCGGTGGTGTCGGGCTGGTGCTGGTCGAGGAGTACGTCGAGGGGCCGGAGTACAGCGTCGAGGGGTACGTCGAGGACGGCCAGGTGCACATCCTCGGCATCACCGAGAAGATCCTCGGGGCCGAACCGCACTTCGTCGAGGTCGGCCACATCGTGCCGGCCCAGCTGAAGTCCTCGTCGGCCCGGGAGATCAGGACGTACATCACCCGTGTCCTGGACGCCGTCGCCCTCGGCATCGGCCCGTTCCACGCCGAGCTGCGGATGTCCTCCCGCGGCCCGCTGCTGATGGAGGTCGCGGCCCGGCTGCCCGGCGACCGCATCCCCGACCTGCTGCGCCTGGCCTGCGGCCACGACCTGTACGAGATCATGCTGCGCTGCTACCTGGGCCTGCCCAACCCCGAACCGGCCACCCCGCGCACCGGCACCCGGGCCGGCATCCGCTACTTCCTGCGGCCCGGCCTCGACACCTACCGCGAGTTCCGCGTCGACCCGGTGATCGAGTCCGATCCGCGGGTGCGGGAGATAGGCGTGCTCCTGCCGCCGGGCAGCGCCCTGCCTGACCCGGGCAGCTCGGCGGGCCGGCTCGGTTACGTGCTCGCCGCGGGCGCCTCGTACCGGGAGACGGCGAGGGTGCTGCGACGGGCCGAGCGCGCCGTCACCTTCAGCTGAGCCATCCGCAGGACAGTCCACGAACCATCCGGAGATCCGATGAACCGCCATATCCTGATCATCAACCGCTGGACCAACTCCTTCGCGGAGTACCACCGCTATCTCGACCACACCGCCGACCGCGTCGCCTACCTCACCACCGCCGCCGGCCGGCCGCCGCTCGACGGGGAGCTGGCCGAGGACATCCGGGTGCTGTCCGATCTGTCCGACACCGGTGAGGTGCTGGCGCAGACCGCACAACTCGTCGAGCTGTACGGGCCGTTCACCCATGTCCTCGCGCTCTCCGAGTTCGACCTGGAGCCCGCGGGCGAGATCCGCCGGCGTTTCGGCATCCCGGGGCGCGGTCCCGATGAGGTCGCCGCCGTGCGGGACAAGGTCGTGATGAAGGGCCTGGTCGCGGCGGCCGGGCTGCGGGTGCCCGCGTTCCGGGAGACGCCGACGGCCGCACTGGTGCGGGAGTTCGCCGCACGGCACGGCTATCCGTTCGTCCTCAAGCCGCGTGCGGGCGCCGACAGCCAGGGCGTGCACGTGGTGCGTTCCGAAGACCGGCTCGACGCCCTGCTGAACGACGCCGGCCTGGCCGACGCCCAGTGCGAGGAGTTCATCGACGGGGCGCTCTACCAGATCGACGGGGTGATGAAGGACGGCAAGCTGCTCACCTCCCGCGCCTGGCGCTGCGGCGGCAGCTGCCTCGACTTCGCCACCGGCACGGCCTTCAGCTCGGTCGCCAACGACGACCGGGACTTCGAGAAGCGGGTGACCGACTTCGCCGAGCGCGTGTGCGCCGCCCTCGCCCTGACCGACGACGTCTTCCACCTGGAGGTCTTCCGCACCCCGCAGGGCCCGGGCAAGAGCGACGGCGACGGCGACGACCTGGTGTTCCTGGAGATCGGCGCGCGGGCCGGCGGCGGTCAGGTCCGGGTCGTCTGGGAGGAGGTGTACGGGGTCGACCTCGTCGCCGCCTCCGCGCTGGTGCAGCTCGGCGAGGACCTGACGATCGCGCCGATGGACCTGGACGGTCCGGTCGCCGGGTATCTGATGATGCCCGAGCCGCCCGTGCGCCCGGCCGTCGTGGACGCGGTGACCTCGCTGGTGGGCCGGGTGCCGGCGCTCTGCTCCGAGACGCTGCCGCCGCCCGGCACGGTGCTCAGCGGCAACGGCGGCGCCGTCCACACCGCCGGCACGTTCCGCTACCGGGCCGGCCGCTCGGCGGACGTCGAAGCGGCGATCCGGCAGACCCTCGCCTCCTACCGGCTCGACTGGCACCCGCAGGGCGAACAGCCCGCCGACACCGGGGAGCCGGTCACCCGGGAGGCAGCCCATGTCATCGGCTGAGCTCCTCGACCGGGCCGGGCCCGAGGCCCCGGAGCCGCCCCGCGGGCTGTGGCACCACCGGGACTTCCGCAGGCTCTGGGCCGGACAGACCGTCTCCCTGCTCGGCTCCCGCGTGACCGAACTCGCGCTGCCGGTCACCGCGATCGTGCTGCTCGACGCGAGCCCCGCCCAGCTGGGGCTGCTCAACAGCGCCCAGTACCTGCCGGTGCTGTGCGTCACGCTGTTCGCCGGAGTGCTGGCCGACCGGGTACGCCGCCGCCCGCTGATGATCACCGCCAACCTCGGGCGGGCCGCGATCCTCACCGCCGTACCGCTGCTCGCCTGGCTGGGCGGGCTCGGCGTCTGGGCCCTGTGCGCCGTGGCGTTCGCGACCGGGGTGCTCACCGCCCTGTTCGACGTCGCGTACCAGGCGTACGTGCCCTCGCTGGTGGCCAGGGAGCAACTGGTCGAGGGCAACAGCAAGCTGCAGGCCAGCCGTTCGGTCGCGGAGACCGCCGGGCAGGGCCTCGGCGGGACGCTGATCCAGGTGCTCACCGCGCCCGTGGCCATCCTGGTCGACTGCCTCGGCTATCTCTTCGCCGCCGCCATGCTGCTGCGCATCCGCACCCCGGAGACCCGGCCGGTCCGCCCGGACGGTGCCCCGTCCTCCGTACGCAAGGACATCGCCGCGGGGCTGCGCATGACGCTGAACAGCCGGCTGCTGCGCGTGATCATGCTGCACGCGTCCCTGTACAACCTGCTCTGGGACGTCGTCCTGGTCGTCTTCCCGCTCTACGGCATCCGCGTCCTGCATCTCGGTCCGGCCGGCCTCGGCCTGATCATCGCGGTCGGCAGTATCGGCGCGTTCGGCGGCGCCCTTTCCGCGGGCCGGCTCGGGGAGCGGCTCGGGGTGGGACGGGCCATGGTGTTCGGGATGGTGGTGGCCTCCTCCGCGACGCTGCTGCTGCCGCTCGCACCCGGCTCCGGCAGCCGGCTCGGCTACGCGCTCCTCGGGACCGGCTACGTCCTCAACGGCTTCGGCATCGCCATCTTCAACATCCACTCGATCACGCTGCGCCAGGCGACCGTGCCTCCCGAGCTCATCGGCCGGGTGAGCGCCACCTTCCGGTTCCTCACCTGGGCGGTGATCCCGGTGGGCGGGCTGCTCGGCGGGCTGCTCGCGTCGGCGGCCGGTCCGCGGACCGCGCTGGCCCTGACGGCGGCCGGGCTGACCGCGGGGGCGCTGGCCTTCCTGTGCTCACGTACCGCCGTCCGGTCGTGAGCACCGACGACCCTGACACCATGAACGTCCCGTTCCCGTTCCCGTTCCCGTTCCCGTTCCCGTTCCCGTTCCCGTCCCCGTCCCCGTCCCGGATCCAGGAGAAGAAGACATGTACATCAAGGTGTGCGGCCTGAGCCGCCCCGAGGACGTGGCGGCCGCCGTCGAGGCGGGGGCCGACGCGATCGGCTTCGTGCTCACGCCGAGCCCCCGCCAGGTCACCCCGGCAGCCGTCCGCGCCCTGACCGCCCTGGTGCCGGAGGGAACCGCCACGGTCGCCGTGTTCCGCGGCGAGCCGCTCGACGAGGTGCGCAAGGCCGCCGCGGAGGCGGGCGTCGACACCGTGCAGCTGCACGGCGCCGAGCCCCCCGAGGCGTTCGCCGCGCTGCGCGCCGACGGCTTCCGGCTGATCCGGGCCACCTCCCCGGCGGGCGGGGCGCCGCTGGAGACCGGTGCGTACGGGGAGGACCTGCTGATCATCGACTCGCCCCGGCCCGGCTCCGGCGAGCGCTGGGACCCGGCCGCTCTCGGCGTGCCCCCCACCGGTCCGTGGCTCCTGGCCGGCGGGCTGTCCCCGGACAACGTCGCCGGGGCGGTCACCGGCCTGCGGCCCTGGGGCGTGGACGTCTCCAGCGGGGTCGAGCGCACCCGCGGCGTCAAGGACCCGGACCTGATCAGGCAGTTCGTGACCGCGGCCAAGGCGGCCGCATGAGCGACGCGGCCTGCCTGCGCACTGCCACCTAGAGCGAACGGACTGCCTCCTAAGGCGAATTGAGGGCGCGTCGGTGCGGCCCGCAGTATCGGATAGCCGCTTCCCGGACGCGTACGGGCGCACCGGGCACGCGCCCGGTGCACGGCACACCGTCCACCGCACCCGCCGAATCACCTGGGGGATCCATGTGGCTGCCCGCATCCGGGAAGCACCGCGACTTCATCGAGCGCTACCTGAGCCTGCACGACCGGTACACCGCGGGTGAACTCGGCGAGGACGAGTGGCGCGCATGGGCGCAGTCGCAACTGCGTGACGTCGTCGCGCTCGCGCAGGACGGATCGCCCTTCTACGCCCGGCACCTGGCCGGCGTGCCGGCCGGCCGGCTCACCCTCGACGACGTGAGCTCGCTGCCCTTCACCACGAAGGACGACCTGCGCGCGGCCATGTCGGACATCCTCAGCCGTGATCTCGACGAGGCGTGCTTCTACTACGAGACCACCGGCACCACCGGCCCGGCCACCCCGTGTCCCCGCGACCCGCGCGAGGTGGTCGCCTCCAACGCCCATGTGACGGAGAGCTGGCGCAACATCTTCGCGGACGTCTTCGGCGACCGGGCCCCGCGCGTCGGCGTGATGGGCCCCACCGAGGTGCACTCGCTCGGCGACACCCTCGGCGACGTGGCCCGCAACGTGGGCTCGGCCGTCGCCAAGATCTGGCCGTACTCCCCCGTCATCGGTTTCCCCAAGGCGCTGCAACTGATGCGGGACCTGGCCCTGGACGTGGTGTTCTGCACCCCGAACGTGGCGCTCTCGCTCGCCCGCGCCGCCCGTGAGCAGGGGCTCGACCCGCGCCGCGACTTCGCCGTCAAGGTCTTCCTGGTCACCGGCGAGATGTGCACCCCCGACCTGGCCCGCCAGATCGACCAGGCCTGGAACGCCCGGACGTACAACGCGCTCTACGGCTCCCAGGAGACCCTGGTCGTCGCCTCGGCCTGCGCGCACGGCCGGCTCCACCTGGCCCGGCCCAACTACATCGCCGAGCTCGTCGACCCGGACACCGGCGCACCGCTCGGCGACCGGGGCACCGGGGAGCTGGTCGTCACCATGCTGATCGACGGCATCAAGCCGCTGATCCGCTACCGCACCGGCGACCTGGTCGAGCTCGCCGCCAACACGTGCGGCTGCGGCATCCGGGGCCCCGTCATCCGGGTCGTCGGCCGCACCCGCGACCGGATCGTGCTCGGCGGGCACAGCTACCAGGCCTGGCAGATCGAGCAGGCCGTCCTCCGGCGGATCGACCACAGCTACGGCTACCAGGTGGTCATCGACCGGACCGCGGACGGCGAGGACCTGATCACCGTCCGGCTCGACCTGCCCGACGGGCCCGACGGGCCCGAACCCGGGCTGGAGGCCGCGCACGCGGCGCGGGTCGCCGACGCGCTCGGGGTGCGCTGCCGGGTGGAGCTGCCGGACGAGCTGGACCCCGTCACCACGACCGGCGCCTTCGTCAGCTGGAAGGCGGCGCGCATCCACGACCGGCGTACCGCCGTCGACCACGAGACGGCGGCCGCCCGCCGGCTCGCCGGGGCCCGGGGGCACCGCGCATGACCGAGCCCCTGTTCCGCGCCCTGAACATCCGCGACACCGACGCGGACTCCGACTCCGACGCGACGCCGTTCCCCATCCTGTGGGAGCCCGCCCGCATACCCCACTCGCCACTGCTGCGGCCCGGCACCCTGCGCGTCGGCACCCTCGGCCCGGACGGCACCACGTCGATGGTGGCCCTGGGCCGCCTCGGGCACCGGCTCGCCCACCTGGGCGGCCCCGTCGTGGAGCCCGTGCCGTACGACTCCTTCGAGGAGCTGCTCGCCGCCGTCGGCAGCCACGGTGGACCGTCCTACGCCCTGGTGCCGGGCGCCGCCGAGTGCGCGACGCGCTTCTTCTGGTCGCCCCGGCTGCGGCTGGACGCCACTTTCTCCTCGCCGACGCCCGAGTACGGCATCGCCGCCCCGGCACCGGGTCTGCGCGAGGGGGTCCTGCGGCTGGCGACCCTGCACGAGACCCGCCGCCTGGTGGAGCTGCTCGACGGGGCCGAGGGCGGGCGGGGCGGTTACGACATCGCCTGGGTGCCCGCCGAGTCCACCATGCACGCCGCCCAACTGGTCTCCGAGGGACGCGCGGACGCCGCCGTCACCAACGAACCGGGGCGCGCCGCGCACCGGCTGGAGTTCCAGGTCTCACGGCCGGGCGTCCCCATGGTGTGGATGGTGTTCGGGCCCGCCGTACTCGCCCGTTCCGAGGGAGCCCGACAGCCTGTGGGGAGCCGGTCATGAGCACTGACCGCCGACTGCTGCTGCACGACGTCACCGTCCAGGAGGGGCTGGGCCGCGCCTCGCTGCCCGCCCGCTCCGTCCTGGTGACGGGCGAGCGCATCGAAGCCGTACTGCCGGCCTCCGAGGCCCCCGCCGAGGGTGACTTCGTCCGCTGGGACCTGGCCGGGGCGACGGTGCTGCCCGGCATGACGCTGGGGCACACCCACATCGCGTACGTGAATGTCACCACGGGCCGCGAGACGCTGTTCAAGTACCGGGTGCCCGAGGTCGCGCTGCATGCCGCACGGCACGCGGCGGACCTGCTGAGCTGCGGATACACGGCGTTCGTCGGGGCCGGATCGGTCGCCGGTATCGACATGGCACTGAAGAACGCCATCGAGGCCGGTGTCATCGCCGGTCCGCGCATCACCCCGTGCAGCCGCGACCTGATGGTGTCGGGGCCGCCGGGACGGCGATCGCCCGAGCTCAAGGAGCGGATGCCGCGTGAGCTGATGCCGGTCGTGGACGTCCTCGGCGATCTGGTGAAGTACACGGAGGAGGAGATCGACGAGGGCGCGGAGATCATCAAGGTCTTCTCGTCCGGCGACGACACCTTCCCCAACGCCCGCTCCGAGGAACTCCTCTTCACCCGCGAGGAGTTGTCCCTGGTGGTGGAGACAGCGCACCGCCGCGGCGCCCGGGTGCGGGCTCACTCCCGGGGCCTGGCCGGCATCCGCAACGCGCTGGCCGCCGGGGTCGACGTCATCGACCACGCCACGTACGCGGACGACAGGGCGCTCGACGAGATCGCCGGGCGGGGCGTGTTCGTGGTCCCGAGCCTGTTCCAGCCGGACCGGCTGCTCGCGCTCGGGGAGGGGTTCGGCAAGGCCCCCGACTACCTGGAGTCGCTGGACTTCCGGGACGAGATCGAGAACACCCTGCGCTTCCTGCCGCTGGCCGAGGACCGCGGCCTGAAGATCGCGCCGGGCGACGACTTCGGCTTCGCCTGGACCCCGCACGGCACCTACGCGGACGAGCTGGTGATGTACGTGGAGCGGGCCGGGATCGCGCCCGAGACGGTCATCAAGTGGGCCTGCGCGAACGGGGCCGAGCTGGCCGGGCGCGGTGCGGACGCCGGGGTGGTGGCCGCCGGCCGCCTCGCGGACCTGGTGGTCTGGGACCGCGACCCGGCGGCGGACATGACGGTGCTCCAGGACAAGGGGGCGCTGCGTTCGGTACTGATCGGCGGGCGCCACGCGGCGGGCCCGGTGGCGCCGCCCGCCGCCTGAAACCGTCGCACCGGCCGGGCTGTTCACCCCGTGGGGCTGAGCAGCCCGGCCCTTTCGTTGCGGGGCAGCGACAGCAGCCGTGCGGTGTCCCCGCGGCCGCCGTGCGGCAGGAGCAGGAGCCGCAGCAGGTCGACCATGCGGTCGATCAGCCCGCGCGCGGCGGCCAGGCCCTCCTCGTCCTCGCCGGGCGCGAACTGGTCGTGCACGAAGGCGGGGAAGCCGCTGCCCGGCACGATCATCCGGTTGAGCAGGACGTTGTCGATGAGCTGCCCGTAGACCCGGTCGTGGCTGTAGCGGCGGCCGGTGACGACCACTCCGGCCACCTTGTTGGCGAGCGGGCGGTCGAAGCGCAGGTGGCCGACCCCGGCCCGCTCGATGAAGTTCTGCATGACGCCTGCCAGCCCGAATCCGTGCACCGGCGCCGCGTACAACACCCCGTCGGCCCGGACCAGCCGGTCCACCAGGGCCGGGACGTCGTCGTTCACGGCGCACGGCAGCGGCCGGACGTTGCAGTCGCCGCACGGCCCGCAGGGCGTGATGTCGTACTCGGCGAGCGGGATGACATCGAGGTGCACACCGTGCTCGGCGGCCTGGGCGGCGAGCATGCGCAGCACCCTTCCCGTGAGCCCGTCGGGCCGTTCGGAGCCGTTGAGGGCGGCTATCGACGCCCAGGGACCGTGGTCGACCATGGCTGTATCCCTTCGAGGAAGTTGGCGATGAACGCGGATCCGGTCTGCGTGGTGATGCTTTCGGGATGGAACTGGACGCCCTCGACGGCCAGCCGGCGGTGACGGAGCCCCATCACGCAGCCGTCCTCGCGGGCCCGTGCGGTGACCATGAGCTCGTCGGGAAGCGGGTCCGCGACGGCCAGTGAGTGGTAGCGGGTGACCTCGGTGCGGTCGGCGAGTCCCGTGAAGACCCCGGAGCCGTCGTGGTCGAGGCGGCTGGTCTTGCCGTGCACGATGCGCGCCGCCCGCTCGATCCGGCCGCCGTAGGCGAGCCCGATGGCCTGGTGGCCCAGGCAGATCCCGAGCAGCGGGACGCGGCCGGCGAAGTGGCGTACGAGTTCCGGGTGGCCGGAGTCGGCCGGGTGCCCGGGGCCGGGGCCGAGCACGACCGCGTCCGGGCGGCGGGCGTCCAGCTCGGCCGGGGAGTGGGTGAGCGCGGTGACGACGTCCGTGTGGGCGCCCTGCTCCCGCAGATAGTGGTCGATGATGTGGACGAAGCTGTCGCGTGCGTCGACGAGCAGGATTCTCATGCGCTCAGCGCCTCACCCGTCAGGGCGGCGTACACCGCGCTCATCTTGATCAGCGTCTCGCGCCACTCCCCGTCGGCCGTGGAGTCGGCGACGACGCCGGCGGACGCCTGCAGGGCGTAGGTCCCGGTGCCGGGGTCGTGGACGGCGGTACGGATGCACAGGGCGAGGGTCGCCGCCTGTCCCCGTACGTCGATCAGGCCCAGCGCGCCCGCGTAGGCGCCGCGCGGCCGGCCCTCGATCTCCTGGATCAGCTCCATGGCGCGGACCTTGGGCGCCCCGGTCATGGTGCCCGCGGGGAACGTGGCGCGCAGGGCGGACCACACGTCGGCGCCGTCGGCCAGCTCGCCGCGGACCGTGGAGACGAGGTGGTGGACCTGGGCGAAGTGCTCGACCGCCATCATCCGTTCGACGGCGAGGGTGCCCGGCACACAGACCCGCGCCACGTCGTTGCGGCACAGGTCGACGAGCATGATGTGCTCGGCGCGTTCCTTCTCGTCGGTGTGCAGTTCGGCCACCCGGCGGGCGTCCTCGGCGGGGTCGGCGGCCCGCGCGATCGTGCCGGCGATGGGCCGCATCGCCAGGGTCCGGCCCTCGATCCGCAGCAGGAGCTCGGGGCTGGCCCCGACCAGGGTGCGGCCCGCCCACGGCACCAGGTACATGTACGGCGACGGGTTGCTCCGGCGCAGCCGCCGGTAGGCGTCGATGGCCGGCAGCGGCGTCGTCACCTCGATGCGGTGGCCGATCTGGATCTGGTAGACGTCGCCCGCCCTGATGTGCTCCAGGCAGCGCCGCACCCGGTCGGTGAACTCCGCCCGGCGCACGGTGCGTCGCACGGCGTACGGCCGGGCAGCGGGCAGCTCGGTGGCCTCGGCCTCGTCCGGCAGGGTGCGTACCAGTGCGTAGAGATCGGCGCCCAGCGCCCCGGGTCCACCGAACTCGGGCGCGTATGCGTGAAGTTGGTGGCTCTCGCCGGTCGCCAGGTTGTAGGTGACGACGTGCCGGAAGAGCGTGAGGGTGATCTCCGGGTCATGGCCGGGAGCGCGTGGCGGCAGCTGCTCCAGTTGCCAGGCGGCCTCGTAGCCGAGCACGGCGAGGAACCCGAAGGCGTACGTGTCGAGCGGTACGCCGGTCTCCACGGCGAAGGCCCCGTTCACCGCCTCCAGCAGGTGCCGGACGCCGTCGCGGGCGCGGTCGGTGAGCGGTCGCAGCCGGTCCACCAGCTCCGGCACCCCGTCCAGGACGGCCTGTCCGTCCCGCACCGTGATCCGGGCCAGCGCCTCGGCGCCGACCGCGGCGAAGCGGCAGTCCTCGTCGGGGCCGGCCAGGCTCTCGAAGAGGAACACCTGATCCTCGCCGAGCAGCCGGCGCAGCTCGGCGCCCAGGGCGAGCGGGGCGTGCGGCGGCAGGGCGGTCCGCGCCACGGTCACCCGCAGGGGTGCGGCGACCGCCCGGGGTGGTGCTGCGGCGGGCTCGACGGCGGTCATGGTCATCGTGGGCGGTCTCTTTTCGGTACGGGGGTCGGTCAGCGACGTGAGTCCAGCCAACCAACAGCGCGTACCTGCCCGGCAGTCCACTGTTCCGGGGCGGCGGCGGACCACTTGACCGCCCCGCCCGGAAGGGCTCCGGGTGCCGCTACCCCGCTGTGCCGCCCAGCAGTGCGGCGGCCTCCAGCAGGGCGTCCCGGCAGGTGTCCTCGTCGACGCCGGGTACCGAGCAGGCCAGCAGCAGTACCCGGCGGGTCTCCTCGGTCACCGCCTGGTGCACGCCGTCCCGGTGGGCGAACTGCGACAGCACGCGCTTCTCGTCGGCGAGCACGAGCCCGCCCGCCTCCAGGGTCACCGGGCCGTCCGCGCCGAGTGCGGTGAACTCCTCGGTGCCGTCGGTCAGTCGCAGCGCCACCTCGCCCTCCAGCATGTCCCGGTCGAACAGGCCGAGCGCGACGAGGCTGCGTACCGCCACCGCGTTGACCGCGTCGACGGCCGGGTTGATCCGCGGCCAGGCGCCGAGCGGCTTGGCGCGCAGTCCCCGGTCGATCAGCGCCTGAACGGAGGGCGGGCGCTTGTCGGGGTGGCTGCCGAGCAGGCGGCTCAACTCCCGATAGGCCGCCACGTTCGGGGCCGCGCGCACCTCGGCGCGGCTCGCCCCGGTCCACTCGGCGTGCGCCTCGGCCCAGACCGCGTCGGCCGGTGCGGGGCCGGCGGCGGGGATCTGCGCCTCCAGGGTCAGCACCTGGACGCCGGGCACGAGTGCGCGGGCCTCGGGTGTCACGGCGACCTTGCGGAAGGTGGGGGTGCCCTGTGCGGTGGTCATCGGGTTCCTCCGGAGAAGGTGAAGGTGTCCAGCGTATGCAGGTCCAGGTCCTCGGCCGTGAGGACGCGTTCGGTGTCGATCAGGATGTTGTAGTGGTTCGGCGCGTGGCACTCGTCGAATCCGGCCACCCGCCCGATCGGCCCGCGCGGTCCCGAGACCACGTCGCCCCGGTCGATCACCGTGCCCGTGGGGAACTCGGCGAAGCCCAGGAACCCCACGTGGTCGACGCGGTCCCCGGTGGCGGAGGGCAGGTCGGTGGTGGTGACCAGCTCGTGCACGTCGCCGGCCCGCACACAGCGCGACTGCCAGGGTGACAGCCGCATGCCCCGGTCCGTACGCCGGTGGAACAGCAGCTTCACCAGGTGGGCCGAAACCGGCTCCTTGGCGGGCATCCGCAGCCGCTGCTCCTTGGTCCGGCCGATGCCGTACGCCTCCTCGACCAGGTCGACGATGTGCGGTCCCCGGTCCGGCTCGCTCCGGCCGTCCCGCACCACCCGGTGGAAGTCCGCCATGATGCCGGCGTACTCGTGGTCGAGGGAGGACTTGAACGCCTCGAAGCCGTCCAGCATGTCGGCGTGCAGCTCCCGGCCGTCCTTGAGGTGCACGGTGATGTCCTTGCGCTCACCGGTCTCCAGGGCCCAGTCCAGGTCCACCTGGACGGGGATGCCGTCGGCGGTGGCCAGGCCCAGTTCGGCGCAGAACTCGACGCCGGCCCTGACCTCCCCGATCGTGGCGTCGGTCAGCGTGAGGGGGCCGAGCACGGTCTCCAGGGCGTCCAGGGCGTTGGGGCCGTTGTCGATGACGCAGCCGCCGCCGCAGCGGTCGAGGTCCTGGTACCAGCGGTCGGCGCCGGTGTGCTCCTCGATCTTCTCCTGGTAGCGGCTGGTGACGTGCGAGATGAGTGCGGGCTCCGGCAGCCGGTCCGCCAGCTCCCGCACATGGGTGTTGTAGCGGCGGTGGAAGGCGGTGAACAGGGTCGCGTCGTGCTCGTCGGCCAGCCGCATCAGGCGGTGCGCGTCCGCGGCGTGGACGGTCAGCGGCTTCTCGCAGCAGACGTGGACGCCGGCCCGCAGGACGTCGGCCACGACCGGGGCGTGCGCGTGGTTGGGCAGGGTGACGACGACGCCGTCCACCAGGCCGGAGGCGAGGAGGTCGCGGTGGTCCGTGAACATGACGGTCCCCGGGGCGAATCCGGTGAGCTTGGACCGGTCGAGGTCACAGACGGCGGTCAGGCGGAGCTCCGGGTCGTCCTCGATGGCCTGCAGGAAGAAGGGGGCGATGACGCCCACTCCGATCACTCCGATACGCATGATGGTCCGGTCCTCTCCGTGTTCTTCGTGGATGGTTGTGCGACGTCGTGCGACGTCGTGCGACGTCGTGCGACTCTGCGGTCAGGCCACCGGCTGGAGGCTCCGGCCGGTCAGCGCGGCGGGTGCCCGCACGGTCAGCTGCTCGGCGAGCGCGGCCAGGCCCTCGGCGACCGGGCCCGGCAGCTCGACGCCGTCGCGCTGCGACTGCGCGTACCGCAGGGCCTCGGGGGCTCCCGGGTAGGTGACGCCCCGCGTCGCGTACGCGGCGGCCGGGGAGCCCACGACCGTGTCGAGCAGGATGCGGTTCTCGGCGGCGATCGCCCGGGCCGAGCCGAACGCCGACGGGTCGATCACGATCGCGGTGTGCCCCACGTTGTCGTCGCCCGCCGGTTCGCCCTTCAGCACGCCGGGCCGGGGGCCGTACGCGGCGCCGGAGAGCGGCCCGCACAGCAGGTCCACCAGCAGGGCGAGCCCGAAGCCCTTGGCGCCACCGGTCGCGGCGGGCCCGCCGAGCCAGGCGACGTCCGCCTCCTCGGCCATGAAGTCGGCCGGGTCCGAGGTCGGGGTGCCGTCGTGGCGGACCAGCCACTCCTGCGGGACCTCCTGGCCCTCCCGGTGGGCGGCCTTGATCTTTCCGGTGGCGACCACCGTGGTGCTCATGTCGAGGACGAACGGCGCGCCCTCGGTCACCGGGACGGCCGCGCTGAGCGGGTTGGTGCCGAGCATCCGCACGGTGCCGCCGAGCGGCGGGGCGACGCCCTGGGCGCCGCAGTTCGTCATGGCGATACCGATCAGACCGGCGGCCGCCGCCTTCTGCGTGTAGTAGCCGGCGCTGCCGAAGTGCGTGCTGTTGCGTACGGCGACCATGCCGATGCCGGTCTGCCGCGCCTTCGCCATGGCGATGTCCATGGCCAGGTCCATGGTGACCAGGCCGAGACCGCGGTCCCCGTCGAGCAGGGCGGCACCGGCGGTCTCCTGCACGACGTGGGGTGCCGCGCCGGCGTCGATCCGGCCGTCGAGCAGGCGGGGGGCGTAGATGTTCACCAGCCCGTTGGTGCCGTGGGTGGTGAAGCCGTTGGCGTCGGCGTACGTGATGACGTCGGCGGCGGTGCGCGCCGATTCGCTGTCCAGGCCGCACTCCGTGAGGACGTTGCGGACGAAGGCGGTGAGCTCGGCGAGGGGAACACGGACGGTCATGGCAAGTCCTTTGATTCGTGGAGAAGTTGGCGGGAAATGGCCGGTCAGGCCGCACGGGCGGCGAACGCGTGCACCAGGTCCTTGATGCGCAGGGCATACGTGTCCAGGTCGTCCAGATGCACGAACTCGTCCGCGGTGTGCGCCCCGTTGGCATCGAGGCGGCCCGGCCCGCAGGCCACGACATAGCGGCCGGGGCCCGGCGCCCAGATCGCGTCACAGGTGAACGCCGAGCCGTCGGCGAGACCGTCGTGACGCGAGAACCCGGCGTCGTTGAGCATGAGTTCGGCCTCCGCATCGCGGTTGTTCAGGGTGGGCAGGCCCTGCTTCAGCCAGTCGAGGCGGACGATCCGGCGCCAGTCCTTCACCGTGCGGCGACTGAACGGGTCGTGCGCGTGCAGGTGGGCGAACTCGGTACGCGCCTCCTCGATCAGCACTTCGAGGGAGGCGGCGAGCAGCTCGGCCTGCTCGGTCGCCGGGTAGGCGATGTTGAGCAGCAACTGCCCCGTCCCGTAGACCCGGTTGTGCGCGGAGCCGGTGTGCAGACCCGAGACGCAGAGCTTGGCTCCCATGCCGTGGGCGAGCGGGCCGAGCCGGCGGGCGAGGAAGTCCGCGAGGAATCCCAGCAGCACGGTGGCGTTGTGCCCGTCCGCGGGGTGGTCGTCGGTGGAGTCCTGGCCCGTCACCGTGATCCGCGGTGTCATCGCTGCGGTGCAGCCGTCCATGAAGGTGTTCCCGGTCGGCTCGGCGAACACCATCAGGCGCCCGGTGTACCCCGCGTCGATCAGCGCACGCGTGCCGTACGTGCCCATCGCGCCGCCCTCCTCGCCGGGCACGGAGGCGATCTGCACCTCGATCCGGTCCGCCAGCCCCGGGTCCTCCGCGAAGGCGGCGGCGACCCCGGCCACGGCGGCGACGCCCGAGCCCTTGTCGTCGACGGCACCCCGGCCGTGCAGGATCCGCCCCTCCAGGCGCGGCGGGACGTGCGGCCCGACCGTGTCCATGTGGAAGTTGACGACCATCCGCCGCTCCTGCGGCTGCGGGGACCCGTGGGCGACCACCACGGAGGGCTGACCGGCCAGGAACGCGGGGAGGTTGCGGCCGGCCGCCTCCCGTACCGTGGCCGGCACCTCGGGGCGCTCCAGCAGTTCGGGCGCGGGCGGCCCGTGCAGTGCGGTGCGGAAGCCGCGCTCGACGGCACCGTCCAGGAAGATCCGCTGCGCGCGGGCCGCCCCGTCCAGCGGGCCGCCCTCCAGGGGCGAGACCGAGTCGACGGCCATCAGCTCGGTCAGCCACTCCAGGTCCGCGGCCGCGAGGCCGCCGTCGGTGCGGGTGGTGCGGGCCGTCTCAGCCATGATGGCTCTCCTCCCAGTACTTCCGGCTGTCCGTGGTGTCGATGCCGAGCAGCCCGGCGCACTGCCGGGCGTACTCCCGGTAGCCGTCGGCGAGGGCGGCCGGATCGCCCGACAGTCCGAGGTGCGGGATGTGGGCCATGTGCGGCTCCAGGCTGTAGTAGCCGCGGTAGCCGTCCTCCTCCAGCAGCCGTACGCACCGGGCGACGTGGGCCGTGCCCTCGCCGGGCATCGTGAACTCGGCCGTGCCGCCGGAGCGGACCCCGTCCTTGATGTGCACGTGCTCCACCCACGGCGCCACCCGCCGCAGGAAGTCGAGGGAGTCGTAGCCGTAGGCGAGCCCGTTGCCCGTGTCGAACAGCAGCCGCAGCCGGGGGCTCGCGACCTCCTCCAGCATGTGCACCGTGTGCGCGGCGCTCTGCCCGGCCCAGCCCTGGCAGTTCTCGTGCAGCAGGGTCACGCCCAGCCGCTCGGCCTCGCGGGTCAGCATCCGCATCCGGCGCAGCGACTCGGTGCGCCACTCGCGCTCCGGCCGGCCGTCGTTGGGGTACGACATGACGCGCAGCCGGTCGCAGCCGAGCAGGGCCGCCGCCTTGGCCGAGCGCTCCAGCGCCGCCAGTTCGCCGTCCATGCCGGTGGCGACGGTGGTGGACCAGGAGCCCACCGGGGTGTCCACGACCGGCACCCGCAGACCGGCGACGATGGTGCGCCGGGCCAGGTCGGCGGCGTCCCCCGCGGGCAGCTCGTGCAGGCCGCGCCCGTCGACGGTACGCAACTCGATCGCTTCCATGCCCAGTTCGTGGTGGATGGCCAGCTGTCCGGCCAGATCGGGGGCGGCCTCGTCCCCGATGCCGCACAGGCGGTCCGCGGTGATGCCCGGGACGTCTCGTACGGACACGGTGCTCACCTCCCCGCCGTGTAGAAGCGGTTGACGGCGGCGACGACGCGCTCGGCCGCTCCCGGTGCCATGTCCGGGTGCAGGGGTAGTGCGAGCGCCTCGCGGGAGAGCTGTTCGGCCACGGGGAAGTCGCCGGGCCCGTAACCGAGGTGGGCGAACGCGGGCTGCAGGTGGAGGGGGCGCGGGTAGTAGACGGCCGTCTCGATGCCCTGGCCGGCCAGCTGGGCGCGCAGCTCCTCGCGCTCCTGGGCGCGCACCACGTACGTGTAGACGGAGCGGCCCTCGAACCCGGCCGGCGGGGGCAGCAGCGCCGGGGCGAGCGGGCGCAGCCCCTCCTCGTAGATCGCGGCGATCTCGCGGCGCCGCTCCAGCAGCCGGTCCAGGTGCGGCAGTTTGCGCAGCAGGAAGCCGGCGGTCAGCTCGTCCATCCGGCAGTTGAAGCCGAGCAGTTCGTGGTAGAAGCGCTTGCCGGCGGGCTGGCCGTGGTTGCGCAGCATCCGGGCGGTACGGGCGAGGCCGGGGTCGTCCGTGACGATCATCCCGGCGTCGCCGATGCCACCGGCGGGCTTCGCCGGGAAGAAGGAGTACACCCCGGCGTGCCCGTGCCGGCCGGCGGGCTTGCCGTCCACCTCGGCGCCCAGCGCGATCGCGCTGTCCTCGACCAGGTGCAGCGAGTGCCGGGCGGCGATCTCCGCGAACGCGCCCATCTTCGGTGAGCCGCTGAACAGGTAGGCCGGCAGCAGCGCCCGGGTGCGTCCGGTGACGGCGGCCTCGGCGGCGGCCGGGTCGAGCAGGCCCGTCTCGTACTCGACGTCGGCGAAGACGGGGCGGGCCCCGCGCAGGGCGACGGTGGAGGCGGTGGAGACGAAGGAGAAGGCGGGGGTGACGACCTCATCCCCGTCACCGAGGCCGAGCGCGGCCAGGATCACGGTCAGCGCTCCGGTGCCGCTGGCCACGGCGACGGCGTGCGCGGCGCCGGTGCGCCCGGCGATCTCCGCCTCCAGGCGCTCGACCCGGGACTTCAGGATGAACTCGTCGCTCTCGGCGACCTCCTGGAAGACCTCCACGAGGTCGTCGGCCCAGTCGGCCGAGCGGGCGGGCCAGTCGAAGTACGGGATGACGGTGGTCACGATGCGGCTCCGTAGAAGGCGTGGACCAGAGCGGCGACGCGGTCGGCCTGCTGGTCGGTGAGGTCGGGGTAGAGGGGCAGCGCCAGGGCGCGCCGCGCGGCGGCCTCGGACACCGGGACGGGGTGGCGGGAGCCGGGCAGCGGAGCGAGCAGCGGCTGGTCGGTGAGCGGGCGCGGGTAGTACGCCTCGGTGCCGACGCCGTGGGCCTCCAGGTAGGCGGCCAGCTCGTCCCGGCGGTCGCACTCGATCAGGTAGACGTAATAGACCTGGTTGCTCGGCGTCTTGGCGGGCGCCATCCAGGGCGTGGTCACCGTCCCGGCGAGCGGGGCGAGCAGCCGGTCGTAGCGGGCGGCCAGTTCGGCGCGCCGGCCGGTCTCCTCGCTGAGGCGCTCCAGGCGGTGCAGCAGGAAGGCCGCGTGCAGTTCGTCGCAGCGGCTGTTGTAGCCGAGCTCCTGGTAGACGTACGCACCGTCGGTGTCGTACGCGCCGTCCGTGCCCTGGCCGTGCAGCCGCAGCCGCCGGGCGCTCGCGGCGATCTCGTCGTCGTCCGTGAGCAGCATGCCCGCGTCGCCGAGCGAGCCCAGGGTCTTGGTGGGGAAGAAGGAGAGCACCCCGCCGCTGCCCCACAGGCCCGCGTGCACCCCGCCCGCCCGCATGTCGATGCCCTCGGCGCTGTCCTCCAGCAGCAGGAGCCCGTGCCGGTCGGCCAGGTCCTTCAGCACCTCCATGTCGGCCATCTGCGAGAACAGGTGCACCGGCATGATCGCCCTGGTGCGCTCGGTGATCGCGGCCTCGGCGCGCTTCGGGTCCATCGCGTAGCTGCCGGGCAGCACGTCCACCAGCACCGGATCGGCGCCCACGTGCAGGACGGACGAGGCGGTGGCGAAGAAGGTGTACGCCGGGACGATCACCTCGTCGCCGGGGCCGATGCCCGCCGCCCGGAGGAGGATCACGAGGGCGTCGGTTCCGTTGGCGACGGCCACCGCGTGCCGGGCGCCGGTGCGTGCGGCGATCGCGGCCTCCAGTTCGGCGGTGACCGGGCCCGAGGTGAACCGGCCGGAGGCGGCGACCTGGCGGACCATGGCCTCCAGCCGGGTCCGGTCACGGCGGGCGGACGCGGCACCGCTGAAGAACGGGATGGCGGTGGCCTCACTCATCGCGTGGCCGCCTTGAGGGAGGAGACCAGCCCGCTGACGGCCCGGCGGCGGCCGGCCGCGTCCCGGGCGGCGCCGATGGCCTGGAGCAGCGCGCTGCCCACGATGACGCCGTCCGTCTTGCCGTGCAGCGATGCCACGTGTTCCGGGCGGGAGATGCCGAACCCGACGGCCATCGGGGTGTCGCCGGCCGCGCGCACCCGCTCCAGATAGGCGTCGAGGCCCGGGTCCAGGTCCTTGCGGACCCCGGTGACGCCGTTGGCGGCGAGGACGTAGAGGAAGCCGCGGGAGGCGGCGGCGGAGGCCGCGATGCGCTCGGCCGAGCTGCCGGGAGCGGTGAAGAACGTCTGGCCCAGCTCGTTGGCCTCGGCGTGCGCCAGCCACTCGGCGCCCTCGCTGACCGGCAGGTCGGGGACGACGAACCCGTCGACGCCTGCCGACCTCGCGTCGTCGTACAGCTGGGTGAGGCCGTAGCGCAGGAACGGGTTGCAGTACCCCATCAGCACGATCGGTGCCTCGACCCCGGCGGCACGCGCCTCGGCGACCACGTCGAGGGTGGCGGCGGCGGTGGTGCCGGTGTCCAGGGCGGCCTGGCCGGTGGCCTGGATGACCGGGCCGTCGCCCAGCGGGTCGGAGAACGGGACACCGAGCTCGATGACGTCGGCGCCCGCCTCCACCGCGGCGGAGATCAGTCCGACGGTCTCGCCGAGCAGCGGGTAGCCGGAGGTGATGTAGGCGACCAGGGTGGTCTCGTCCTTGGTCCGGTTGTCGGTGAAGGTCTGTTCGATGCGCTTCATCAGGAGGTCTCCTCACGCTGCTTCAGGGCGGCCATGGCGGAGGTGAGGTCCTTGTCACCGCGGCCGGAGAGGTTGACGAGGACGGTGGAGCCGGGAGCGCACTCGCGGGCCACCTTCAGGGCGCCGGCCACGGCGTGCGCGGACTCCAGGGCCGGGAGGATGCCCTCCTGGGCGCTGAGGGCGACGAACGCGTCCAGGGCCTCGTTGTCGGAGGCGGAGATGTACTCGACCTTCCCGGTGTCCTTGTAGTGCGAGTGCTCGGGGCCGACGCCCGCGTAGTCCAGGCCGGGGGCGATGGAGTGGGTGAGCTGGATCTGCCCGTCGTCGTCCTGCAGCAGGTAGGTGCGGGTGCCCTGCAGGACGCCGGGGTCGCCGTAGAGCAGCGGGGCCGCGTGCCCGCCCTGACCGCCCTTGCCCTCACCGGCGGCCTGTACGCCGACGAGGCGCACCGGGTCGTCGAGGAAGGCGCTGAACATCCCGGCCGCGTTGGAGCCGCCGCCGACACAGGCCACGACCGCGTCGGGCAGCTTGTCGTTCGCCTCCAGGAACTGGGCGCGGGCCTCGCGGCCGATGACCGACTGGAAGTTGCGCACGATCGTCGGGAAGGGGTGCGGGCCGACGACCGAGCCGAGCAGGTAGTGCGTGGTGTCGGGGCGTGCGATCCACTCGCGGATCGCGGCGTTGATGGCGTCCTTCAGCGTCGCCGTGCCCAGGTCGACCAGCTCTACGCGAGCGCCGAGCAGCTTCATCCGCTGAACGTTGGGAGCCTGGCGTTCGGCGTCGACCCGGCCCATGTACACGGTTGCTTCGAGGCCGAGGTAGGCACAGGCCGCGGCCACGGCCACCCCGTGCTGACCGGCGCCGGTCTCGGCGATGATCTGCTTCTTGCCGAGGCGGCGGGCGAGCAGCGCCTGCCCGACCGAGTTGTTGATCTTGTGGGCGCCGGTGTGGGTGAGGTCCTCGCGCTTGAGCCAGAGCTTGACGCCGTTCTCCGTCGCGCCGAGCCGGTGCAGTTCGGTGATCGGCGTGGGCCGGCCGACGAACATCTTGAGGAGCTTGTCGAGCTCCGCGGTGAACTCCGGGTCGAGCAGCGCCTTCTGGTACTCCTCCTCCAGTTCCTGCAGCGGGCCCACCAGGGTCTCCGCGACGAACTGTCCGCCGTACTCGCCGAATCGGCCGTTCACGAGGCCACCTCCAGAATCGGGACCCCGGTGTAGGACCGCAGCTGGGCGGCGGGGTCGTTGCTGCTGAGCAGGGACTCGCCGATCAGCGCGGCGTCGAAGCCGTGCGCGGCGATGCGTTCGATGTCGGGGCGGCCGGCGAGGCCGCTCTCGCTGACGGTCAGCACGCCGCGCGGGATGTCGCGGCGCAGCCTGGCCGAGTTGTCCAGATCGACCGAGAAGGTCTGCAGGTCCCGGTTGTTGATGCCGACGATGCGGGCGCCGGCGGTCAGCGCCCGGTCCACCTCGTCCTGGGTGAAGGTCTCCACCAGCGCGTCGAGGCCGAGACCGTGCGCGGTCCGCACCAGGTCGGTCAGCAGCGCGTTGTCGACGGCGCGGGCGATGATCAGGACGCCGTCGGCGCCGCTGTCGTGGGCGAGCGTCACCTGGCGGACGTCGACCAGGAAGTCCTTGAAGAGGACGGGGACGGTGACGTCGGGGTGTTCGGCGACGGTGCGGACCAGCTCGGGCGAGCCGCCGAAGTAGGGCGAGTCGGCGAGCACGGAGATGGCGGAGGCGCCTCCCGCGATGTAGCTCCGGGCGGTGGGAACCGCCTGTGCGGGGTCCAGCAGCTGTCCCTTGGAAGGGGACTTGGGCTTGATCTCGGCGATGACCGAGACCTCGGACCCGCCGAGTGCCGCGGCGAGCCGGCCGGGTACGGAGGCCGTCCTGCGGCCGCGGGCTGCGGCGTCGGCTGCCACCGGGCCGCTCCAGGCGGCACGTTTGGCGGCGACAATGTCGTCGAGGTGGGTGGCCATCAGCTGCTCTCCGGGGTGATCGAGGCGGTCGAGGTGATCGGGGTGCGGGCGAGCCGGGCGGCCAGGGCGGCCGGGGCCCCCTGCCGCACGGCGGTCCGGGCGAGGTCGAGTGCGGACTCCAGGTCCGGCGCGGACCCGGCCAGTTGGAGCACGGCGGCCGCGTTCAGCAGCACCGTGTCGAGGAGCGGGGCGGAGGCCGTCCCGTCGAGGACCTGGCGGGCCAGGACCGCGTTACGTGCCGTGTCGCCGCCCTCCAGCTCGGTGCGGCCCGCCGGCCGCAGCGGCAGTCCGGACGGGTCGACGGTGAACTCGGTGAGCTCGCCGCCGTCCACCTGGAGCACCCGCGCCGGGCCCGCCGTGGTCAGCTCGTCCATCCCGTCGAAGCCCTGGATGACCCAGGTCCGCCGGTAGCCGAGCCGCAGGGCGGCCTGCGCCAGGACCTCCTGGTCCTGCCGGGTCGCGGTGCCGATGAGCCGGCCGGTCAGCGGGACCGGGTTGGCGAGCGGGCCGGACAGGTTGAACAGGGTGCGGAAGCCGAGCCGGCGGCGGACCGGGGCCAGCCTGCGCAGCGCCGGATGGAGCGCGGGGGCGAAGAGGAACGCGAACCGGTGCCCGGCCAGCAGCTCCGTAATGCGCTCCCCCGGGTCGAGTTCGATGCCCAGGGCCTCCAGCAGGTCGGCGCTCCCGCACTGCGAAGTCGCCGCCCGGTTACCGGCCTTGGCCACGGTCGCCCCGGCCGAGGCCGCGACCAGAGCGGCCAGCGTGGAGATGTTGACCGAGCCGCTGCCGTCACCCCCGGTGCCGACCACATCGACCGCCTGGCCCGTCCAGCCGACCGGCCTGGCCACCGCGAGTACCGCCTCCACCGCGGACGCCACCAGCACGGGGGTCGCCCCGCCCACCGCGACGGCTGTCAGGAAGGCAGCGGCGTCCACCTCGTCCGTCGTCTCGTCCAGCAGCTCCGCCACCGCCGCCCGGGCCGCCTCGGCCGACACCGTACGACCCGCGACCGCGTCCCGGGTGACGGTGGGGAGCGCACGGCCGGCGAGCAGGGTGGCCGCCATCACAGCACCGCCACATTGCTGGCCGCCGCGAGCTTGTTGTGGGTGTCCAGGACGACCGGCGGGATGCCCCACAGCAGGTCCTGCTCCAGGCCGGGCACGGAGGTGACCATCACCGCCGCGTCCAGCTGCGCCAGCTCCACCACCGCCCAGTCGGCCGCCGCGACCGGCTCCCCGTCGACGACGAGGCCCGCAACCAGCGGATCGTGGTACGAGACGACGGCCCCGGCGGCGCGCAGGCCCCGGATGACGTCCAGGGCGGGCGCGTTACGCAGATCGGCGACGCCGGACTTGTAACTGACCCCGACGACCAGCACCTTGGCGCCCCGCAGCGACGAGCCGCGCTCCTCGACGAGCTCCGCGAGCCGTTCCACGACCTGCCACGGCCGCTGCTCCACGCGCTCGAACGCGGCGGCCACCAGCTTCATCTCGGTGCCGGCCCGGTCCGCGGCCTCCCGCAGGAACAGCGGGTCGACCGGGATGCACTCGCCGCCCACGCCCGGACCCGGGTAGTGCGGGAGGAAGCCGTAGGGCTTGGTGGCGGCGGCGTCGATCACCTCACGGACGGGTATGTCCAACTTCCGGCACAGGTCCGACAGTTCCAGCGTGAGGCTGATGTTGACCAGGCGGAAGGTGTTCTCGAAGACCTTCGAGAGCTCGGCGACCTCCACCCGCGACACCGGGACCACCGTCGCGCAGACCAGCCCGAACAGGGCCGCCGCGCGGCGGGTGCACTCCTCGGTGAGACCGCCCACCACCTTCGGGGTGTTGGCCAGGTTCCAGCCGCTGGTGTTGGCGGGGTCGACCCGTTCCGGGGCCATCGCCACGTGGAAGTCGGCGCCCGGCTCCAGGCCGGTGGCGCGGGCCAGGGCGGCGGCCGCGGCCGCCGTGGTGCCCGGCGGGACCGTGGACTGCAGGATCAGCAGCGTGCCGCGGCGCAGCAGCGGAGCCACCGAGTCCATCGCGGCCTGCACGTAGTCCAGGTTGGCCTGCTGGTCACCGGTGACCGGGGTGGGTACGCAGACGATCAGGACGTCCGAGCCGGCCAGCTCGCCGGCCTCGGTGGTCGCCTTCAACCGGGCGCCCACAGCGGCGAGTTCGGCGTCACTCACATCCGGCAGGTAGGAGGTCCCGCTCGCCACCAGGCCGACCCGCCCGGCGTCGGTGTCCATACCGAGCACCGGAAGACCGGCCGTGGCGAAGCCGAGACCGAGCGGCAGACCGGTGTATCCGAGGCCGACGATTCCCACCCGCAGGGTGCGGCGCTCGATCTTCTCGTCGAAGAGGCTCGCGCCGTCCCGCCCATGGATCACGGGAGCGAGTACGCCAGTCATTTCAACCATGGTGTTCTCCCTCTGAGTGCTATAAATAAAGGCCGTTGGCGTGATCAAGTAGGCCAGTGGGCGAGGGGGACCACCCAGACCACTGCGGGGGAGACGGAGCAGACCAGATGGCCTGGCATCTGTCGGTGCAAGTGGACCGGGACTCGGCGGTACCACTCACCGCGCAGCTCCAGAACGCCATCAAGACCAGGGTCGAGGACCGGGTTCTGCACCCCGGGTCACGCCTGCCGTCGAGCCGTCAACTCGCCCTGGACCTGGGCCTTTCCCGCAGCGTGGTGGTCGAGGCGTACGAGCAGCTGATCGCCGAGGGCTATCTGGACGCGGTCCGCGGATCGGGCACCCACGTCGCCCGCAAGATGCCCGAGAGCGTCGGCGACACGTCGCTGCTGGACTCCCGTCCGGCGACGAGTGCGCGCTGGGATCTGCGGGTCGGCATAGCGAACCTGTCGAACTTCCCCCGCCAGGAGTGGCTCAACTCCTATACGAAGGTGCTCCAGAACGTCGGCCGCGAAGGCATGGACTACCCCCCTGTCGCCGGCATCGCCGAGCTGCGCAACGAACTCTCCGGCTATCTGGGCCGGGTGCGCTCGGTGCACACCGAACCCGGACAGGTCATGGTCACCGCCGGATTCGCCCAGGGGCTGGCGCTGCTCTCCGACTCCCTCCAGCGCCTCGGCATCCAGGAACTGGCCATCGAGGAGCCGGGACACAGCGGACAGCGCCGCTTCATCCTGGACACCGGGCTCACCCCCCTGCCGGTGCCGGTCGACGAGGAGGGCCTGATCGTCGAGGCCCTGGAGCGCACGGGCGCACGCGCGGTCCTGGTCACCCCCGCGCACCAGTTCCCGACCGGGGTCATGATGTCGCCGGAGCGCCGGCAGCAGCTCCTGGCCTGGGCACGGGCCCGGGACGGCTGGATCATCGAGGACGACTACGACGGCGAGTTCTGGTTCGACCGCGGCGTCCGGCCCACCGCCCTCCAGGAGGGCGACCCGGAGCGGGTGGTGTACGCGGGCACCACGAGCAAGGTCCTGGTCCCCGGCCTGCGCCTGGGCTGGCTGGCGATACCGCCGAAGCTGTACCCCCTGATGGAACGGGTCCGCTCCCGCCAGGACCAGGGCTCCGACACCCTCACCCAGCTGGCCTTCGCCGAGCTGATGCGCAGCGGTCTGCTGGACCGGCACCTGCGCCGGGTCCGCTCCCGCTACCGCTCACGCCGCGAGGCCCTGGCCGCGGCCGTCCACGAGTCCCTGCCGGAGGCCCGCATCATCGGCTGCGCGGCCGGCCTGCACAGCTACGCCGTGCTGCCCATCGGAACCGACGAGGCGGCCGTGGTGCACGGCGCCCTGCGCCGCTCGGTCCTGGTCCGCAGCGGCGGGGCGTTCCGGTTCGGCGGGCCGCCCGGTGAGCCGGGTCTGCTCCTGGGGTACGGCTCGCTGCCCCTCACGGGCATCTCCGAGGCCGTGGCGGCGATCGGCGCGTCGTACGAGGAAGCACGCCGCAGCTGAGGGCCGAGGGGGCCTTTCAGCGCATCGAACGGCCCCGGGGGGCCGCGATCAGTTTCTGGGCCAGCGCCTTGTTCACCGCGTCGATGCGCGACACCGCGTCCAACTTGTCGAAGATATTGCGCAGATGACGCTTGACGGTGCCCTCGGTGATGCCGAGCCTGGCCGCGATCTGCCGGTTGCTCATGGCCTCCGCGACGCACGTCAGCACCTCGCGCTCGCGCGGCGACACCGGACCCGCCTCCTGGTCGTGCGGCTGGTCACCGCCCGCCGTGTAGCCCGAGCGCGGGACCAGGATGGTGATCTGGTCGTCCTCCCTAGCGGCGTTGCGGACCGCGCTCAGCAGCGCGGCCCGCGAGACGCTCTTGTGCAGATAGCCCCGGGCGCCCAGCTGCAGCAGCTCATGGACGAGCGGCTGGTCGTCGTACATGGTGAGGATGATGATCCGCAGTGCGGGGAAACGTTCCAGCAGCCCGCGTACGGCCGCCCGGGGGTGGTGGTCCGGCATCTCCACGTCGAGCAGCAGCACGTGCGGCTGATGCCGCTCCACGAGCTCGGCCAGCGCCCGCCCGCTGCTCGCCTGGGCGACGACCTGGAGGTCGTCCTCCGCGTTGAGCAGTTCGGCCAGCGCGGTGCGCAGCAGCGTGTGGTCGTCGGCCGCGAGGATGCGGATCAGTTCAGGTCGCGCGTTCAACGGAATCACCTGGGAGGTCCATCAGGGGGATCGTGATCGTGACCCGGGTGCCGCCGTCGTCCGGGGCGCTGGTGAACAGGATCGTCCCGCCCAGCAGTTCGACCCGTTCGGTGGCCGAGGCGATCCCGTTGGCCCGGCCCGCCGTGGCGACGGCCGAGACGTCGAAGCCGCGGCCGTCGTCCTCGATCAGCGCCTGCACCTTGTACGGTGCGATGTCCACCGCCGCGAGCACGTGCTCGGCCTCGGCGTGGGCCAGGGAGTTGCGCAGGCACTCGCGCACCACGAGGAACACCTCGTCGAGCACGTCCTGCGGGGCCCACTCCTCACTGCCGTTGACCTGGATCCGCACCTTGGAGGGGGTGATCTCCATCGACTCCAGGAACGCGGTGAACGCCGACTCCAGCGTGCCCTCGCGGTCGGCCCGGCGCAGCTGGGTGACCAGGTCGCGGATGATGCCGAGGGACTCGGTGAGGGTGTCCTTGACGGCACCGATCCGCGCGGCGACCTCATGTGGGCTGGATTCCCAGGTCAGTTCGTGCAGCTCTACGCGGCGCAGGGCCAGGCTGACGTGGTTGCCGAGGTGGTCGTGGATCTCGCGGGCGAGCTGCCGCTGCCCGGCCGCGTTGACCTCCCGTACCGTGTTCAGCAGGTAGGTGTCGTGCCCGATCGCACCGGCTTCCAGCCGTCTGCCGATCCCCCGTTGCAACGTACGCACGCCGGCCTGGAAGCCGTCGAACGCGGCGGGCGAGTCCACCATCGCCCTGCCGAGCGCATCGAAGACGATGTCGAAGAGGATCATCCCGGCACGGATGGAGTGCACGGCGTCGATGCCCTGCGTCGCCCGTTCCACCCCCAGGCCCTCGACCTGCTGGATCAGCCGGTCGCGCACATCGGCGCGGCCGAGACGCAGGCTGTCCGCACAGTCCCGGATGATGCGCTCGGCCTGCAGGGCACAGGTGTGCCAGGTGTCCTCGGTAGCGACCAAGGGACTTTTGATCTTTTCGAGCCGGCCCCGGTAGTCGGACAGTAATTCCTGCGTCCGGGACAGAAGTTGTTCGGCCGTGTCGGATTCAATAAAACCCGAATGCATCAAAAGAGCCCCCACCCTCACCAGAATCCGACTCTCGGATCATCATCGTACGGTTACGGAATGTCAACACGGCTCCCCGCGTCCCACGTTCTGAGACAAGTCGTTCGGCGACCACGAGAAAACGCTTACCACAGCCTCGGGCATCGCCGTGGCAACGCAGCCGACATATCCATCGAGGCAGTCCACATCGTGGACGTACCAATCGGCCGAATCTCCGGAGCGGTATGCGCGCCGTAGTCCGCCGGCATCCGGCGGGCCGACCGAGACAGGTGTGCGCAGTCCGGTTCCGGCCGCTTTGCCCACCGCTTCGACCGCGGTCCAGGTGCGGAATCCGGCGATCCGGTCTTGCGCCCCCACCGCAGGCACCCGGCTCCAGTCGAAAGAGGCACGGAGCCGCTCGACGTCCACACCGACGGCGCCCGGCTCCCCGGCCACACCCACCAGGGCGGCCGCGCCGGAATGAGACAGGCTGAAACCGAGATCCGGCCAGGGCCCGTCCACGAGCACGGGCCGCCCACTGCCGCAGTCGCCGCACACCTCGGGCTCGGGGCAGCGTCGGGTGAAACGGGGCAGACCTGGAGCAACGCCGAGGTAGCCGCCGAGCACGGTACGCAGCGCGAGGTGGGCCCGGCGGTAGCGCCACCGCGCGACGGGGTGACGGATCCGTGCCGCACGGGCACGTTCGCCGGGATCGAGGACCGCGTCCACGCGCTCGGGCGGGACATGGTCCAGGGGGACGGACCAGACATGGATCTCCCCCTCCCCGAGAACCGAGGCTCTCGAGGAAGAGGGCAGGGACGGGGACAGCAGGGTGCGCATGATGGCTTCCCGGGGTCGGAAACGGACCAGGGCTGCCAACGGCCCGTTACGGGAAGCGGGGTGCCGGAAAGGACGGCGCCCGCCTGCTCACCAGCGAAGCGCGGGCGGGAGACGGGCGGGGGGTCCACTTCGGCGGTGGTCCGGCGTACCAGAACGGCGACGTACCGGAACGGCGACGTACCAGAACGGCGGCGCACCGGAACAGCGGCGCACTGGAACGGCGGTGGACGACTCCGGCGGCGGACGACTCCGGCGCCGGGATAATTCGGAATCCGACCCGCCGGTATTCCATGCCTCTTTAGTGGTAGGCATGGCTCATTTGCAGAACAGTCAGGCGGGTCCGCTCATGCCTAGGCTCCTGGTCATGCCTATGGCGACGATACGGCCACTGCCTGTGACTGCACCCAGTGGTCCGAAGTACCGGATTCCAAGCATTCTGCGGCTCTGCATCGAAGAATCCCGCCCCGCCGTTCTCATGGCCTTCCAGCTCCGCTATTTCGCCGGTCTCGCACTGGCGCTCGCGGCGGATCCGGTCATCGGCACGCGGTCGGTGCTTCAGGCGGTGTTCGGCTCCCTCGCATGGTTCGGCGCCATCTTCTACACCTATCTCTACAACGGCTGCATGGATTACCACGAGGACCAGGTCAACGGCTCGGCCCGCCCCATAGCGAGCGGCCGGCTGCCCCGCCACACCGCACTGCTCGTCGCACGCGGCGCGGCCGTCGCGTCGCTGATATCCGCGGTGTGCGCCGGGACCGGCCCGTCGCTGCTGTGCGCGGCGATGCTGCTGCTCGGGCACGCCTACTCCGCGCCCCGCACCGTCTGGAAGAACAGCACGCCCGCGGCGATGGGCGTGGTGTTCCTGTCCGGGCTGCTCACCTACGCCGCCGGCCCCCTCGCGCTCGGCATCTCGCCCAGCTCACCCGCACTGCTCCTCACGGCCCTGTCCATGTCCCTGTGGATGGCACTGGTGGGCGCGGTGGCCAAGGACTTCTCCGATATCGAGGGCGACGCCGCCGCGGGCCGCCGGACCTGGGCCGTCACCCTGGGCGAGCGCCGCACCCGCGTCCTCGTCGCCGCGGGCGCGTGTGCCGTCGGCGCCTTCTTCACCGCCGGGGCGCTGCGCTGGGCCCCGGAGCAACTGCCCACCGCCTGCGTGGTCCTGGTGGGCGGCGTGGCACTGGCCGCCGTGACCCTCGCGGGCCACGCCACCGACGACCGACACCAACGGCGGCGCCCCTACCGCTTCTTCATGGTCACGCAGCACTGCGCGCATCTGGCACTGCTCGCCCAGGCTGTCGCCTGACCGGACGACCGGTACCGCCTGGCGGTACCCGATATTCGGCTCAACACGCGGAACCGCCCGGGAACCACAAAGAGACACGCCCCCTTCCAAAGGCGCATTCACCCACCACTCAAGTGCAACACACCAGCCATACAGGGTGGTTGGAGTGGTTTCATCACCGGGGAAAGCAACGGATCGCAACAATGCGATCCGGACCGCGGAATCCGGGAATGGGAAAGTCGCTGACGCCGGCGACGGGGAACGCGTGTCAGTGGACTCCGAACGCGTTCCCCACCGCGCAGTGACGCATCGCCCCCGGCCGCAGGAAGGAGACGGAAGACGATGACGAGCACCCGACTGGCGCTGATGTTCCCCGGCCAGGGAGCCCAGCGTCCAGGCATGGGCCTGCCCTGGCACCGCACCCCCGGCTGGTCCGTGGTGGCGGAGGTCTCCGAGGCCGCCGGCCGGGACATGGAGTCCCTGCTGGTGGACGCCGGCACCGAGACGCTGCGGCGCACCGACAACGCCCAGCTGACCACCTTCACCCTCGCCCTGGTCGCACTGACGGAGCTGCGCCGCCAGCACCCGCTGGCCGCCTTCCCCGGTGCGTGCGCCGGACACAGCCTGGGCGAGTACTCCGCGCTCGTCGCCGCCGGCATCCTGGACCCGCAGGACGCGGTCCGCCTGATCGTGGCGCGCGGCGCGGCGATGCAGACCGCCTGCGAACGCGCGAACGGCGCGATGGCCGCCGTCCTCGGCCTGGACGCGGAACAGGCCCAGCACGTGGTCGACGAGATCCACGGCGACGGCGGACAGGTGTGGGTGGCCAACCTCAACTCCCCGCAGCAGACGGTGATCGCCGGCCTGGCGGCCGACGTGGAGCGCTGCTCCCGGGCCGCGGAGCGGGCCGGTGCGGCGAAGGTGGTGGCACTGACGGTCGGCGGGGCCTTCCACACCCCGCTGATGGCCGAGGCGGTCGAGCCCTTCGCCGCGGCCCTCGCCACGGCACGGTTCATGCCGGGCCACTCGGCGGTCGTCTCCAACGTGGACGCCCGCGCCCACCGCGGCGGGCCGCACTGGGCGGAACTGCTGCGCCACCAGCTCACGGCCCCGGTCCGCTGGTCGGACACCCTGCACACGCTCACCACGGAACTGGCCTGCGACCGCCTCATGGAGATCGGCCCGGGCAGGACCCTGACGGGTCTCGCCAAGGCCACCGTCCCCCGGGTGCCGCGCGACACGTTCTCGGACCCGCAGGCATCCCTGGCCCCCGCGGCCTGACCCCGGGCCGGGCCGGACCCGCCCACCCGCCGACCACCACCCCACCGACCACCACCCGCACGTGCCTCACCCTCCCCCGTGAGGCACCACCCACGTGCCTCACGCCCGTGAGGCACACCCCCGCGAATCCCCCGCGCGGGGGGACAGCGAAGGGCCGCCACCCGGATCAACGGGTGACGGCCCTTCGCCCATACGCCGAGGCCCTACGCCGAGCCCGTACGCCGAGCCCGTACGTATATACGTGCGCGCTACGCGCCGAGCAGCCTGCGCGGCGCGCTACGCGCCGAGCAGCCTGCGCACCCGGTCCGCCCCCACCGCGAGCAGCAGCGTGGGCAGGCGCGGCCCGGTGTCACGGCTGACCAGCAGCCGGTACAGCAACGCGAAGAACGACCGCTGCGCCGCCTTCAGTTCGGGCGTCGGCTTGGCATCGGCCTCCAGCCCCTCCATCACCTTCGGCACGCCGTAGACGAGCGTGGTCAGCCCGTCCAGCGACCAGTGCGAGTCCAGCCCGTCCAGGAGCAGCCGCAGCGACTCGCGCCCCTGCTCGTCCAGCGAACCGAGCAGTTCCTTGTCCGGCTCGTCGCGGACGATGGTGCGGGCCTCGGCCGGGACCTGGGTGGTGATCCAGTTCTCCGCCCGGTCCAGCCGCGGCCGGACCTCGTCCAGCGAGGTCAGCGGCGTCGAGGGGTCCAGCTCACTGAGAATGCGCAGCGTCTGGTCCTCGGCCCCCGCCGTGATGTCCGCGACCGAGGCCAGCGTCCGGTACGGCAGCGGGCGCGGCGTGCTCGGCAGCTCACGGGCTGCGGTCCCGATCGCCCGCGCGTACGCGGCGGCGTCCGCCGGCAGCACGGAACCGTCGGCGACCTTGCGGCCCAGCGAGTCCCACTCGTCGTACAGCCGCTGGATCTCCTGGTCGAAGGCGATCTTGAAGGACTGGTTGGGCCTGCGGCGCGCGTACAGCCAGCGCAGCAGCGGCGCCTCCATGATCTTCAGCGCGTCGGCCGGGGTCGGCACGCCGCCCTTGGAGGAGGACATCTTCGCCATGCCGGAGATGCCGACGAACGCGTACATCGGACCGATCGGCTGCACCCCGTCGAAGATCTCGCGGACGATCTGGCCGCCGACGACGAACGACGACCCGGGCGAGGAGTGGTCCACCCCGCTCGGCTCGAAGATCACGCCCTCGAACGCCCAGCGCATCGGCCAGTCGACCTTCCAGACGAGCTTGCCGCGGTTGAACTCCTTCAGCCGCACCGTCTCGGCGAAGCCGCATGCCGAGCAGGTGTAGTTCAGCTCGGTGCTCTCGTCGTCGTACGACGTGACCGTGGTGAGGTCCTTCTCGCAGTTGCCGCAGTAGGGCTTGTACGGGAAGTAGCCGGCCGAACCGCCGCTGCCGTCGTCCTCGCCCGCCGCACCGGAACCCGCCTCGGCCTCCAGCTCGGCCTCGTCGACCTTCTTCTGCTGCTGCGGCTTCTTGCCGCCCTTGGCACCGCCCGCCGCCGGGTCCTTCTTGGTCCGGTAGCGGTCGAGCACGGCGTCGATGTCGCCGCGGTGACGCATCGCGTGCAGGATCTGCTCGCGGTACGTCCCCGCCAGGTACTGCTCCGTCTGGCTGATCCCGTCGTACTCGACACCCAGCTCGTCCAGGGCCGCCGTCAGGGCGGCCTTGAAGTGCGCGGCCCAGTTCGCATACGCGGAACCGGCCGGGGCGGGCACCGAGGTCAGCGGCTTGCCGATGTGCTCGGCCCAGGACGCGTCGACGCCCTCGACACCGTTCGGCACCTTGCGGAACCGGTCGTAGTCGTCCCACGAGATCAGGTGCCGGACGGTGTGACCGCGGCGGCGGATCTCGTCGGCGACCAGGTGCGGGGTCATGACCTCGCGGAGGTTGCCCAGGTGGATCGGGCCCGACGGGGAGATACCGGACGCGACGACGACCGGTTTGCCAGGCGCACGACGCTCCGATTCGGCGATGACCTCGTCCGCGAAGCGGGAGACCCAGTCGGTCTCGGTGCTGCTCTGACTCTGAGCCACGGTCGGCACGTCCTTCTCTCTTGTAGGACTCATAGGGGCACCGACCATTCTCCCAGGTACCACCCACAGCGCGAAAACGGCTTTACGGGGACGCGCGGCCGGAGGCGTAAACCGCTTTACAGCCCGTGGGATACTTGGGGGCATCCCTTGTACCCCTACGGAAACGGCAGCCGGCTCATGGCCTCGGTCCACTCCCTCGCTTCCACGCTCCAGCAGCAGCTGGCGGACGCCCTGACGGCAGCTCTGCCGGATGCCGGTACCGCGGACCCGCTGCTGCGCCGAAGCGACCGGGCCGACTTCCAGGCCAACGGCATCCTGGCCCTCGCCAAGAAGCTCAAGGGCAACCCGCGCGAGCTGGCCGCCCAGGTCACCGCCGCCCTCCCGGCATCCGGCCTGATCAAGGACATCGAGGTCTCCGGCCCCGGCTTTCTGAACATCACGCTCTCGGACAAGGCGATCATCGAGACGCTCGCCGCCCGCGCAGCGGACGCCGACCGGCTCGGCGTGCCGGTGAACACCGCGGCCGGCTCCACGGTCATCGACTACGCCCAGCCGAACGTGGCCAAGGAGATGCACGTCGGCCACCTGCGGTCCGCCGTGATCGGTGACGCGATGGTGCAGATCCTGGAGTTCACCGGCGAGTCCGTCGTGCGGCGGCACCACATCGGCGACTGGGGCACCCAGTTCGGCATGCTCATCCAGTACCTGATCGAGCACCCCGACGAGCTGAGCCACAAGGACGGCGAGGGCGACCAGGCCGACGGCGAAGCCGCCATGTCGTCCCTGAACCGGCTCTACAAGGCGTCCCGGGTCCTGTTCGACTCGGACGAGGAGTTCAAGGCCCGCTCACGGGACCGGGTGGTCGCGCTCCAGGCCGGTGAGCCGGAGACGCTCGCCATGTGGCAGCGGTTCGTCGACGAGTCGAAGATCTACTTCTACTCGGTCTTCGACAAGCTCGACATGAAGATCAGCGACCCCGACATCGTCGGCGAGTCCGGCTACAACGACATGCTGGAGGAGACCTGCCGGATCCTGGAGGAGACGGGCGTCGCCGTCCGCTCCGAGGGTGCGCTGTGCGTCTTCTTCGACGACGTGAAGGGCCCGGACGGCAACCCGACCCCGCTGATCGTGAAGAAGACGAACGGCGGCTACGGCTACGCGGCGACCGACCTCTCCGCGATCCGCGACCGGGTGCAGAACCTCAAGGCGGACGCCCTGCTGTACGTGGTGGACGTGCGGCAGTCCCTGCACTTCAAGATGGTCTTCGAGACGGCCCGCAGGGCGGGCTGGCTGAACGGGGACGTCAAGGCGCACCAGCTCGCGTTCGGCACGGTGCTCGGCAAGGACGGCAAGCCGTTCAAGACCCGTGAGGGCGTCACCGTCCGGCTGGAGGAGCTGCTGGACGAGGCGGTCGAGCGGGCGACGGCCGTGGTCCGGGAGAAGGCCGAGAAGGTGGGCCTGTCCGAGCAGGAGATCGTCGAGAACGGCCGGTACGTCGGCATCGGCGCCGTGAAGTACGCCGACCTCTCGACCTCCGCCGTACGGGACTACAAGTTCGACCTGGACCAGATGGTGTCGCTGCACGGCGACACGTCGGTGTACCTCCAGTACGCGTACGCGCGGATCCGCTCCATCCTGCGCAAGGCCGGCGACGCGAAGCCGGTCGCGCACCCGGAGCTGGAACTGGCCCCGGCCGAGCGGGCGCTCGGCCTGCACCTGGACCAGTTCGGCGAGGTGCTGTCCGAGGTGGCGGCGGGCTACGAGCCGCACAAGCTGGCCGCGTACCTCTACCAACTCGCCTCGCTCTACACGACGTTCTACGACCAGTGCCACGTCCTGAGCGACGAGAACCCGGCCGAGGTCGTCGAGAACCGTCTCTTCCTCTGCGACCTCACCGCCCGCACCCTGCACCGGGGCATGGCGCTGCTCGGCATCAGGACGCCCGAGCGGCTCTGAGCACCTCCCGCCCCCACAGGCAGACACACGGGGCCCGGCACACCGAAGTGTGCCGGGCCCCGCACTCTTTTCCGTCCGCCTCCGGTCTACTCGGGCCGCCCCAGCGCCCACCCGGACACGTCCGCCAGCCGGCCGCGCCACAACGGCAGCCCGATCGGGGCCGAACCTCCGAGGACGAGCGTCGCGTCCCGCAGGTGGATCCAGCGAGGCAGTTGCGACAGGTCCTCGGCGGACCGCATCTCGTTGATCCCCTGATCCACCGTCTCGGGGAACTCCGCGATGAGGTTGGCGCCCTCTCCCTCGACCTGGCGCAGGCTCCAGGCCCACTCCGCCTTCCACGCCTCGTGGCCGGTCACATCGCCGTGCAGCACACCGGCCGGCACGGTGAGGGTGAGCGGCAGGCCGGATCGCATCTCCCTGTCGAGGAGCTGGATCAGCAGCTGGAGCTGGAGATCGGGCACGGACTCGACGACGACCGCGGTCGAGACCGGCGCGCGTTCGCCGAACCGACAGTTCAGCGGGAGAGCGCAAAGAGCCTTTTCCCACCTCACGTTGATGCGTGATGAAGGACGAGGACGGCCTTCATCACGATGTCGGTGATCCGGCTGGTGCTGCACCGCGCACCGGTGAGTGCCTCGACGATGCCGCAAGCACGGGCGGCGGTCAGGTCAGAGGTGCAGCGCCCTCAGCGCACGAACTCGATGTCGGGGTACCGCGGGGACGGCCGGGACAACAGGTGACCGTCCCCACCCCGCAGGTGAAGGTCGAAGAACGCACGCAGGTAGGCACGTTCGCCGGCGACGGCCCGGTCGGCGTTGATCGTTCCGATGGATCCGGTCAGGCCGGCGACCACCTCCGGCGGCAGGGAAAGCGCCTTCTCCAGCTGTTGCGCCAGCGGGGACATGTCCGTGTAGGTGTGGTGTGCGGAGTGGCGCAGCCGCAGTTCGAGGCGCCAGCCCCGCAGGTGCGACCAGAACTCCGCCCAGGACGGGTCGTTGTACCGTCCGTGGGTGGAATTGCTCATCAGCAGGAACGGGCGGTCGAGACCGGTGGCCGCGACGCTCCCGTTGATGCTGCCGTCGAGGTCGACGCCGGCAAGGATGCGGCGGTCCTGCGCCATCGTCCCCGCGGCCGTGTCGCCGCCGATCGAATGCCCGAACATGCCGATCCTGGACAGATCGAGGGAGCCGCGCAGACGGCGGGGCAACCGGCGGCCCCCGGCGTCGGGGTTTCTCCCGGCGTTCAGCTGTTCCAGTTCGTTCAGCACGAACCGGGTGTCGTCCTGGCGGACCTGCAACGCCGCCGGCTTCTCCGGATTCCGGCCCAGCTCTACTCTGCCGTCGGGGAACTCCACGATCGAGGCCTCGTGGGTGTGGTCGATGGTGACCACCAGGTAGCCGTGGCCGGCCAGGTCCTCGACCAGCGAGGTGCCCATTGCGCGCATCGTGTCGTAGCCCGGGGAGAAGAGCACCACTGGATGGCCGTGGCGGCTTGCTGCCACGGGGGCGTCCTGCCAAGCATGGGTCACCGGGAAGTCGACGTTGTCCAGTGGTGTCCGAAGGTCCTGTCCGACCTGTCGTCTGTACATTTCCGTCGCCGCCGGCGGGAGCCAGGGGGCACGCCGGCAGCCGTGCGTGTCCGACGTCGGGTACCACATGCTGACCATCAGTTCGCGGGGCGAGGCGGGTGAACTCCACTGATCCCGACGCGAACGGTCGATCAGATGCAGCGACGTGGTTCCGATCCGCCACGGTCCGGTCGGCGCCGGCAACGTGAGCCGCACCCGGCCCTTCCGAGACCCCGCCGCCGGCTTGGTCCCGGCCGCCGAAGCGGCGCCGGGAACACGGCCGACCGCCTGCGCCAACCCCGCGGTGGTGAGTACCAGGCCCGCTGTCCCCGCCGCGGACAGCACCGACCGGCGCGATATCTCTCTCATCCGGATCCCTCATCTGCACTCGACGACTGGAGGACTGTCCACCGAGACTGGCATCCCGACAGCGGCGGAGACAGGCCGTGAGTGCGATGTCGGGGTGGACCCAGGGTCATCCCCGACCCGGCCTCCGGGCTTGAACGACCACGCCGGACACAGCGGGCCGGCAGTTGGCGCTCCACCCCCCTGCCGCCCGGTCCGGAACCAATGGCTTCGCGGGTGGCCGGCTTGATCCGCGGCATCATCGGCCTGCTCTTCTTCGGCATCGCCCTCGGACCGATGGCCATCGTGCTCGGTGTCGTGGGCCTGCGCCGGCTGTCCGCGAAAGGGCGGCACGGGCATGGCCAAGGCCGGCCCGGTGCTCGGTGTCATCGACCTGCTGATCGTCGTCGTGCTGGTGATCGCGGCCGGCTCCAGCGGATTCAGCCGGTACGCCGGCGGCTGACGCCGGGCACCCGCACCCCGCCCGACCTGGGATCCCTTCCCCGACAGTCATTGACCGGCGGCCGGTCGGCGGGCAATAGTGACGCGGCCGATTCCACGTCGGCCGCGTCACCAGGGGTGGGGATCTCATGCAGGACACCGAACACGACACGTCGCCCGAAGAGGCGCCGGAGGCGGAAGCGGCTGCCGCGACGGCAGCGGCCCGGGCCGCCCTCACCGGCGGGAGACCCGCCGACGCCCGCGCGCGGGCGACCGCCGCGCTGGAGCGGTACGGCCCCGATCCCGTGCTCTACACGCTGCTGGGCCGGGCCCACGTCGCCGAGAACGAGGACGACCACGACGACGCGGCCGAGCGCACCTACCGCCGGGGCCTGGAAGCCTTCCCCGACGACCTGGACCTGCTGACCTCGTACGCCGAACTCTGCCTGGAATCCGACGCGCTCGACCGCCCGGGCCGCAACGCCCGCGGCCCCGTACTCGCGGCCCGGATCATCGAGTTGGCCCCCGACTCACCGCAGGCACTGCACGTGGGCCGGCACGCCCGCGGCGAGATCATGGTGCTCCCGGGCTCCGGCGCCCTGCCGAAGGCGACCGCCGCGCACATCCAGCGCCACGACGTCCGCGCCGCCCTCGCCGACGCCCCGGACCTGGCCCAAGCGGCCCGCCTGGCCGAGGAACAGGCCGCGCAGTACCCGTACGACCGGCGCCTGGCGATCCGCGCGGAAACCCTCACGGCGCTCACCCGCCCCGGCCGCGGGCTGCTCCTGACCCACGTACGGGCACCGCTCGCGACCCTGCTCACCGTGACGGCGATCGCGGCGACGCTCACGATCACCCGGGCCGCGTTCCACCTGCCGTCCTGGGTAGCGGTGATCGCCGTCCTGCTCTTCGTGCCGGGCATGGCACTGCGATCGCTGGAGCGCCACGCGCACGCCCGCGGCCTGGCCCGCCTGCTGACGCCCCCGGACGAGGCGGACCTGCCGGAGAGCCCACTGCCGCCGCCGCCCGCCATCAGCTCCCGCCGGGTCGCCGTGAACCTGGCGGTCCTCTGCGTCCTGCTCTGCTCGGCCGCGTCACCACTGCTGTGGCCGTCCCCGCAGAACACGGACTACCCGCGCTACACGGTCACACGGCCGGCCGAAGTCCTCGGCGCACCGCTGCTCTCCGCCATGGACGGCACCGACGAGGGCACGCTCGCGCTGTGGACGGAGACCTTCGGCAACTCGTTCTCGTACCTCTACGGAACCACGGACCAGATGGCGGACTACGGCGCCGAGCCCGCCGTGTACGTCTTCGGCGGCATCGGCGACCTCCACGACGCATCCGCCCTCGCCGTCCTCGCCGGATCCGGCTTCGTACGCGAAGGCACCAGCCGTTCCGCCTGCCTCCACCGGGGCCGTCGCCACGACCTCGCCGTGTTCTCACTGCTCCGCCCCGAGTGGGAAGCGCTGAAACGCCCCCGCGCCTAGGACGCCTGACGGACCCGCAACTCAGGGGGCTTCGACGAAGGTCGCGGAGCCGGCGTCGAGCGCGGTGGCGTCCGCCCGACGGGCGGGACGGGGGCCGGACCGGCCGCCGTCAGTCGCCCTGACCCTCCAGCGATTCCGAGATGTCCTCCCACACGGCCGTATCCCTCCGGTATTCGTACACGGGCCGGTTCCTCATGCCGGCCGTGCGGAACGGCTTGCCGTTGTCATCGATGCGCAACGTCCCGCTCCGGCCCTTGCTGGACCAGTCCAGCTCCAGGTACCAGGTCACGTCATGGTCCTCGGTGTGCGCGTTGACGTGGAACACCTCCACGTCGGTGGAGCTCACCCGGTACGGGAAGTTCTTCGCCGGTACGGCCTTGCCACCGTCCTCACCGGCGACCGGCCGCGATACGGGCTGGCTGTCGTCCAGGTCGATATTGAACGACTTCGGCATGATGCCGCCCCCGCAGCCCTCCCCCATCGAGTACGCGGGCCAGTTGTTGGCCGCCTCCTGCTTCACCACCCGGACATGAAGCGCCTTCAGGACGACCGCATCCTGCGAAGCTCCCTGCAGGGTGAGTTCGATCAGCATCTTCCCCCCGTCCACCCCGCCCAGCTGCGCCGACCAGTTGCGCCTGGCCCTGTCCGCGACATCCGGCACCGGCGGCATGCCCGTGGGGTCCCGGTCGAGCAGGAAGTACTGCCCGCAGGGCCAGTCCCAGTTGTACGAACTGAGCGTGGAGGTCACCGGCACCCCCTGGGACCCGGCGCCCTTCCCTCCGTTCCCGCCCGCGCCCAGGGGGCCGGTGGACTTCGTGGCAGTGGCGGAGGGCGACGCGGAGCCGCTGGTCACGGACGGCGAGGGCTTCGAAGGACTCGGCGACGGCGACGTGCTGCCACTCCGGCTCGGAGTGACCGGTGCACTGCTGCGGGGCGTGTCCATGCCCTCCTCGTGTGTGCGGTCGCCCGAGTAGTGGCTGATCGCCAACGCGGTCGGCACGGTGAGCGCCACGACCGCGGCGGTCGCGAGCAGGACACGCAGCCGCTTGCCGGACAACCGCCCCGGGGCCGGCGCCGCACCGGCCGGCCGTGCATCCGGCGTCACGTCCTCGGCCGCTGTCGAGCCGAGGGCCGTCCCCGGCTCCACTACTGATTCCGCTTCTGATTCCGGCTCCGGTCCTGAACCCGGTCCCGGGGCCGGCTCCGTCCGGCTCACCGGCCCCGACGGCGGCGGGGCCGCGAGCTCCGACGTCACCATCGACGGCTCGAACGCCCCGGCAGCCTCCGACTTCCGGGCCCCTCGCCGCTTCGCCTCGTCGGCGAGGATCCACTGCCGGTGCAACGCCACCAGCTCGTCCGACGGCGCACGGCACACACGCGCGAAGCGCTCGACCGGCGCGTAGTCGTGCGGGACCGCCTCCCCGTTGCAGTACCGGTGAATCGTGGAGGTGCTCATGTGCAGCTTCTGGGCCAGCGCTCCGTAGCTCAGCCCCGAGCGCTCCTTCAGCCCCCTGAGCAATGCGGCGAAGTCCTGGATCTCCGTGCCCACTCTGACCGTTCCCCTCTGCTGCCCTCCCGGAACGGCGTCCCAGGCAGGTGATGTCATTGCAGGTCAGAGGCCATGTTTCCGTTCCAGCGTCCCGTACCCACCGGCAATCGTTGCCACCGGATCCGAGCACCGGACACGATGGTGGAACACACCGCAGCGGCACCCCGGCAAGGGCGAGCAGCGCGACTCGTACATCCACCACCTGCCCGTCACCGGGAGCCGCCGTGCGTACTCGTCCTCAACTCAGCCTGACCGATGCAGTAGCAACAGGAGTTCTGATCGCCTCTGTCGCCACCGTCATCGCACTCCTGTGGAGCCTCTGACCACACGTCATTGTCCAGTACATCTGCCAGTCCCCGGTGCGCCAAAGCGGCGCCCCACACTCCACCACACTCAACGAACGGAAAAACATCTCATGCGTACCCTCAGCTTCCGCCGCGCCGCCCGCACCTCCGCCCTCGGCGCCGTCGCACTGGTCGCCTCCCTGTCCCTGACTGCCTGCCAGGGCGACGACCCGGCGCCGTTCGACGACCACGCCTCCGCTTCGGCCGGCTCGTCCTCCCAGACCCCGGCGGAGAACTCCGGCGCCTCCGGCGACAAGGGCACGGCGGCCCCGACCGCCGACCAGGGCAAGGACTCCGCCGGCTCGGGCTCGGGCTCCGGCTCGTCCACGGCCAAGCCGAAGGGCGACAGCGGCAGCAGCAGCGGTGGCAGCGGCAGCAGCGGCAGCGACACCAGCGACACCAGCGACGACGCGGTCACAGATGCCTGCACCGGAGCGAACACCAAGCTGTCGATCACCGAGGTACAGCGGCCGGCCAACCACATGCTGCTCACGATGACCAACACCGGCTCGAAGGCCTGCAACGCCTACTTCTACCCCTACCTGCAGTTCGGCGAAGCCCAGTCCGTGCCGAAGACCTTCGAGGAAAGCAAGGGGCAGGCAGTGGCGACCATCAACCCGGGTGAGTCCGCCTACACCGCCGTCATGACGTCCTCCGCCGACGGCAGCGGCTCGAACGGCTACTCCACCAAGGACCTGAACGTCAGCTTCCAGAACCGCGACGGCAACTCCGACGGCACCGGCTCGGCGGTCAGTGTGCCGCTCTCCAAGAGCACTTACGTGGACAGCAGCCTGACCGTCTCCTACTGGCAGATGAGCATGGACGACGCCCTCCAGTACTGAGTACCACCCACCACCCACCACCCACCACTGCACTTCACGGGGAGTACCACCATGCGCAGGAACAGCATCCGCACCACCGTCCTCGCCGCCACCGCCCTCTTGGCCGCCCTCTCCCTCACCGCGTGCGGCAGTGAGGTCGCCGGCAGCGAGAGCGCCAAGGCGGGAGCGGCCGCGCCGGCAGCACACACGGCCGTCGAGCAGTCCCCGCCGCCCCCGGCGGCGACCGCCGCTCCGGAGGAGAAGACCACCGACACCAGCACCGACACCGGCACCGCGAGCACGCCCAAGAACACCGCTGCCCCCGCCAAGAACGACGGGAAGAGCGACCGAAAGAACACCACCGGCTCGACGGACCGGGCAGGCAGCACCCCCGACCGCACCCCCGTCACCTGCCACGGCGGGAACACCAGGACCAGCGTCAGCACGGTGAGCCGCCCCCTCAACCACCTGCTGCTGACCCTGACCAACACGGGCGACCGCCCCTGCTACGCGCACTACGCGCCCAAGCTCCGCTTCGACGACGCGCAGGCCGTCTTCCCGATCCTGGACGACAGCCAACCGCAGGCCGTCGTGACGCTCGACCCGGGCCAGTCCGCGTACGCCGCCATCGGTCTGACCGGCGAGCCCGGCGCCGGCCCGGCCCCGCGCCAGGCCACGCACCTTCAGGTGAACTTCTCCGGCCGGAACTTCGAAGGCTCCTCGGGCACCCCGGTCAACCTGACGCTCCCGTCCAACACCTTCTGGGACGACAACGGCTTCGTCACCTACTGGCAGACCGAGCGGGCGGACGCGCTCACCTACTGAGCACCGCCCGCGGGGCCGGCGTCGAAGTCGAAGTCGAACCAGATCCGGTGGATGCCGTCCCCGTCGACAGCCAGCCCGCCGCCCCCGCGGATACCGGCCAGCGCGCCGGTTCCGCTGGACGGCGCGATCGCGAAGAACTCGTTGGTGCGGTCGTCGCCGCTCGTCGCGGCCGAGTGCACGAAGTTGAACGTGCCCTCGCGACCGTCGACCGCCCCCTCGAAGGACTCCATCGCCATGTACGTACCCACGCCGGCGGCTTGGTCGAAGGCGGCGGTGAACAGGGTCGTCGAACAGCCGGTGATCTCGCCCTCGAAGCTCTTCACGATGGTCGCGACGCCAACGGGAAGCGCGGTGACGATTTCAGGATCGGGCTTCAGATCGGCTGGGACGAACGAGGTGACAGTGAAGGTTCCGGAGGCTCTCATGGCGTTGATCGTAGGGACACGGCCGGGACGCACGGCGGAGAACCCGCAGACCCGGCCCCGAGTCCGCCCGCTCTCCCCGGCCGGCCACCCCGGACACCCTCAGTCGAACTCGCACCACACGGTCTTCCCGGGCGACCGCTCGCCCACACCCCACCGGTCCGCCAGCGCCTCCACGATCACCAGCCCTCGCCCCGACTCCCCGTCGGGCTCACGCACCCCGGGCACCCCGTCACCGCTGTCGTGCACCTCGACCCGCACCTGCCCCTCGTCCCGCAGCCACAACATCAGCCGGTATCCACGCCCTGGCGGCACCCCGTGCACCAGCGCGTTGGTGCACAGCTCACTGACGCACAGCGCCACGTCACCCGCCCGCACCTCACCGAACCCCCAGTCGGCCAGCGCGTCCCGCACGAACTCCCTGGCCTCGCGCACCGACCGGCGCTCACGCCGGAAGAACCGCTCGCGCAGCAGCGGGAGTTGCATCGTCTCATTCATGAAGCGAGCGTCACACTCGGTGACTAGGCTGTCGCAGTGTGCAGGCCCGTACAGATTTCTTGTACGGGCCGGGCGCGCGTGAAGCACGAATGCGGGTGGGAAGTGGGGACCGTATGCAACCCAGGAAGCGGCAGCGCAAGAACGCGTCGGCAATGAAACTCGTGGGCGCGCTGGTCGCCCGGTTCCGCATCGCGGCGGAGCTGACCCAGCGCCACCTGGCCGAGCAGACATGCACCCAGCCGGAGACCATCGCCTCCATCGAGCAGGGCAGACGCGCACTCCAACTGCCACTGGCCCGCCGCATGGACACCCTGCTGGACACCAAGGGGGCGCTGGAGACAGCGGTCGAGAACATGCCGGAGGTGGATCTGATCCCGGCGTGGGCGGAGGAGTACCTCGACCTGGAGCGGGAGGCGCTCGCCCTGTCCTGGTTCGAGAACCAGGTACTGCCGGGGCTGCTCCAGACGGAGAGCTATGCGCGTGCGGTGTTCCGGAGCAAGGTGCCCGTCATCAGCGAGGGAGACATCGATACCCAGGTGTCGTCCCGCGTGGAACGAAAGGCCATCCTGCACCGCAGAGTGCCGCCCACCACGAGTTTCGTGATCTCCGAGGCCATCCTCATGGACCGCCTCGGTGGTGAGGAGGTGTACGCGGAGACGGTCCGCCACCTCCGCTCCTGCGCCGACCTGCCGGGGATCGCTCTCCAGGTCATGCCGTTCGGCCAGCAGACCCACGCAGCCCTGGACGGCCCCTTCATCCTGGTCGAAACACCCGACTATCAACGCCTCGGCTACACCGAGACTCAGCGCGGGGGCCGGATCGTTTCGGACCCGGATGAGGTCAGCATCCTGTCGCAGAAATATGCGATGCTGCGAACGCAGGCCCTCAACACAGAGGAAACAAAAGGCCTGTTGGACCGGCTGCTAGGAGAGTAATGAGCACCGCACACGAGTGGTTCAAGTCCAGCTACAGCAGTGACGAGGGCGGCGCCTGCCTCGAAGTCGCCTACGCCTGGCAGAAGTCGAGCTACAGCGGCAGCGAAGGCGGCGCCTGCGTGGAGATTGCCGCGCACCCCGCCGCCGTCCACGTCCGGGACTCCAAGAACCCCGAGGGCCCCACGCTCACCCTCGCCCCCACCACCTGGACGGCCTTCGCCGCATACATCGGTTCCTGAGCGATCGACTGTCAGTGCCCGCCCGTACGCTCCTCGACATGGCGACGCTTCCGAACCCGCTCCCGTCCCTGGCCACGTCAGGGCTCGAACTCCCGCCCGGCACCCTCGTGGACACCACGACCGACGGGCCGTGGCACGAACCGCTGCTCTGGTACGCGGACGGGCCCGCGACCCCCGGCGGCTGGACCGCGCTCCGCGACGCGGGGCGGAGCCTCGGGCTGCTGCCCGTGCTCATCGACCGCGGCGGACGCGACGAGGGGCCCGAGGCCTGGGAGCTCGACCCGGCCCGCATGTCGTACCCCGGCGATCATGACGCCGAGGACGTCCTGCGCGAGATCTGGGACGCGTACGCGGAGGACGAGCTCGACACCGAGAACGACTGGCCGGGCCTGGCGCCCATACCCCTGGCGGACGGCCCGGACAGCCCGGAGAAGCTGGCTGCTGACGTAGCGGACATGCTGGCCGGCAACAGCCTGGCCCTGCCCGGGGCCCGCCTGGCGCTCGTCCCGGCCAGGCGCAGCGCGGACATCCCGGCGGCGATCGGCTGGGGCGGACCGCTCAACCACGAGAACGACGTCGCCCGGCTCTGCGCGGTCCTCCGCTCCTGGGAGGACCGCTTCGGCATCCGGGTCGTGGCGCTCGGCTTCGACACCCTGACCGTCTCCGTGGCGCGCCCACCCACCACCGAAGCGGTGGCCCTGGCTCTGGCCGCCGAACACTTCGCGTTCTGTCCGGACAACATCCAGCAGTCCACGCTCAACACCCTGGAGACCTACGCGGAGAAGGCGCTGCTGAACCAGGAGGCCTGGACGTTCTGGTGGGACTGAGGCGCACCCCCACCGCCCCGCCCACCGGCCCCGGCCTCCGTCAGGAACGGCGCAGCTTCTGCGCGACCTCCGTCGCCCAGTACGTCAGGATCATCTGCGCGCCCGCCCGGCGGATGCCGGTCAGGCTCTCCAGGATCGCCGCGTCCCGGTCGATCCAGCCCTTCTCGGCGGCGGCCTCGATCATCGAGTACTCACCACTGATCTGGTACGCGGCGACCGGCACGTCCACCGAGTCCGCGACCTTCGCCAGGACGTCGAGGTACGGCCCGGCCGGCTTGACCATGACCATGTCCGCGCCCTCGTCGAGGTCGAGCGCCAGCTCGCGCATCGACTCGCGGAGGTTGGCCGGGTCCTGCTGGTAGGTCTTGCGGTCGCCCTTGAGCGACGAGCCGACGGCCTCGCGGAACGGGCCGTAGAAGGCGGAGGAGTACTTCGCCGTGTACGCGAGGATCGACACGTCCTCGTACCCGGTCTGGTCCAGCGCGTCGCGGATCACGCCGACCTGGCCGTCCATCATGCCGCTGGGGCCGACCACATGGGCGCCCGCGTCGGCCTGGACCTGGGCCATCTCCGCGTAACGCTCCAGCGTCGCGTCGTTGTCGACCCGGCCGTCCTCGGTCAGCACACCGCAGTGGCCGTGGTCGGTGGTCTCGTCCAGACAGAGGTCGGACATGACGACGAGATCGTCACCGACCTCCTCGCGCACCGCGCGCAGACCGAGCTGGAGGATGCCGTCCGGGTCGGTGCCGGCCGTGCCGCGTGCGTCCTTCTTCTCGTCCAGCGGCACACCGAACAGCATGATCCCGGAGACGCCCGCCGAGACCGCGTCGACCGCGGCCTTCCGCAGGGTGTCCAGGGTGTGCTGCTGCACACCGGGCATGGCCGAGATGGGGACGGGGGCGTCGATGCCCTCGCGCACGAACGCGGGCAGGATCAGGTTCGCCGGGTCGAGCCGGGTCTCGGCGACCATGCGCCGCATGACGGGGGTCGTCCGCAGCCGTCGGGGTCGAGAGCCGGGGAAGTTTCCGTACACAGTCATCCTTCGAGACTAGACCCGTACACATCACGCTCTTACCGACACCTCTGCCGGGAAAACGGGCGAGGGCCCGGGCGCTTCGGTAAGAAGCAGCCGGGCCCCGCACTCGTCACTCAGGAACGACGGATCAGGTCGTCGTACGACGCCGCCGCGCACCCGGACGGCGCTCGCTCGGCCGCGTCACCGGGTCACCGGCCTCCTTCGCCGCGTCCCGGCGCTGGGCGCCGAACTCGGCGAGGGCCTCGGCCAGCTTGTGCACCGAGGGCTCCGGGGAGAGGACGTCCACGCGCAGGCCGTGCTCCTCGGCGGTCTTCGCCGTGGCCGGGCCGATGCACGCGATGACCGTCACGTTGTGCGGCTTGCCGGCGATGCCGACCAGGTTGCGCACGGTCGAGGACGAGGTGAACAGCACCGCGTCGAAACCGCCGCCCTTGATCGCCTCACGCGTGTCGGCGGGCGGCGGCGAGGCGCGGACCGTGCGGTACGCGGTGACGTCGTCGACCTCCCAGCCCAGCTCGATGAGCCCGGCCACCAGCGTCTCGGTGGCGATGTCGGCACGCGGCAGGAAGACGCGGTCGATCGGGTCGAAGACCGGGTCGTACGGCGGCCAGTCCTCCAGCAGACCCGCGGCGGACTGCTCACCGGAGGGCACCAGGTCCGGCTTCACACCGAAGTCGACGAGCGCGGCAGCGGTCTGCTCGCCGACGGCCGCGACCTTGATCCCGGCGAAGGCACGGGCGTCGAGCCCGTACTCCTCGAACTTCTCCCGGACGGCCTTCACGGCGTTGACGCTGGTGAAGGCGATCCACTCGTAGCGGCCCGTGACCAGGCCCTTGACCGCCCGCTCCATCTGCTGGGGCGTACGCGGCGGCTCGACGGCGATCGTCGGGACCTCGTGCGGCACCGCACCGTAGGAACGCAGCTGGTCGGAGAGCGACGCCGACTGCTCCTTCGTACGCGGCACGAGCACCTTCCAGCCGAACATCGGCTTGGACTCGAACCACGCGAGCTGATCGCGCTGCGCGGCGGAGCTGCGCTCCCCGACCACGGCTATGACGGGCTGGTGCCCGTCCGGCGACGGCAGGATCTTGCCCTGCTTGAAGACCTGGGCGATGGTGCCCAGCGTCGCCGTCCAGGTGCGCTGGCGCGTCGTCGTACCGGCAGCCGTCACGGTCAGCGGGGTGTCGGGCTTGCGGCCCGCCGAGACCAGCTCACCGGCGGCCGCGGCCACCGAGTCGAGCGACGTCGAGATCACGCACGTCGAATCGCTCGCGCCGACCTCGCTCCAGCAGCGGTCCGAAGCAGTACGGGCGTCGATGAAGCGGACGTCCGCGCCCTGAGCGTCGCGCAGCGGCACCCCGGCGTACGCGGGCACGCCCACGACGTTGGCGACACCCGGCACGACCTCGAACGGAATGCCCGCGGCGGCGCAGGCCAGCATCTCACCGCCCGCGTTGCCGTCCAGGCCGGGATCACCGGAGACGGCACGGACGACCCGCCTGCCGCCCTTCGCGGCCTCCATGACAAGATTGACCGCATCCCTGAGAACGGGAACACCGGCGGCTGTTGACTGCGCGTCAACAACCGTCAGCTCAGGCGTGCTTACGCCTGCCCGCGCATGGCAGCGGACGACGCCGAGAACGTCCGGCTCGGCGACAAGAACGTCCGCGCTCGCAAGCGCCTCGACGGCGCGCAGAGTCAGCAGTCCCGGGTCGCCGGGACCGGCGCCGAGGAAGGTGACGTGCCCTGCGGACAGGACCGGGAATTCGGATGCGGCGTGGCCGGTGGGGCTCAAAGTGCTCGCTCCCCCATAAGACCGGCCGCACCCTTGGCGAGCATCTCGGACGCGAGTTCGCGACCGAGGGCCGCCGCGTCGTCGTGCGACGTGGGGACGGGACCGGTGGTGGACATCTGTACCAGCGAGGAACCGTCGGTGGAACCGACGACACCGCGCAGGCGCAGTTCGTTGACAGCCTGGCCGTCGGCCTGGAGGTCGGCCAGCGCACCCACAGGTGCGGAGCAGCCGGCCTCCAGGGCGGCGAGCAGGGCACGCTCGGCGGTCACGGCGGCCCGGGTGTACGGGTCGTCGAGCTCGGCGAGCGCGGCGGCGAGGTCAGCGCTGGTTGCAGCGCACTCGATCGCCAGTGCTCCCTGGCCGGGAGCGGGCAGAACGGTGTCGACCGACAGGAAATCGGTCACCTCACCGCTCCGTCCGAGGCGGCTGAGCCCGGCCGCGGCGAGTACCACCGCGTCGAGTTCACCGCTTCGTACAAAACCAATGCGCGTATCGACGTTGCCGCGGATCGGCACGGTCTCGATGTCGAGGCCGTGACTGCGGGCGTACGCGTTGAGCTGCGCCATGCGGCGCGGCGAGCCGGTGCCGATACGGGCACCGGACGGCAGCTGCTCGAGGGTCAGCCCGTCGCGCGCCACCAGGGCGTCGCGCGGGTCCTCGCGCACCGGCACTGCGGCCAGTACGAGGCCCTCGTGCGGCGTGGTCGGCAGATCCTTGAGCGAGTGGACGGCGAAGTCCACCTCGCCGCGCAGCAGCGCGTCGCGCAGCGCGGCGACGAAGACGCCGGTCCCGCCGATCTGTGCGAGGTGCTCGCGGGAGGTGTCCCCGTACGTGGTGATCTCGACGAGTTCGACGGCGCGCCCGGTCACCTCGCTGACCGCGTCGGCCACGAGGCCGGACTGCGCCATCGCGAGCTTGCTGCGCCGGGTCCCCAGCCGCAGCGGCTTGGTGGCCCCCGCGCCCAGGGGTGAGTTGTCGGTCATGACCGCCCTCGATTCGGGTCGTTCAGGTCTGCCCGGGAGACGGCTGCGACCGTCTGCGGGTCGAGGTCGAAGAGTTCCCGCAGCGCATCGGCGTACCCGGCGCCGCCGGGCTCGCTGGCGAGCTGCTTGACCCGCACGGTGGGCGCGTGCAGGAGCTTGTCGACGACGCGGCGCACGGTCTGCGAGATCTCGGCGCGCTGCTTCTCGTCCAGGTCGGGGAGGCGTCCGTCCAGCCGTGCGATCTCGCCCGCGACCACTCCGGCGGCCATCGTGCGCAGGGCGACGACGGTGGGAGCGACGTGGGCGGCGCGCTGGGCGGCACCGAAGGCGGCGACCTCGTCGGCGACGATGGTGCGCACCTGGTCCACATCGGCGGCCATCGGGGCGTCCGCGGACGCCTCCGCGAGCGACTCGATGTCGACGAGGCGCACACCATCGAGGCGGGCGGCGCCGCCGTCGATGTCGCGCGGCATGGCGAGGTCCAGCAGGGCGAGGCGGACGGGGCCGGTGGACTGGGCCGGGATCCGGCGGACGGCCCTGGCCTGCGCGGTCGCGGTGGCGGAACCGTTCTCCACCCACGCGGCGTGCTGCTCGTCCGGCCCGGCGAGCGGCGCCGGCACGGGAGCGGCGGGCGCCTCGTACGCGGGGTCGACGTCCAGCCCGAGCGCTCCGGCGACGGCCTCGGCGCTCAGGACGAGCCCGGTCGCGCCGGTGCAGGAGACGACGACATCGGCACGTGTCAGTTCGTCGGAGACCGCGGCCATCTCCACGGCGTGGGCGGCCACCCCCGTACCGTCGGCCTGGTTCAGGATCTCGACCAGGCGGTCGGCGCGGGCACGGGTGCGGTTGGCGACGACGATCTCGGCGACACCGGTACGGGCCAGGGTCGCGGCAGCCAGCGAGGACATCGAACCCGCGCCGATCACCAGGGCGCGCTTGCCCTTCGCCCAGGCCACGGGGTCGCGCCCGTCGGCGAGCTGCTCAAGACCGAAGGTGACGAGCGACTGCCCCGCCCGGTCGATCCCGGTCTCGCTGTGGGCGCGCTTGCCGACCCGCAGGGCCTGCTGGAAGAGATCGTTCAGCAGCCGGCCGGCGGTGTGGAGCTCCTGCCCCAGCGCCAGCGCGTCCTTGATCTGACCGAGGATCTGGCCCTCGCCCACGACCATCGAGTCCAGTCCGCAGGCCACCGAGAAGAGGTGGTGGACGGCCCGGTCCTCGTAGTGCACATAGAGATACGGAGTGAGCTCGTCCAGACCGACGCCGCTGTGCTGGGCGAGCAGCGTGGACAGCTCGGCGACACCCGCGTGGAACTTGTCCACGTCGGCGTACAGCTCGATGCGGTTGCAGGTGGCGAGGACGGCGGCCTCGACCGCGGGCTCCGCGGCGAGGGTGTCCTGCAGCAGCTTGGCCTGGCTGTCGGCGGACAGCGAGGCCCGCTCCAGCACGGAGACGGGGGCGCTGCGGTGGCTCAGCCCTACGACAAGGAGACTCATGCCGGCATCACGGCGGGCATGTCCCCGTCGGGTCCCTTCCGGCTGCTGGTCGTGGCGCGCACGGGCGGCGCGGCGGGGTCGGGGGCGTTGTCGGCAGCCTCCTCACCTGCCTTGCGCTGCTCGTGGAAGGCGAGGATCTGCAGCTCGATGGAGAGGTCGACCTTGCGCACGTCGACACCTTCGGGCACCGAGAGCACGGTCGGGGCGAAGTTCAGGATGGAGGTGACACCCGCGGCAACGAGCCGGTCGCAGACCTGCTGGGCGGCGCCGGGCGGCGTGGTGATCACACCGATCGACACGCCGTTCTCGCTGATGATGCGGTCCAGGTCGTCGGCGTGCTGGACGGGGATCCCGGCGACCGGCGTTCCGGCCATCGCGGGGTCGGCGTCGATCAGCGCGGCGACCCGGAACCCGCGGGAGGCGAAACCGCCGTAGTTGGCGAGCGCCGCGCCGAGGTTGCCGATGCCGACGATGGCGACCGGCCAGTCCTGGGTGAGGCCGAGCTCACGCGAGATCTGGTAGACGAGGTACTCGACGTCGTAGCCGACGCCTCGCGTCCCGTACGAACCGAGATAGCTGAAGTCCTTGCGCAGCTTCGCGGAGTTGACCCCTGCCGCCGCGGCGAGCTCCTCGGAGGAGACCGTGGGGACCGAACGCTCGGAGAGCGCGGTCAGTGCGCGGAGATACAGCGGGAGTCGGGCGACGGTGGCCTCGGGAATTCCTCGGCTACGGGTCGCCGGTCGGTGATTTCGGCCAGTTGCCACGGTGCTCCTGCGGGATGAGCGGGGCTGCAGGCGGCCGTATGTCCCAAGACCGCCCCGTCGAATGCAGGCTATGTCTTTGTGAACGCGTGCACAAAGATAGTGTCCGTTTTGTCCGGTCAAAGTGACCGGGGTCACGCGCATCCGTCGCGCGATCCAGGAACCACGGATCGCATCAGCCCGTTGCAGGCCCGAAGGGGGCAAAGCGGAACACACTCCTCACAGCCACGCCCCCGAGACCACTCAAAACGCCCACGATGGTAACCGGGTTTCACTCAGGAAATCAGCGCACTGCGCAGTCTCACCGGGTCCACGCGCCAGAACGTGTGCTGTTCGTTATCTACGAGGACCACGGGGATCTGCTCCCAGTACTCCCGGTACAGCTCCTCGTCCTGGGTGATGTCCTTCTCCTCCCAGGACGCGCCGGTCTCCGCGCAGACCGTCCGCACCACCGCCCTGGCATCGTCACAGAGGTGACACCCCGGCTTCCCGACCAGGGTCACCACGCGGTCGGCGGGCTTCTTCTTCGTACGACGCAGCAGGGCACTCATGCCTCTCATTCTGCGCCGCCCCGGGGGCGAGCCCGACCTTGATCCGGCCGTGAACCGGTACGCCCGGAATCGCCTGTTCAACACATCGGTCTCCGAGAGTTCACGCCACCGCATCCCGGCAGGTCGGGAAGGGGCGGGGCAACTGGCTATGCTCACGGCATGGCCGCTCTTGGATGGCTCACACCGCGTAGGCGTTCCGCGACAGCACGAAGCGTGCTGGCAGGCGAAGCGGCGGCGGAGGCAGCACGGAAGTCCTCGCTCGCCGCCGAGCAGTCCCCCGGCGCCGAGGACGGCGCCGCCTCCGGCGCGCAGTCCGCCGCGCAGGAAGGGGAACCCGAGTTCCCCGTCGTCGGCGACGACCGCGCCGCCGCCTTCTTCGACCTCGACAACACCGTGATGCAGGGCGCCGCGATCTTCCACTTCGGTCGCGGGCTGTACAAGCGGAAGTTCTTCGAGCGCCGCGAACTCACCCGGTTCGCCTGGCAGCAGGCCTGGTTCCGGCTGGCCGGCGTCGAGGACCCCGAACACATGCAGGACGCCCGCGACAGCGCCCTGTCCATCGTGAAGGGCCACCGCGTCTCCGAGCTGATGTCGATCGGCGAGGAGATCTACGACGAGTACATGGCCGACCGCATCTGGCCCGGCACCCGCGCACTCGCCCAGGCCCACCTCGACGCCGGCCAGAAGGTCTGGCTGGTCACCGCCGCCCCGGTGGAGACCGCCACGATCATCGCCCGCCGGCTCGGCCTGACCGGGGCACTGGGCACCGTCGCCGAATCGGTCGACGGCGTCTACACCGGGCGCCTGGTCGGCGAACCGCTGCACGGCCCCGCGAAGGCCGAAGCGGTACGCGCCCTGGCCGCGGCGGAGGGCCTGGACCTGGCCCGCTGCGCGGCGTACAGCGACTCGCACAACGACATCCCGATGCTGTCCCTGGTCGGGCACCCGTACGCGATCAACCCGGACACCAAGCTCCGCAAGCACGCGCGCGCCCGGGACTGGCGGCTGCGCGACTACCGGACCGGCCGCAAGGCCGCCAAGGTCGGCATCCCGGCCGCGGCCGGTGTGGGCGCCCTCGCCGGCGGCACCGCGGCAGCTGTCGCCCTGCACCGCCGCCGCCACTGACCCGGGCCCCTCGGGGCCGGGCCACGCCCGGCCCCCTGCCGCCAATCGGGACCCCGTACCCACCGACCGCTCCGGCCAGTCGGGTTACCCGCACTCGACCACAACCTGTCGCAGCCCCAGACAGATCTCGAAGCAATTCGATCAACAACCGGTCACGATGTGCCACTTGATGCGTCGCGTAGTCGCTACTGAAGCGACGTAACCGATGATTTCCGCAACTGGGTGTAGCACTGCCTGTACGAAGCGTTATTCTCCTCAGACGCATTCGGAACCCACCACTCACTACGACGAGTGACGGTTTCGCACTGCACGTGATGGAAGCTCTGCCTCTGGGAGTCCCGTGTACCCACACGTCGGGGTTGACGCCTCGGGCCTGGCTACGCTGCGCGCAACGGTCGCCGACCGCTTGCGCGGCTTCGTCCCCACCGCGTACGCCGTACCCGCCTTTGCCACCCCTGCACCTGCCGGCCCCTGCTACGCCCTGGCCGAACGCGGCGCGGCGGTCGGAAGACGCAGCAACCGCGGCGCAACAACCACGTCCACCGTTCGTCGGCCGACCGCCGACAGCGACAGCGCGCGCATGATGGATCTCGTCGAGCGCGCACAGGCCGGTGAGGCTGACGCCTTCGGCCGCCTCTATGACCAGTACAGCGACACCGTGTACCGCTACATCTACTACCGGGTGGGCGGCAAGGCGACAGCGGAGGACCTCACGAGTGAGACCTTCCTGCGCGCCCTGCGGCGCATCTCCACCTTCACCTGGCAGGGCCGCGACTTCGGCGCCTGGCTGGTCACCATCGCTCGCAATCTGGTCGCCGACCACTTCAAATCCAGTCGCTTCCGACTGGAAGTGACCACAGGCGAGATGCTCGACGCCAACGAGGTCGAGCGCAGCCCCGAGGACTCCGTACTGGAGTCCCTCTCCAATGCCGCACTGCTGCAAGCCGTGCGCCGACTCAATCCCCAGCAGCAGGAGTGCGTGACCCTGCGCTTCCTGCAGGGCCTCTCGGTCGCCGAGACCGCGCGGGTGATGGGCAAGAACGAGGGCGCGATCAAGACTCTGCAGTACCGCGCCGTCCGCACCCTCGCCCGGCTCCTTCCGGACGATGCCCGCTGACCCACCCCGGACCGAATCGGTCGGTCCTACTCTCTGCGATATGTTCATCACGCACTGGTCCGATCATCTTTCGTGCGTAACCCCAATGCCGCGCCGCTCGTTGTGCCGGTTGCAGGCTCCCTGTCGTCACCCCATGTCCGCAGACACTCACTCAATCGTGTGGATGCGCTCAAGGTGTGCAACCTTCCGGACCCACAGGGGAGTCGACCGTCATGACGAGAGGAGGTGCCGCCAGTGATCGCAAACGTTTCGGCACACCGGCGGGCGAACGCCTTCGCCCTGGCCCTGGAGGAGCAGTCGCTCCGCGGTGCGGCGGCCGTACAGCCCGAGGACCCGGCTGAACAGGCCGGCCCCGGACCGCTGTTGGCCCTGGCGAACGGCCTCGGTGAACTACCGAAGCCGGAGTTGGATCCCGAGGTCAAAGTGGTGCAGCGAGCCCAGCTCGTCGCCGCCATGGAGGCCATGTTCGCCGAGGGCGCCGCGTCCGCGGACCCTACGGTGCCCGAACAACGGGGCAAGGGGGCCCACCGGGCCTCGCCACTCCGGAAACTGCGCCCCAGATCACGCTGGACGAAAGGCCTCGCAGCCGGCGGGCTCACCGTCGGTGTGGCCGCGGGGGCCTTCGGCGGCGTGGCCGCTGCCAGTTCCGACGCCTTGCCGGGTGACTCCCTCTACGGGCTGAAACGCGGCATGGAAGACATCCACCTCGGCCTGGCCGACGGCGACACGGACCGCGGCGAGGTCTACCTGGACCAGGCTTCGACCCGGCTCAGCGAAGCCCGCAGGCTGATGGAGCGCGCCCGCTCCGGCGACCTGGACCACGAGCAGCTCGGCGAGGTCAGGCGCACGCTCAACGGCATGACCCACGACGCCACCGAGGGCCACCGTCTCCTCCACGCCGCCTACGAGCGCGACGGCACGATCGGTCCCATCCAGACCCTCGACTCCTTCTCCCGCGCCCACCGCGACAGCTGGAGCAGCCTCCGCAACCGTCTCCCCGTACAGCTGACCGACATCGGCGACCAGGTGAGCTCTGTCTTCGCGGCCATAGACGAAGAGGTCGAGCCGCTGCAGTCGCTGCTGCCCCGCCCTCCGGAGACCGACGACGGAACCAGCGAGTCCGGCACCACCGGCACCGGCTCGGCCCCGTCCTCCCGTTCGCACCCCCCGTCGCCCTCGTCCCCCTCCGGGACGCACGACAGCACTACGGGCACCAGCTCCTCGCCCCGGCCCTCGGGCTCGGGCAGCACCCCGGCGGACGGCCTGATCGGCGGTGGCACGGACGGGCTCTTCGACCCGCCGTTGCCCGAAGCCACCACACCGACACAGGACACACCGAGCACGACCCCGTCACCGGACATCACCCTGCCGCCCCTGATCCCCGGCCTGATCGGCGGCCTCGGAATAGACGCCCAGGACGACAAGAACTGACGCACCGCCCGGGGCGGCCTCCAAGGCCGCCCCACCACACCCGAGGCCGCCCCACCACAACCAAGCGCGCCCCGGCAAAATCAAGCCCGTCGAGGGGGTCCCCCATGCCTTTGAGGCTATGGGGGAGATTGAGGACAAAGCCCGCACCCCGGCACACCCGAGGCCAACAATCCCCAGCCCGTCCGGCGATTGAGGACAAGACCCGCGCCCTGGCGCACCTCGAGGCCTCCCGGGCACCCCCGCACCCCGCACAACTCAGAAGAACACCGACCGCCGCTGCACCAGCAACTTGTACAACGTGTGCTGAATCTGCTCCCGCACCTGATCCGTCAGGTTGAACATCAGCATCGGATCCTCCGCCGCCTCCACCGGATACCCGTCCGTGGGAATCGGCTCACCGAACTGGATCGTCCACTTCGTCGGCAACGGCACCGCACCCAGCGGCCCCAGCCACGGAAACGTCGGCGTGATCGGGAAGTACGGGAACCCCAGCAGCCGCGCCAGCGTCTTCGCGTTGCCGATCATCGGGTAGATCTCCTCCGCCCCCACGATCGAGCACGGCACGATCGGCACCCCGGCCCGCAACGCCGTCGACACGAAGCCGCCCCGCCCGAAGCGCTGCAGCTTGTACCGCTCGCCGAACGGCTTGCCGACGCCCTTGAAGCCCTCCGGCATCACCCCGACGACCTCGCCCTGCCGCAGCAGCCGCTCCGCGTCCTCCGCGCAGGCCAGCGTGTGACCGGCCTTGCGGGCCAGCTCGTTCACGACCGGCAGCATGAAGACCAGGTCCGCCGCGAGCAGCCGCAGATGCCGCCCCGCCGGATGGTTGTCGTGCACCGCGACCTGGAGCATCAGCCCGTCCAGCGGCAGCGTCCCCGAGTGGTTGGACACGATGAGCGCCCCGCCCTCCGACGGGATGTTCTCGATGCCCTTCACCTCGACCCGGAAGTACTTCTCGTACACCGGCCGCAGCATCGACATGAGGACCTGGTCGGTGAGTTCCTCGTCGTAACCGAACTCGTCGACGTCGTACTCGCCCGTGACCCGCCGCCGCAGGAACGCGAGCCCGCCCGCGATCCGCCGGTCCCAGCCGCCGCCTCCCGGGTTCTCAGGGGCCACCACAGGCTCCTCTGGCCCCTCCGGCGGCACGGCGGCGCCCGGCTGCCCGGGCAGGGCGCTGACGGACCCCGTACCGCGCCCCGAGGGCCGCCGGCGCGCAGTGCGCGGCACACCCCCCGACCGCGAACGGTCGTCGTCGAACGGAATGACCTTGGCATCCGCCATCGTCGGTGCGCTCCTCTACCTGACGCTCGGAGTCGGGTGTGTGTCGCCGCCGCTGCCCCCGGCGAACGGCTTCGCGGCCAGCCTGTCGACGGCCCGGCCCACCGCCGCGGGCGGCAACAGCCCCGGCCCCCGGCTGCGCGCGAACTCGGCGAAGGTCTCCGCCGTGGAGAACCGCGGCCGAAAGCCCAGGGTCTCGCGCATCTGGACCGTGGAGACCACCCTGCCATGGGTGAGCAGCCGGATCTGTTCCGGCGAGAAGTCCGTCATGCCGACGGTACGCAGCGCCTGCCCGACCCATGTGACCGCGGGCAGCAGCAGCGGCATCGTCGGCCGCCCCAGCCGCCGCGAGCACTGCGAGAGCAGCAGCACCCCGTCCCCGGCGATGTTGAACGTGCCGCTGTTCAGCGTCCCGCGCCGCGGCTCGCCCGAGGCGATGGCGAGGACGGCCAGGACATCGTCCTCGTGCACGAACTGGAGCCTCGGGTCGTACCCGAACACCGTCGGCAGCACCGGCAGCGACAGATAGTCGGCGAGCGGCGAGTCCGGGTCGGGCCCCAGGATGTTCGCGAACCTCAGCACGCACACGGCCACGTCCGGCCTGCGGCGCGCGAAGCCCCGTACGTACCCCTCGACCTCGACCGCGTCCTTCGCGAAGCCCCCGCTGGGCAGGGACTTGGGCGGGGTCGTCTCATGGAAGACCGCCGGGTCACGGGGCGCGGAGCCGTACACACCCGTACTGGACTTCACCACCAGCCGCCGGACGGACGGGGACTTCTGACACGCACCGAGCAGCTGCATGGTGCCGATGACGTTGGTCTCCTTGACCGCGGTACGCCCCTGGGCCCCCAGCGCCTTGGCGCTGACGTCCAGGTGCACGACCGTGTCGACCGCGTGCTCGCCGAGGACTCTGGCGATGGCGGGCTGGCGGATGTCCGCGCGGACGAAGACGGCGTCGCCCAGCTGGTGCCCCGGCGAGACCGCGTCGACCGCGATCACCCGGTCCACGTCCGGATCACGCTGGATGCGCCGCACGAACCGGCCGCCCAGCTGCCGGGCCGCTCCCGTGACGAGCACGACCTTCCCCAAGATCAGCGCCTTCCGTCGGTCTCCCGTGAAGTGAGTGGAAGGGGCGCCCGAGAAAAAGGCACTCCCCCGGTCGTCACCGTAGCGGGTGGATGTTGCTCTGTGACGCCTGCGCGGCGGCCTTCTCCCGCGTCTTGGCCCGAATGTGTGCCCCCGCAGGACACACCCCCCGCACAGCACCGCAGCCCTCCCGCCTCATCGGCGAAAGGGCTGCGGATTTCACGAACTGCGTTCGCTTACTTCTTGTTGCGACGCTGAACGCGCGTGCGCTTGAGCAGCTTGCGGTGCTTCTTCTTGGCCATCCGCTTACGCCGCTTCTTGATAACAGAGCCCACGACTACCCTCGCTCACTTCTTCTTCACTGGTGCGGGGCGTCTGGGCCCACACGACCTACGTCGGCCTAGCCTACCCGCCACCGGGTGAGGTACGTAATCCGAGGGGAATGTCAGGCCGTCCCCACCCCCACGAAGGACTCGCGGAGATACTCGTGAACCGCTTGCTCCGGCACCCGGAAGGACCTTCCCACCCGGATCGCCGGCAGATGACCGCTGTGCACCAAGCGGTACACGGTCATCTTCGACACTCGCATGACCGAGGCGACTTCCGCCACGGTCAGAAACTTGACCTCGTTAAGAGGCCTCTCGCTGTCAGCAGCCATGACCCACCTGTACCTTCCGCACGAGACGCGCACCGGCTTCCCCTCCGGTGACTCTTCGTCGTTGTGCGCTCACTCCCCAGATTAGGGGCGGGTGATGCGAGTGGGGAAGAGGAGAGACGATCGGCCGCCTACTGTGACAGACACGCCCGATTGAGTACATAGCGCGTCAGCGGCAGGTAGTACGCGGATCGCACGGCGTCGTCGAGCGGGACGGCGACCGCCACCCGGCCCTCCGCCTCCCCGACGAACAGCGCGGGATCGTCCGTATCGGCCAGGCCGATCGCCTCGATGCCCAGCTGACCTGCCCCGCAGACCCAGCCGTGGTCCCCCACGACAAGTTCCGGCAGCGGCCCCCGGGCGTCAGCCGCGGCCTCCAGCGCCACCCTCAGAGGCAGCGGTGAGTGGGTGTGTGCGCCGGTGCCACCGCCGGGCACCCGCGCGCCGGGTTCGCGCACCAGCGCGACTCCCCGTACGTAGTCGAGGTTGTACGTACGTACGCCGAACCGGGTCGTTATGTCGATACGTCGCCCCTGCGCGGGGGTGAGTACGGTGCACCCCACCGCCGACAAGGCGTCTGCCAGCGCCGCGTAGAAACCGAGCAGCCGATGCGGATGCCCCGTCCCGAACAGCACCGGCGCCCCCCGGACCGCGGCATCTGCCAACCGCCCGGCAAACGCGTCCAGTCCCGCCATCGTCCGCTCCGGATCGATCACATCGGGGCCCGCCACATGCGCGGGATCACCCGAGACCCCGCACTTGTCGGCCATCAGCCGCAGCAGCTCCCGCTCCCCCCAGCCCCGTCCGGGATCGAGTCCGAGCGTCACCCGCGGATCCCTGGCCGCGAACAGCCGATAACTCCGCAGACTCACTTCCCGCGAGGTGGCCACGGGCCCGGCCAGCCGGGCCGCCAGCAGATGCGCACGCAGCGCTCCGGTGCTCAACACCCTGCCGATGCTCCCCCACCCACAGCACCCAGGGGCCAAAACCCGGATGACGCCCCACAGTTGGCGTAACCGGAACACGCCACCGCTCCGGCCGTCAGGTCAGCAGCCCCCGCAACGGGAACGCCGCACGCCTGGTCGCGAGCACCGCCTGGTCCAGCCGGTCCGCGGGATCGTAGCCGTCCTCCCACGCCTTCCACGACGGTGTACGCCCGTCCGTCATCCGGGCCGGGCCGAGCTGCCGGGTCCGCGCGTAGACCTCGTCCCGCCAGGACGACGGGATCACCGACGCCGGGTCCACCGGCGCGTGCGCGGCGATCCCCACCAGATGCGTCCAGGACCGCGGCACCACATCCACCACCGCGTAACCACCCCCGCCGAGCGCCACCCATCGCCCACCGTCCGCGTATTCGTGCGCCAGGTCGTGACAGGCCGCCATCACCGCCCGCTGCGCGTCCAGCGACACCGCGAGATGGGCCAGCGGGTCCTCGAAGTGCGTATCGGCCCCGTGCTGCGTCACCAGCACCTGCGGCCGGAAGTCCGCCAGCAGCTCCGGCACCACCGCATGGAACGCCCGCAGCCACCCCGCGTCCCCCGTACCGGCCGGCAGCGCCACATTGACCGCACCGCCCTCCCCCGCCCCGGCACCGGTCTCCTCCGGCCACCCGGTCTGCGGGAAGAGAGTGCGCGGGTGCTCGTGCAGCGAGATCGTCAGAACCCTCGGGTCCTCCCAGAACGCCGCCTGCACCCCGTCGCCGTGGTGCACGTCCACATCGACGTACGCGACCCGCTCCGCCCCCAGCTCCAGCAGCCGCGCGATGGCGAGCGCCGGGTCGTTGTAGATACAGAAACCCGCCGCCCCGCCGGGCATGGCGTGATGGAGCCCACCCGTGAAGTTCACGGCGTGCCCGGTCTCACCCCGCCACACGGCCTCGGCGGCCGCCACCGACTGCCCGGCGATCAGCGCCGAAACCTCGTGCATCCCGGCGAACGCCGGATCGTCCGTCGTCCCGATCCCGTAGCTCTGGTCCGCGGCCCGCGGATCGGCGGAGGCCGCCCGCACGGCCGCCACGTAGTCGGACCGGTGCACGAGCCGCAGCGTCGAATCCCCGGCCGCCTTGGCCGCGACCACGTCCACCGCCCGGTCGAGACCGAACGCCCGCACCAGCCCCATGGTCAGGGCGAGCCTGACCGGATCCATGGGATGACTGTCCCCGAAGTCGTATCCCGTTACTGCGTCATCCCACATCAACTGTGCGCGGCCGCTCATGCCCGCCACCGTATCGGGCAGGCTCCGCGCCGAACGACTTGGCGTACACCAGCATCGCGAGCACCAGCACCATGGGGACGAGCATCGCGCCCCGGTAGCTCCACGCGTCCCCGAGCGCCCCCACCAGGGGCGAGCCCACGAGGAACCCCACGTAGTTGAAGATGTTCAGCCGGGCGATAGCGGAGTCGCTCGCCCCGGGGAACATCCGCCCGGCAGCCGCGAACGTCTGCGGCACGATCACACAGAGCCCGAGCCCGAGCATCGTGAACCCGAGCATCCCCACCCAGGCACCACCGGCGACGGCCACCACACCGAACCCGGCGGCGGCCAGCACACTCCCCGACCGCACCACGGCCACGGCACCGAACCGCCGCACCCCCAGGTCCCCGACGGCCCGCCCCAGCAGCGTCGTCACCATGTAGACGTTGTACGGGACGGTCGAAAGCTGCTCCGAGCTCCCCAGCACGTCCTGCAGGTACTTCGCGCTCCAGTTGGAGACGGTCGAATCCCCGATGTACGCGAAGCACATCACCAGACAGAGCGGCATCAGCAGCCTGAAGGAGACCGAACCGGTCTTCCCTCGCTCCGCACCCTGTAGCTGCTCCTCCTGCTTCCCCTCGACGTACCACCGGCTCCCGATGAACGCGACGGGCAGCAGCACCACGACCGCAGGAAAGTACGAGACCAGCAGCGACAGATCCCAGTGCGCCCCGGCCCACGCCATGGACGCCCCGGCGATCCCGCCCAGGCTGTACGCGGCGTGGAATCCGAGCATGATGGAGCGTCCGTACGCCCGCTGCAGGCTGACCCCCATCATGTTCATGGAGGCGTCCAGCGCGCCGACGGACAGCCCGAACACCCCGAGCGCCAGGGCCGCTTCCCAGACTTCGCTGCCGGCCCCGACGCCGAGCAGCGCAAGCAGCACGAGCGGCTGCGCCCACCACAGGACCACCCTCGGCCGTACCCGCGCGACCACCTTCTCGGTGACCACGCTGCCCACACCGGCCAGAATCGGCACGGCAGCGAGGAACACGGGCAGCAGGCCGTCGGATATCCCGTACCGGTCCTGAATGGCGGGGATCCGGGTCACGAGGAGAGCGAAGGTGACGCCCTGCACGAAGAAGCTCAACGCAAGGGAGGCTCTGCCGTGCCGCAAACGTGCATCTGTCATGGGCGCGAGCGTAGAGCCAGTCTCTACCCATGGGTAGACGCGTCAGGCAAGCAATTCCCGCAGCTGTCCCATGTCGGAGAAATGCCCGGTCACACCGGCCAGTCGGTCCGCCGGCATCATGGACGTGAACCCGTACACGTCCATGCCCGCCGCCCTGGCCGCCTCCACCCCGAGCGGGCTGTCCTCGATGACGACGCACCGCTCCGGGGCGACGCCCATCCGTTCGGCGGCGAAGAGGAACAGATCGGGCGCCGGCTTCCCCCGGCCCACATCCTCGGCCGAGAAGATCCACTCCTCCTCGAACCACTGGTCGAGCCCTGTCTTGCGGTGGCTGACCCGGATCCGCTCGTGGCTGCTGGAGGACGCGACGCAGTACGGGATCCCGTCGGCGACGAGCTCCCCCAGCACCTCCTGCACGCCGGGGACGGGTTCCAGCTCCTGCTGGAACGCGGCGAAGATCCGTGAGTTGAGCGTGTCGTCGAAGTCCGCGGGCAGCTTCTCCCCGCCCCGCTCCTCGACGAGGTCGTGCACACGGTGCACGGCGGACCCCATGTAGTCGCGGAGGGACTCCTCGTACGAGGTGGGGTGTCCGAGCTCGGTGAGGTAGCCGGCCAGGATGGTGTTGGCGATCGGCTCGCTGTCCACGAGCACACCGTCGTTGTCGAAGATGACCAGTTCGTAGCGCATGCCACGACCTTAAACGGTCGGAACGCAGAAAAGCCCCGTGCCACAAGGGCACGGGGCTTAACTATCAAAAGGAGTTCGGCGGCGTCCTACTCTCCCACAGGGTCCCCCCTGCAGTACCATCGGCGCTGAAAGGCTTAGCTTCCGGGTTCGGAATGTAACCGGGCGTTTCCCTAACGCAATGACCACCGAAACACTATGAAATTAACCAACACCGGAACAAAACACGGCCGTTCGTTATTTCAGAACTAACACAGTGGACGCGAGCAACTGAGGACAAGCCCTCGGCCTATTAGTACCAGTCAGCTCCACCCGTTACCGGGCTTCCACATCTGGCCTATCAAC